>NZ_CP022604.1:1907500-2237500 GCF_002278035.1 Ochrobactrum quorumnocens | reverse complement strand
AGCGACTTAGTCTGACGAGCAAGCTTAAGCCGGTAGGTGTAGGCGTAGCGAAAGCGAGTCTGAACAGGGCGTTCAGTTCGTCGGATTAGACCCGAAACCAAGTGATCTAGCCATGAGCAGGTTGAAGGTACGGTAACACGTACTGGAGGACCGAACCCATATCTGTTGCAATAGATCGGGATGACTTGTGGCTAGGGGTGAAAGGCCAATCAAACTTGGAGATAGCTGGTTCTCCGCGAAATCTATTTAGGTAGAGCGTCCAGCGAATACCCCCGGGGGTAGAGCACTGAATGGGCTATGGGGACTCACCGTCTTACTGATCCTAATCAAACTCCGAATACCGGGGAGTACTACTGGGCAGACACACGGCGGGTGCTAACGTCCGTCGTGAAGAGGGCAACAACCCTGACCACCATCTAAGGTCCCTAAGTTATGGCTAAGTGGGAAAGGATGTGAGGATCCCAAAACAACCAGGATGTTGGCTTAGAAGCAGCCATCATTTAAAGAAAGCGTAACAGCTCACTGGTCTAAATAAGGGTCTTTGCGCCGAAAATGTACCGGGGCTAAAGCCATACACCGAAGCTGTGGATGCACGTATGTGCGTGGTAGCGGAGCGTTCCGTAAGCCTGTGAAGGGACAGTCGTGAGACATCCTGGAGGTATCGGAAGTGAGAATGCTGACATGAGTAACGATAAAGGGAGTGAGAGACTCCCTCGCCGAAAGTCCAAGGGTTCCTGCTTAAAGTTAATCTGAGCAGGGTTAGCCGGCCCCTAAGGCGAGGCCGAAAGGCGTAGTCGATGGGAACCACGTTAATATTCGTGGGCCTGCAGGTAGTGACGGATTGCGTGTGTTGTCAGGTCTTATTGGATTGATCTGGCAGCGAAGCGGTTCCAGGAAATAGCTCCTGCATATAGACCGTACCCTAAACCGACACTGGTGGACTGGTAGAGAATACCAAGGCGCTTGAGAGAACTGCGTTGAAGGAACTCGGCAAAATGCACGCGTAACTTCGGAAGAAGCGTGACCTCCATTTAGGCAACTAGGTGGAGGTGGCACAGACCAGGGGGTAGCGACTGTTTACCAAAAACACAGGGCTCTGCGAAGTCGCAAGACGACGTATAGGGTCTGACGCCTGCCCGGTGCTGGAAGGTTAAGAGGAGATGTGCAAGCATTGAATTGAAGCCCCAGTAAACGGCGGCCGTAACTATAACGGTCCTAAGGTAGCGAAATTCCTTGTCGGGTAAGTTCCGACCTGCACGAATGGCGTAACGACTTCCCCGCTGTCTCCAACGCAGACTCAGTGAAATTGAATTCCCCGTGAAGATGCGGGGTTCCTGCGGTTAGACGGAAAGACCCCGTGCACCTTTACTATAGCTTTACACTGGCATTCGTGTCGACATGTGTAGGATAGGTGGTAGACTTTGAAGCAGTGGCGCCAGCCATTGTGGAGTCATCCTTGAAATACCACCCTTATCTATATGGATGTCTAACTGCGGCCCGTTATCCGGGTCCAGGACCGTGTATGGTGGGTAGTTTGACTGGGGCGGTCGCCTCCTAAAGAGTAACGGAGGCGCGCGATGGTAGGCTCAGAACGGTCGGAAATCGTTCGTCGAGTGCAATGGCATAAGCCTGCCTGACTGCAAGACTGACAAGTCGAGCAGAGACGAAAGTCGGTCATAGTGATCCGGTGGTCCCGCGTGGAAGGGCCATCGCTCAACGGATAAAAGGTACGCCGGGGATAACAGGCTGATGACCCCCAAGAGTCCATATCGACGGGGTTGTTTGGCACCTCGATGTCGACTCATCGCATCCTGGGGCTGGAGCAGGTCCCAAGGGTATGGCTGTTCGCCATTTAAAGCGGTACGTGAGTTGGGTTCAGAACGTCGTGAGACAGTTCGGTCCCTATCTGCCGTGGGTGTAGGAATATTGATAGGATCTGTCCCTAGTACGAGAGGACCGGGATGGACGTATCTCTGGTGGACCTGTTGTCGTGCCAACGGCATAGCAGGGTAGCTATATACGGACGGGATAACCGCTGAAGGCATCTAAGCGGGAAACCCACCTAAAAACGAGTATTCCCTATCAGAGCCGTGGAAGACTACCACGTTGATAGGCCGGGTGTGGAAGTGCGGCAACGCATGTAGCTTACCGGTACTAATAGCTCGATCGACTTGATCACTCTCATTTACAATATCCATCGAACGAAGTTCGATAGATATTAGTTTAGTTTATGTCCTTACGGCTGAGCGCCTGACTAACGTCAGGCTAGCCTGCGGACAGCACGCCGAAACATCGGCGACGGCCAGTCGGCCTTGCGAAGCTACGCTTCGAAACGTTTAAACTGATATCGTTTTATTATCTGCACGAAAGACAACCAGCTTCTCATATTTGTGTTCTTCGCCGACCTGGTGGTTATGGCGGAGCGGCTGCACCCGATCCCATTCCGAACTCGGCCGTGAAACGCTCCAGCGCCAATGGTACTTTGTCTTAAGACACGGGAGAGTAGGTCGCTGCCAGGTCTGCTAAGCACACAAATCAAATCATCTTCTCAAACCAATACAAAACAGATTAGTAAGCGCGATGCGCAAAAAATACCAAACCGGTTCAAAATAAACACCCTGGCGCGGGGTGGAGCAGCCCGGTAGCTCGTCAGGCTCATAACCTGAAGGCCGCAGGTTCAAATCCTGCCCCCGCAACCATCTTTACTTGCGATACCCCCGCAGCCTTACCAGCTGCGGGGTTTTTGCGTTCTGCCGCAATCGTCAGGATGCCAGCGAGATCGCCGCGAACGTCGATCTCGATCTTGCCATCCTTAGGCGTCAGGATGATGTCCTCAACCAGCGTGCGCAGAATGTCGGCCGCCTCGACCCGCTTCTCTTCTTCCTCGTGCTGCAAGGCTTCGTAGAGCTGCTGGACCCGCTTGCGGTATTGCACCGCCATCGAGGGATGCAAAAGAGGAGGTGGCTCCTCGGCTTCGGCCAGAAACGCCTTCAGCTCTGCTTTCCGAGCTTCCAGCTGTTTCATATCCTCCACTATGGCCTCGATCGGCCCGCCAGCCTTAATGGCGGTCAACAGCTTCGCCAGTTCACGGTCGGTCTTTTCGATCTCAGCCTCGGCCGAGGCGATGCCGGCGCGGCCTTCCATGCGCAGGCGGTTCATCTCCTGCGTGAACACCTCGCAGAAGCGGGCAAACATGACGGGATCGACGAGCTTGGTGCGCAGCGCGTTCAGCACGCGCGTCTCCAGCTCGTCTCGGCGGATGTTCACCCGGTTGGAGCAGGTACCCTTGTTGCGGGCCGTCGAGCAGCCGATTAGGGTGGCCGAGATCGCGGAATAGCCCCCGCCGCAGCAAGCGCATTTGGTCAGGCCCGAAAACAGATATTTGGGCCGGCGGCGATAGTTCATCGTTCGGACGTCGGCGACGCCGCTTTCGTTGCGCTCGGTGCGGTTCTCGCCCTGCCTCGCCTTCACGGCGTTCCAGAGATCGTCGTCGAGGATGCGAAGTTCCGGCGCTTCCTGAATGACCCATTCCGATTCCGGGTTGGGGCGGGCTTGTCGCTTGCCGGTATCGGGGTCTTTGACGAAACGCTGGCGGTTCCAGACGATCTTGCCGACATACATCTCGTTGTTGAGGATGCCGTTGCCACGCTTCGGATTGCCATTGATGGTGCTGAAACCCCAATCGCCGCCGGAAGGAGCTGCGATGCCGTCCCTGTTCAGGGCAAAGGCGATGGTCTTGGCGGACTTGCCGGCGGCATAGTCGCGGAAGATGCGGCGCACGACCTCGGCTTGTGCTTCGTTGATCGTGCGATCGCCGCGGATCGGTTCGCCGTTAGCGTCCAGCTTCTTCACCACGTCATAGCCGTAGGAATTGCCGCCGCCCGACTTGCCCGCCTCGACCCGGCCGCGTTGTCCGCGCCGGGTCTTGTCGGCCAGATCCTTCAGGAACAGCGCGTTCATCGTGCCCTTGAGCCCGACATGCAGATGCGAGACTTCACCCTCGGAGAGGGTGAACATTTTCACGCCGGAATAAGACATGCGCTTGAAGAGGCCCGCTATGTCCTCCTGATCGCGCGAAAGCCGATCCATGGCTTCGGCCAGGATCAGATCGAAACGCCCGCGCGTGGCGTCGGAAATCAGGGCCTGGATGCCGGGGCGCAGCAGAGACGAACCAGAGATCGCGTGATCGGAATACTCCTCGACGATATGCCAGCCCTGCTTCACCGCATGAAGGCGGCACATGCGGAACTGGTCGGCGATCGAGGCGTCGCGTTGATTATCGGACGAGTAGCGGGCGTAGATCGCGACCTTCAATGCACCTCTCCTTTCGGCATCAGGAGGTGCGCTTTCCCCGTCGCCTCGTCATCTTGACTTCTTCCGCGTAACATTCCCGTGCCGCCTGCCGCGCCAGAAGGTCGACCAGACGCAAAAGCCGCGGGTCGGGATCGCCCCTTGGAGTAAAGGTCAGTTCCGGCTCGTCGATGAGCAGGGATTCGAGCAGCGCTTCGCGCTCGTTCCTTGTCATCTTCGCCGACGCTTGGATTGATCGTGAGGTCATACATCCAAGCATTCACCCAAATATCAGTGTAAGCAATTGACATAACACGCGTATATTGGGCGGCAAATAGCCTGTTCTCGGCGGCTTCGGTGAAGTCTGGCGTATTCCCTCGTACCGCAGCATATGGAAAATACTGGCGCAAATGCACAGTATTCTTCTGCATTACCTCACTGCGGTGGGCGGCCCAAGGCATCGCTGACATCCCTTGTTTGCAAGGCCAATATCGGCTATATGTCAGGATATAGCACGGAGGCCCGTCATGAGCAATGCGGCACAGAAGAGAGCGATCGAAAATTACCGGGCACGCTTGACGCAGCGTGGCTTCAAGCGCTTCGAGGTCTTAGCACTGGAATCCGACCGCGAGCTAATCCGGTCGCTTGCTCGCCAACTGGCGGAGGAGGGGCCGGAAGCGGAAAAGGCGCGGGCTGCGGTCAAGGCGGCCCTTGTTGCAGGTGAGCCGCCAAAATCCGGTGGCATCCTGTCTGCCCTTCGCCGTTCCCCCCTTGTCGGCGCGGATCTCGATCTGTCGCGTCCACGCGAAGAAGGGCGCCGGGTCGATCTGTGACGCGTTATCTTCTCGACACCAACATCATTAGCAACATCGTCAAACCGCAGCCATCCGAAACCCTTCTGGATTGGATGGCTGCGCAGCAGGACGAGGATCTTTTCGTCACTACGTTGACCATCGCTGAGATCCGACGTGGCATTCTGGAAAAGCCGCGTGGGAAAAAGCGCGATGCGCTCGATGCCTGGTTCTCGGGACCGGAAGGGCCACAGGAACTGTTTGCCGGTCGCATTCTCTCGTTCGATGAAAAAGCTGCCCTCATCTGGGCGCGATTGATGGCGGAAGGGAAGGCGGCGGGTCGTCCACGAAGCGGACTCGATATGATTATCGCCGCGATCGCGGGAGCATACGACTGCGTAGTCGTCACAGATAACGAAAAGGATTTCAGGGGGCTTCAGATTGTCAACCCCTTGCGCCGTGGAGCAGAGGGGGAGGAGACATGACAACAGCGGCACCTGTGCCGATAGAATACCAGCTCATTGGCCTTACGGAGGGCGGCGGCGTTGGTGATCTGCTTTCCGGGCTTGATCAGAAGCAAGGGCGCATTCGTCTACAGGCGTTGATCTCGGAATGGCTGCGTATGGAGAATCTCGTCGTCCTGACGGGATCGGGCACCTCGGTCTCGGCAGGCGGCAAGACCATGGCCAACCTGGAGAAGGACGTTCTCGCAACCATTGAAGCGCTGCCCGACCTCCCGCCCTCGATCGCGCCCATCATACAATCGCGGAAGAATGCAGTGGCGTTTGCGGACATTCTCGGTGCACCAATCGGTTTTGAGGCATGGCTGTCCTTCGTCGCCAACGCCTTGGTCGTCGCCGAATCTGCAGGCGCACCGTTTTCTGCTGTCACTTGGCCAGAAACGCCGGCCCCAAATACCGCCGATTTGGGTTGGTTCGTTCGCCGCCTGCGGATCGCCATCTTCGCGGAATGTGCGCTATCACTGCCGGACACCACGTCCGCGACTTCGGCGAAGGGGATCGCACCCCAATTGGCGTTTCTATCAAAACTGGTTGCCCGCGATAGCAATCTCGGGCGAACCCATCTTTTCACCTTGAACTACGACACCCTATTCGAACAGGCGCTGGAACTTCTGGGCGTCCAGTACTTCGATGGGTTCACGGGGCGCGCGGCGGCGCGCTTCGATCCGTCCGTCTATGGGCTCGACATCTATTATCCCGGCGAGGTGGCGGAAGGCCGTGTCCGCCGTTTCGACAAGTTTCTGCATTTCTACAAGCTGCACGGCTCGATCCACTGGTTCGAGCAGGGCGATGAAATGCGCGCCCGTCATCCCGACCTGACGCCTTTCCAGTCCTATGCAGCGAAGAGTCCGGCGGACAAGGCGGCGGCACTCGTGCCACTGGCTGACAAGACGCCCTCGGTAGGCATCCTGCCCACCGCCAACAAGTTCGCGCAGACGCTGACCATGCCCTACGCGCATCTGTTCCGGTCGTTCCAGGTTCGACTCGGCATTCCCCAAACCTTTTTGCTCGTCCTCGGTTATGGGTTCGGGGATGAGCATGTCAGCCGGATCATCGAGAATGCCTTGATGAATCCTTCGCTGGTGATGCTGGTAATCGAACCCAATCCAGAAAGTCCGGTCATCGAACGCATCCGACGCTACAAGGATCTCGGCAAACGCGCCTTCGTTCTCTGCCCCACGACAGATGCTTTCGCCGCCGCGCCTTTCACACTAGCGACGTTCGACGACTTTGCGACCTCGGTGATGCCCGACGTGCAATGGCTCGACGACTTCCTGCGGCTGCGGCGTTTCGAGAAACAGATTGCCTCCTCTGAAACGCCAACCGATCCAAACGCCGGCGTGGGGGCTTAGATGGATAATCCTCGGCTTGTCGGCCATATCGTCTCGGTCCAGGGTTTTCGGGTCAAGGTGGAGTTGCTCCCCGAAACCCGTTCGGCGTTACGTGCCACTCTGGATGGCGTTCAGGTCGCGATCGCGATCAATGCTTACCTGACCTTCTCGCTCGGAGCGGGGGAGACCGTCATCGGCATCATCACCGATCTGGAGGCCCGCGAGGCCTTCGATCCGAACAGCGGCGATGATCTCAGTCTCGAACTGATGAAGCCGCGCCGCGTCGCCAGCGTACAATTGCTGGGCACCATCGAGCATGCGGACGATGAACTCTCCTTTAGCCCAGGCATTTCCGTTCTGCCGACGCTCGATACGCCGGCCGAGATCGGATCGCCCGACATATTACGGGCGGTCTTCGAGATTCCTCCCCGCCGCAATAAGCCGGAAGACTACGAAGATAAGGACTTCGACAGTGACCTCAGAATAGGCTTTCCGACTGGTCAGGCCCGCAACGTCGTGCGCGCTTCCTACAATGACCTGTTTTCGCGGCCCCTAGCTATCGTGGGTAATACCGGCTCGGGAAAGTCCTTCTCCGTAACGAGCTTGATTCAGAAAGCCATGAAGGCGCTGGATGGCGCGGCCGAGGAACCGCACGTCTTCATTCTGGATATAAATGGGGAATACGGCAAAGCCTTCCCAACGGCGGCAACGGCTGCGCGTTTGCCAGACCGTATCTATCTGAATGGCAAGGAGTTCAGTCTCCCTCTATGGTTCATGAATGCCGAAGAAATCTGTGCCTGGCTCAGTGCTGCGGAGCAGACCCAAGAGCCTGTGTTGAAAGATTGGTGGGCGATCGCCAAGGGCGGCGATGCCGCGGCCGCTGTCAACATGAACTCCCTCCAAAACGCTATGAGCGCGCTCGATCAGCTTCTCAGCGAGCTGACCAAGATCAAGAAAAAGGCAGCAGGTTCTCATTGTGATGCTGTGACAGGGCATCTGGCAGATACCGGCATTGATACCGTAGCCTTCGAGGCGCTGTTTCAGAGCCATCGCCTCGCCAACGACTTCAACACTGAGGTCATGAACAACCAAGCCGCAATTGCGGCCGAGGCGGAAAAGCTCAAGGACGCTATCCGCAGTAAGATTGTGGGAGGGAGCGCGACTGCAGAAGCCGGAGTGCGAACAGCCGACTCCCCGCTGCCAATTGGCCGGGCTACCCTGACCGATCCTTCCCTTATCAACCGCGCGGTCTCGAAGGAGGATACGTTTCGCGTTGACGCCCATCTGACGACGCTGAAACTGCGCCTCAAGACTCGTTTGGATGATAAACGGTGGCGGGTCTTTCTCAACTACGAGGATACCGACACGAAAATTGAGAATCTTTCAGGCTGGTTCCGGCGCTTCGGGCTTGGTGCGGCAATGGGACCAAAGGTTTCAGTTCTCGACCTCTCCATGCTCAGCAACGAGGTTCTGCCCTACGCCTGTGCGATAATCGGCCGTGTGTTGCTGGAGGCGCGTGAGCGGCTGCCGGCGGCTTCGCGCTACAGGAATCCCTGGGTTCTGGTGCTCGAGGAAGCACACAATTATGCTCGTCCAGCCAGATCCGATGAGGATCGGGGACATCGCCTTGCGCGTCTTACTTATGAACGGATCGCAAAGGAAGGACGTAAATTCGGTCTTTCGCTTATCATTGCCAGCCAGCGGCCGAGCGAGATCAGCCAGACCATCATCAGCCAATGCGCGAACTTCATCAGCCACCGGCTTCAGAACCCCGACGATATCGACCATTTCCGCCGGATCATCCCCATGCAAGCGCGGCGACTGTTGGATCAGGTGACCATCCTAGCCTCCGGTGAGGCGATTGTTTTCGGCAGTGCCTTCCATATCCCTACACGCGTACAGTTCGACCGGCCTGATCCGGGTCCGTACAGCCAGACTGCAGCTCCGTTCCATGAATGGTCAAAGAGTAGCACGCCATTTCCCCTCGATACCGTGATTGATGCGTGGGGCACCTGACCGGACATTTCGTCGGATAATCCACTGGGCGAGCGGTCAGTCGGGGCAGCACCCTTAGACGTTGATCTCCTCGGCATTTGGGGAGGGGAACGCCTTCCCCCTGGCCGGCGCTGCGGTCGCCGGCACACCCCCTTCTGCGGGGAGCCTCCCCGCAACGCCCCCCTAGAGTGAGAGTGCGGACGGGTTTTGCCGCGACGGGTTGAGGGCCGGAGGAGAGTCTTCCGGCGCCCGTCGCGGAGAAGCGCGATGTCCAGACATGATCGCAGCGTTCGCACCGGCTCGGACCGGACGAACCTCTATGACGAAATCACCACCAAAATCATAGCTGAGCTGGAGGCCGGTCGCGTGCCCTGGGTGCAGCCCTGGGGTACGTCGGCGGCCAAGGCGCCGCTCGGCCTGCCGAAAAACGCCGCTACCTCCCGCAGCTACAGCGGCATCAACGTGCTCATCCTTTGGGGCGCTGTCATCGAGAAAGGCTTTCCCTGCCAGGGCTGGCTCACATTCCGGCAGGCGCTTTCGCTCGGCGGCCATGTCCGCAAGGGCGAGCACGGCACCACGGTCGTCTATGCCGACCGCTTCACACCCGAGGACGAGAAGCGCCGCGCACGCGAAACCGGCGAGGAAGCGCATGCCATCCCGTTCCTGAAGCGCTTTACGGTCTTCAACGTGGCGCAATGCGACGGGCTACCCGACGACATCGCCACCGTGGCGCCGCCGCCACCGCCCGGCCTGATCGAGCCGAGGGTCGAGGCGCTCATCAAGGCGACCGGCGTCGATTTCCGCATCGGCGGCAACCGGGCTTTCTACGTCCCGTCGCAGGACTTTGTGATGGTCCCGCCGCCCCAGGCGTATTTCGAGCCGATCAACTGGCACCGGACGGCGCTACATGAACTCGGTCACTCCAGCGGCCATCACAGCCGGCTGAATCGCGACCTGACCGGCTCGTTCGGCTCGAAGAAATACGCCTTCGAGGAGCTAATTGCCGAACAAATTTCGGCCTTTAGCTGCGCCGCTCTCGGCATCGTGCCGACGGTGCGCCACGCCGATTACATCGGCAGTTGGCTGGAGGCCATGCGCGAGGATGCCCGCGCCATCGTGCGCGCGGCCTCCCAGGCGAGCAAGGCGGCCGACTGGCTGCTGTCCTTCCTGCCGGAAGACGAGCAGCGGCCTGCCACGCCCGAGACCGTTATCGACAGGAGGGCAGCATGATCCTCCTGCCGGACGAGCTGCGTGCGCAGCTTCTCGCCAATGGCCGCCAGCGCGACACCGATCATGTGCCGGTCGTCAAATTCTTCAACCCTCTCAGCGCCGGCGTCTGGCTGGCGACCGAACTCGATGCCGACGGCGACATCCTGTTTGGGTTGGCCGATCTCGGCGAGCCGGAACTTGGCTACTTCTCTCTGGAGGAGATGGCCTCGGTGCGCCTGCCTTTCGGACTCGGCATCGAGCGCGACACGCTCTTTTCCGGCGACTTTCCGATTTCGGTCTGGGCCGAGGCTGCACGGGAAGCCGGCAGCATCCGCCGCGCCGAACGGATCATCTATGCCGCGGCGCGTGCGCGGCGGGAGGGCGTCTGATGCGTTTCCGCCGCTGGCATAGACCCGAACCCTATGGTGACACGTCGCGCAAGCGTGCGGCGTTTCTTCGCAAGCAGCGCCTCGAACGGGAGGCGCTGCCGCTCTTCGCCGACCAGATCGCCGCCGGACAGCACGGCGTCGACGAGGAAATGGCCCGCCGCGCCGTCTGGTGGGACGAGGCCGAACGCGAACGTCGCGGCCAGCGGGCCGCGTGGTGGCGGAAGGGTCGCGCCCGGCTCTTCGCGCTGCCCGACAGGCTGCGCGCCCGTGTCCGCGAGATCTGGCGGACCTGCCCATATCCGGCCGACCCGGCGAGCTTCGCCGATTACCTGCACCAGATCGCGGTTGGCAAGCTCGATCCCTGGCGCCCGCCATGGCAGTTCCATCCGGAGCGAACTGCGCGGATCACCCGCGATCCGTCGACCTTCGGCGAAGCCTTCCGCCGGATCGGCGGCCGCAAGGCCGGCATCGGTTCGAGCGCGCCGGACGTGGACGAGTTGCTTTACTGCGGCAATCTCGGCTCCGGCATCCTGTTTCTCCAGTCGCGGCTGCGCCCGGTCGAAACGGGCGGGAACGTCCACATCGCCGCGTGTCATCACGCCAACGCCGCCCAGCGGCTCGAAATCGAGGTGCGCGGCGCGTGCTCAGATGCCGAGCTGGCGCTGATCGAGCGCCTGGCGCAGGCGACCGAGACGCGGCCCGTCGTGGTCCAGCGTGTCGTCATGGGAGGCCCGTCATGATCGGGCCGACGAAACGCGGACACAATGGCGGGCCGCCGCTTGACGAGCCCGTCGACCGGCGCTCCGGCCAGTGCAAGCACTGCATCCACTGGGACGCGCCGCCGGAAAACGAACAGCGCGCTTATGAATGGTTCCGTCTCGGCCTTTCTAGCCTCCGCGTGAAGCGCCCGTCCGGCACCTGTGATCGCGTGCTTCTGCCCGGTCGCAAAAGCCCCGTGTTCTCGGCCACCTCGGCCGAGTTCGGATGCCTTAACTTCGAGGCGAAGCCGCTCCCCGTCCGCTCGACCGGGGGCGGCTTCGTCACGATCTGGAGGAACGGCCGCATCGCCTGGCAGGGGCCGGAGGAGGATATCCCGCCGCGCTTCCTTCAGGACGTGCTCGATCTCGGCCCGCCTGATGAGGGAGGGCCGCGCGATGATGCCTCCTGATCGTCTGCTTTCGCTGCTGGCGCGCATGGAGGACGCGCTTGCGGATGCGCGGCGCAATCTCGGACTTGCGGAACGCGCACTCAGCAATCGCGCCGGAGGCGAGACGATTCGTCTCCGCCCGAAATCCCGGCACTACCACCGGCGCATGAGCCGGTGGACCGGCGCGGACGAGGCGGAATACCGGCGAGTGTTCGATCGGCTCCTGATGGTTGCGGGGCCGGATCTTGACCGGCTCCGGCGCAAGATCGACCGGCAGGAGGCGGCGATCCTGGCGTTGCGCCGGAAATACCGGGTGAATGCGGAGAGACCGCAGCGCTTCGACTGGTAGCGTCGCGCCCGCGGCCCGGTCGAGAGTGAGAGAGGGGCTCGGGATTTCGTGACGGGTTGGAAGGTCGAGAGAGGGTCTCGGCCGCCCGTCACGGAGAAACCACCATGGCCAAAGCTGCCAGGAAGTCGAAGAAGCCTGCCGTCGCGATGATCGTCTTCTCGCGCTCGCGTGACATTCCCTTCAATCGCATCCGCCTCTCGGACAGCAACGTCCGCGAAACCGACGTCGAGGCCGGTCTCGACGATCTCACCCACGACATCGACCGCCGCGAGGACATCGTGCAGGGCATCAATGTCCGCGCCATCCTTGATGCCGACGGCAACGAGACCGGCGATTTCGAGACCCCGGCCGGCGGTCGGCGCTTCCGGGCGATCGCGCGCCTGGTCGACGCCGGACGCTTTCCCGCCGATGGCCTCGTTCCCTGCCTCGTCAAGAAGACCGACGCCAAGACCTCGGCCGTCGACGACTCGCTCGCGGAAAACATGCTCCGGCTCGGCCTGCATCCGCTCGACCAGTTCCGGGCGTTCAAGCGCATGTTCGACGACGGCATGACGAAGGAGGAGATCGCTGACGCCTATCGCACCACGCCGCGCTACATCACGCAGCGTATGCGCCTAGCTTCGGTCTCGCCGGCACTTCTGGAAGTCTATGCGCGCAATGGCATGCCGCTGGCGATGCTGGAGGCGTTCACTGTCAATCCAGACCATGCCCGCCAGGAACAGGTCTGGGAGGCTGTCCAGCGCTCCTACAATGTCCAGCCCTGGCAGGTCCGCCAGCTCCTGACCGAGACCACCGTTCCAACCGATGACAAGCGCGTGCGCTTCGTCGGCGTGGACGCCTATGAGCAGGCCGGCGGCACAATGCTGCGCGACCTCTTTTCCGAGGACGATGGCGGCTGGCTCGAAGACCTGGCGCTTCTCGACCGCCTTGTTTCGGAGAAGCTGAAGGCCATTGCCGATGAAGTGGCAGCCGAGGGCTGGAAGTGGATCGCTGTCGATACCAGCCATCCCTACGGTTACGACAACGGCCTTCGCGAGATCACCGGCAGCTTCGCCGATCTCACCGACGAGGAGCGCGCCGCGCGCGAGGCATTGCGCAACGAGTACGACGATCTTGAATCGGAATATTCCGAGCACGACGAGCTGCCCGACGAGATCGATCGGCGCCTCGGCGAGATCGAGGCCGCTCTGGAAGGCTTCGAGAAGCGCCCCATCATCTATGATCCTGCCGAGATCGCCCGCGCCGGTGTCTTCATCAGCATCGACCGCGACGGCGAGCCTGTCATCGAGCGCGGCTATGTCCGGGCCGAGGACGAGCCGGTGGCCGATGCCGGGGACGGTGAGAACGAAAACACCATCGTCGCCGGCGGAAATGACGGCGACGTGCAGCGTGCCGTCATCACCATCGGCGGCCAGCCGGCCGAACCCGAAGAGGAGGATGACGACCACGGGATCAAGCCGCTGCCGGAGCGGCTCGTCATCGAGCTGACCGCCTATCGCACCGTCGCGCTTCAGGAAGCGCTCGCCAGCAACCCGCACGTCGCGATGACGGCGCTGCTCCACCGCATGGTGATGGAGCGCTATCATTACTCGGCGCCGACCGGGTGCCTGGAGGTTTCCGTTCGCCACAGGTATCTGTCTTCGCAGGGCTCCGATCTCGCCGACAGCCCGTCGGTCAAGGCGATCGGCGAGCGCTTCGACGCCTGGAAGGCCGATCTGCCTTCCGACGAAGCGGCGCTCTGGGACTGGATCGCTGCACTTGACGAAGCAAGCCGCATGGCGCTTCTCGCCCATTGCGTCAGCTATGGCGTCAATGCGCTTTATGAGCGTCCGAACCCCCATAGCGCCTCCGGCATCTCTCAGCATGGCCTTGATCGTCGCCTTGCCGGGGCCGACCGGATCGCCCGCGCCACCGGCTTCGACATGGTGGTCGATGCGGGATGGCGGCCCACGGTCGAGAACTATCTCGGTCGCGTGACCAAGACCCAGATCCTCGCTGCGGTGCGTGAAGGCGCGGGTGAACGGGCGGCGCAGCTTATCGACCATCTGAAGAAGGGTGACATGGCCAAGGAAGCCGAGCGCCTGCTGGCCGATACCGGCTGGCTGCCCGAACCGCTGCGCCTGGTCGACCTCGATGGTGATGCGGCCGCCGACACCAATGGCGACGTCGAGGCTTTGCCCGACTTCCTCGCCGGCGACGGTGACGACGAGGAAGCAGCGGCTGAAGAAGAGGAAGACCGGCAGCACCTCGTCGCTGCGGAATGACCGCATACGGGGCGGCGCAGGCCGCCCCGTACCGTTTTTCAACTCGCCCGGCCATCGCGCCGGGCATTTTTTATGGAGGCCGTCATGGCTGACCACATCGACATCGGCTTCATCTTTCGCGCCGATCGCGAAAATCCCCCGGACGAGCGGTCGCTGCCCTGGGAGGAGATGCGCGACGGTATCACCGTCGTCGTCGAGCCCAAGCCGCACTGGGCCGATGATTTGCGGGCCTTCCGCCTCGATGCCCGCGAATATTGTTACTATGCCGACTGGAGCCGGTGCGGGGCGCGCGTCCGGTTCTATGGCCATATCGATACCTGTGGCGATGACCTGCTGCTCAAGGCCCGCGCCCTGATCGTCCGCGAGATCGCCGAGGGGCATTGGAGCTGACCATCATCCCGGTCGCGTTTCAGTTTCACCAGCATCCGCCGTCCTTGCCATACCGTGTGGAGCTGGATTCCGTCTCTGGCCTGGAACACGTCGATCCGGTGAGACCGGCATGGGGGAAAGGCTGGCGGGGCGCGGCACCTGCGACGGGATTTCGGCATCCTGTCAGAGGCTGAACACCACCCCCGCTTCCATTCGCTGACCTTGGTCTGAGCCGTTTCCTTGTCAATCAACCCACGAGGGGTCGGCTTACGCGAGCGTGCCGCCCTCGCGGATTCGGACAAGCCGAACGCGCGAGGGTGATTGCAGACCCGTTCAGACACTTCGGGCGCCTGTCGCGCGGGGGATGGTCCCCCGCCTCCCAAGACAGGAGCCGGAACCGATGTCCTACGCAGATGCCACCGCCTTCGCCGCCAGCCTCGCCACCACGCTGATGATTTCGATCGTCGTGTTCCAGGCCGGAGACGGAACCCACGGCGCCTTGCCCGCCGACGAATTCGACGGCGACGACGAGATGGTGAAACTGGAACTCGACCCATGGAGCTGAGGCGCGCAAGCGCCTCGTTCCCGACGGCCCGGAACGCTCAGGTGGCGTCCGGGCCTTCCGCCTTGCGATGGGTTGGTCCATCGCCGGCAACATCGCCGAGGCGGACGCCTTCGGCAGATGAGAGGAAGAGGTTGGGCCCTTGGCCGTGACGGGTTGGATGCTGAGAGAAAGGCTCTCGGCGCCCGTCGCGGAGTGATCCCGATGACCTATGCCAGCCAATCCACCTTCGCCCCGATCGGGCAGGCTCTCGCCGACCGGGTGCTGCCTCGATTTCGGCGGGCGCAGAAGCTGCCGCTGCGCATCTCCTGCCTCGGCACCATCAGCTATGCCGGAGCCGCCGATGCCGATTATCGTGACCGCAGCGTCTCGCTTGGCGAGGCTGCTTCGCCGGAAGACGCCATCGCTCTTGCCGCGCTCCGCGTTTCGCGCGGCGATCTCGGCCCCGGCGGCGATACTGGCTTACGCTTCGAACCGCGCCTGATCGTCATTCAGGACAGCGCGCTCGGCCTTGTGCTCGCCGGGGAGATCCGTGCCGGGGTCATCCTCTGGCGGCAGCCGGTCGCCGGCGACGGCGAGGCCCGCCGCATCGTTATCGAAGCCAGCCGACAGCGCGGCTTGGCCTTCGCCGCCTCCGGCCGGGGCGATCATGCGTCGGCCCGCGTCCTGCGATTCGGAGCGGCGTTGCTGGAAGCGCGGCTGGTCGATCCGCTCTGGCGCGAGACCGCCGCTGAGCTGCTCCGGCTGCCGCAGGCGGCCTGATCCCATTTCCTTCCTTCAATCAGCCCGGCCTCGCGCCGGGCTTTGTCGTTTCAGGAGCCTGACATGGCCGAATACTTCACCCATTTTTCCTGCCTGCTCGATGTGGGGACGCCCGACAACGCTTCCCGCGCCCTCGATCTCTACAATCAATTTTCCGAGGAAGGCGCTTCGGAAGAGCCGCCGTCCGACGGTTTCCTCCTGTCGATCCAGCCCGAGCATGGCGGCACCAAACTCTGGATGCGCGATGACGTCACGGGCGACCCGGAGCGCCTGATTCAGTTTGTGAAGCGTTGCGCCGCAGAATTCGGACTGACCGGCCGCTGGGGGTTTCAGTATGCCAACGCCTGCTCGAAGCCGCGCGTCGACGGTTTCGGCGGCGGTGCTCATGTACTCGATCTCGCTACCGGGGAGACCGTCGCCTGGACCTATACCGACGGCTGGCTTGCCGCAGTGCTGAGTGGAGGTGATCCCAATGCCTGAGATCATCGAAACCACGGTCTATCGGCTCGACGAGCTTTCCGATGCCGCAAAGGACAAGGCCCGCGCCTGGTATCGTGAAGGCGGCTTCGACCATGACTGGTACGATTCCGTCCATGAGGATTTCCAGCAGATCGCGGAAATCCTTGGAATCCGCTTCAAGACCCGCGCGGTCCGCCTCATGGCCGGCGGCACACGTCAGGAGCCTCGTATCGCCTTTACAGGATTCTGGTCGCAGGGCGATGGCGCATCGTTCGAATGCTATTATTCGTATCGGAGGAATGCCACGGCCGAGATCCGATCCTATGCGCCGCGGGACAAGAAGCTGCACGAGATCGCCGACGCGTTGCTGGCGATCCAGCGCCGCAACTTCTACCAGCTTCGCGCCGAGACCAGCCATCGTGGGCACTACTATCACGAGTATTGCATGTCGATTTCAGTCGAGCGCGACAGCCCGACATATCAGGACATGACCGCCGACGCCGAGGAGATCGTCATCGAGGCGCTCCGCGATCTTGCCCGCTGGCTCTATCGCCAATTGGAGCGCGAATACGAATACCTGTCCTCGGACGAGGCGGTCGATGAGACGATCATCGCCAACGAATACACCTTTACCGAAACAGGTCGCCGGTTCGGCTGACGCCATTTGAGCGCCCCCTCTACAGGCGGGGCGCTCTTTTTGTGTCTGCCATGGTCCGGTCGGCAAGCAGGGCCGGCCATGTTGCCACTCGCCCTTCGGCCGCCAGGGGCCGCGATCGGCGGCTTTCGGCGATTTTGGCCGATGGCGTGAGAGTGAGAGCGAGGCCGGGACGGATGTGAGCCTGTGCGGTCAAGAGAGAGCGCTGCGCGGGCTCGATTCTGTCCCGCTCTCCCGAGGCTTCTTCCATGAACATGATCTCCGCATCCGCGGCGGCATCCGCCACCGCGCCGCTTTCGCTTGTCCCTTGCACCGACATTACTGCCGCCGTCTTCGCCGCGGCGCAGATCCTCGTGCCTCATATCGAACGCGGCCAGCGCGTCGATGCCGCCATGCTGCGCGGGGCGATGGAGGCTGCCTTCGGCGCCTCCGACGCGACCGGCCCGTGGAGCTGGAAAACCGCCTACGAAGCCTGCGAGGCGGCAACCGTTCTTTTCCTGCGCAAATACGGCAAGGCGCTTTTCCGTAAATCCACTTCTCCGGCAGCAGTCCTGCCGCAGCTCGCCAAGATCGCCGGCCTCCTACCCACGCATACGCGCCGCTCGGAGGAATCCCAGTCCTACCAGCAATTCTCGACGCCGATCTCGCTCGGCCTTGCGGCCGTGACGGCGGCGGCGATCACTCCGGCCGACCGCGTGCTGGAGCCGTCGGCCGGCACCGGGCTTCTCGCCATCCTGGCCGAGATCGCCGGAGGCTCGCTCGTTCTCAACGAACTCGCCGAAACCCGCGCCGGTCTCCTGTCTCTTCTCTTTCCGGCCCTGTCCGTCTCCCGCTTCGACGCAGCCCAGATCGACGATCATCTCGACACCGGCATTCTGCCATCCGTCGTGCTGATGAACCCGCCGTTCTCGGTCATGGCGAATGTTGAAGGCCGGATGGCTGACGCCGCCTTCCGCCATGTCGCCTCGGCGCTCGCGCGCCTTGCTCCCGGCGGCCGTCTAGTCGCCGTCACCGGCGCCAACTTCGCGCCCGAAGCGCCGGCCTGGTCCGCAGCCTATGGTCGGCTGCAGGAACGCGGTCGCGTTGTGTTCTCCGCCGCGATCGACGGTTCGGTCTACGCGAAGCACGGCACGACCTTTCCGACGCGCCTGACCGTCATCGACAAGGTGCCGGCGGAAGACCCGTCCATATTCCCAGCCGCGCCGGGCGTCGCGCGGGATGTGGCCACTTTGCTTGGATGGCTAGCCGAGCATCTCCCGGCACGCCTGCCGGTCGATCCGACCGTCTCCGTGCCTGTGGCTGCACCTCGCACCGTCCGCGCCTATGTCAACCGGGCGGCCAGGGCCGCGCCGGTCGTGGCACATGCCGAGCCGGAGGGCACTCCGCTCGACTACGAAACCGTCGACTGGAAGCCGGCGGATGCCGGTCGCCTTTCCGATGCGATCTATGAGGAATACGGCCTCCAGACCATCCGGATTTCCGGGGCTCAGGCACATCCGACCCAGCTTGTGCAGTCGGCGGCCATGGCGAGCGTCGCCCCGCCGAAGCCGAGCTATCGCCCGACGCTGCCGGCGAACGTCGTCGAACTCCTGTCCGATGCGCAGCTCGAAACGGTGATCTATGCCGGCGAGGCGCATTCTGATTTCCTCGCCGGTGCGTGGACGGTGGACGACACCCTCGACAAGCTGACCGCTGTATCTGAGGACGCCAAGGATGCCGTCCGGCTACGCCAGGGCTTTATGATCGGCGACGGCACCGGCGTCGGCAAGGGCCGGGAATCGGCTGCGATCATCCTCGACAACTGGCTTCAGGGACGACGCAAGGCGGTCTGGATCTCGAAGTCCGACAAGCTGATCGAAGATGCGCAACGCGACTGGGGTGCGCTCGGCATGGAGCGTCTGCTGGTCACACCGCTGTCGCGGTTCCCGCAGGGCAAGCCGATCACGCTGAGCGAGGGCGTCCTATTTTTAACCTATGCCACGCTGCGCTCCGATGACCGTGGTGAGAGGGTTTTGCGGGTCAAGCAAATCGTCGAATGGTTGGGCTCCGACTTCGATGGAGTGATCGTTTTCGACGAGGCGCATGCCATGCAGAACGCCGCTGGGGGCAAGGGAGAACGCGGTGACGTCGCAGCATCGCAGCAGGGCCGCGCCGGCCTGCGCCTCCAGCACGCGCTTCCGAATGCCCGCGTCGTCTATGTCTCCGCCACCGGCGCGACCACCGTTCACAATCTCGCTTATGCGCAGCGGCTCGGCCTGTGGGGCGGCGAGGACTTTCCGTTCGCCACCCGCGCCGAGTTCGTCGAGGCGATCGAGGCCGGCGGCGTGGCGGCGATGGAGGTGCTTGCCCGCGATCTTCGCGCCCTTGGCCTCTACACCGCCCGCTCGCTCTCCTTCGCCGGCGTCGAATACGAACTGGTCGAGCATGAGCTGACGCCCGAGCAGGTCCGCATCTACGATGCCTATGCCGGCGCCTTTGCCATCATCCATAACAATCTGGATGCGGCGATGCAGGCCGCGAATATCACCGGCGGCGGCGAAGGCGGCTCCGGCACGCTGAACAGGCAGGCGAAATCCGCCGCCCGTTCGGCCTTCGAAAGCGCCAAGCAGCGCTTCTTCGGCCATTTGTTGTGCAGCATGAAAGCGCCGACCCTGCTGCGCTCGATTGCTGCCGATCTGGAGGCGGGCCATTCGGCCGTCATCCAGATCGTGTCGACCGGCGAGGCGCTGATGGAACGGCGGCTGGCGGAACTGCCGACCGAGGAGTGGAACGACGTGCGCGTCGACATCACGCCGCGCGAGTACGTTCTCGACTATCTTGCCCATTCCTTCCCGGTGCAGCTTTACGAGCCCTTCACCGATAGCGAGGGCAACCTGTCGTCGCGGCCCGTCTATCGCGACGGCCAGCCGGTCGAAAGCCGCGAAGCCGCCTCGCGCCGCGATGCACTCATCGCAAAGCTCGTCAGCTTGCCGCCGGTTCCCGGCGCCCTCGACCAGCTCGTCCAGCATTTCGGCACGGATATGGTTGCCGAGGTGACGGGCCGGTCGCGACGCATCGTGCGCAAGCGCGGCGGCAGCGTCACCATCGATCGGCTCGTGGTCGAGACGCGCACCGGCGCCGCCAATCTTTCCGAGACGCAAGCCTTCATGGACGACCAGAAGCGCGTCCTCATCTTCTCGGACGCCGGCGGCACCGGCCGCAGCTACCATGCGGAGAAGTCGGCGAAGAACGCGCGGCTACGCGTCCACTATCTGCTCGAGGCGGGATGGAAAGCCGACACCGCCATTCAGGGGCTCGGCCGAACGCACCGCACCAATCAGGCGCAGCCGCCGCTCTTCCGGCCGATTTCGACGAATGTGAAGGCGGAAAAGCGCTTTCTCAGCACCATTGCCCGCCGCCTCGACACGCTGGGCGCGATCACGCGCGGCCAGCGCCAGACCGGCGGCCAAGGGCTGTTCCGCCCCGAGGACAATCTGGAGAGCCACTACGCCCGCGACGCTCTCCGCCAGCTCTACATGCTGCTGGTGCGCGGCAAGGTCGAAGGCTGCTCGCTCCAGCGCTTCGAGGAAGCCACCGGTCTGAAGCTGATGGACTCGACCGGCATCAAGGACGAGCTGCCGCCGATCACGACATTTCTCAACCGGCTGCTCGCGCTCACCATCGAGCTTCAGGGCATCCTCTTCACAGCCTTCGAGCAGCTCCTGACCGCCCGCATCGAGGGTGCGATTGCGTCAGGCACCTATGACGCCGGGCTGGAAACGCTGCGCGCGGAAAGCTTCGTCGTCGTCGATCGCCAGACGATCTACACCCATCCGCGCACCGGTGCGGAAACCAGCCTGCTGACGATCAACGAGCGCAGGCGCAACCGGCCGGTGACGCTCGACGCCGTGCTGGCCGAACTCGGCGATCCGCGCGCGAAGCTTCTCGTCAACGAGCGCTCGGGGCGCGCTGCCGTTCAGATCCCGGCCAGCAGCATCATGCTCGACGATGGCGAGATCGAGCGCCGCGTCCGGCTGATCCGGCCGACGGAGGCGCACAATATCCCGGTGAGGATGATGGGGGAGACCCATTGGGTCGAAGCTGATCGGGAGACCTTCGCGTCGGCCTGGAACGCCGAGATCGCCGACGTGCCGGAATTCACCGATGCGACGCTTCACATGGTCACGGGCTTGCTTCTGCCCATCTGGAAGCGGTTGCCGAACGATTCGACCCGCGTCTACCGGCTCCAGACCGACGATGGCGAGCGCATCATCGGCCGCAAGGTCTCGCCTGCCTGGGCCGCGAATGCGACCGCAACCGGCGCGGCCGCGATCACGCCGGATGATGCGTTCACCGCCCTGATGGACGGCCGCACCATCCTCGACCTCGCTGAAGGACTTCAGCTTCGCCGTGTCCGCGTCATGGGCGCGTACCGCATCGAGCTGTCCGGCTTCGACGACACGATGCGCGAGAGCCTCACGGCCTACGGCCTGTTCCACGAGATCATCTCGTGGAAGCTGCGCATGTTCGTGCCGATCGATGCCAATGGCCCGGCGGTTCTCGCCAGGGTGCTCGACCGCTGGCCGATCGAGCGCATCGGCGAGAAGGAGGCAGCGTGATGGCCCGTCACGACGCTTCCGAACTGGCATCCCGTCTCGGACGCAATGCCGAGGCGGTATGCCGCCACTACCTGTCGTCCGGCCACCGCGCTGGACGATACTGGGTCGTCGGGAACGTTCAGAACAGCCCCGGCCGCTCGATGTTCGTGCGGTTGACCGGGCCGGAATCCGGCAAGGGAGCTGCCGGAAAATGGACCGACGCATCGACCGGCGAGCATGGCGATCTCCTCGACGTCATCCGCGAAACGCTCGACCTCATCGACTTCAAGGACGTAGCCGAGGAAGCGCGCCGCTTCCTCGCTCTCCCGCATCCCGAACCGAAGAAGACGAGGACTCCGACCGGCAGGACGTCGAACATCGCTGTTTCGCCCGAAGCGTCGCGGCGGCTTTTCGCCATGTCGCAGCCGATCGGCGGCACACTCGCGGAAATCTACCTCAACGGACGGGCGATCACCTCCCTCGCGGGAACCACCGCGCTACGCTACCAGCCGCGATGCTACTATAAGCCGGACGAGCATTCGCCCACCGAGATCTGGCCGGCGATCGTCGCTTCCGTCACCGATCTTCACGGCAACCAGACCGGCGCCCACCGCACCTGGCTTGCCCCGGACGGTTCGGGCAAGGCGCCGGTCGAGTCACCGCGGCGGGCGATGGGCGACCTTCTCGGCCACGGCGTCCGTTTCGGCGTTGCCGGTGAGGTGCTCGCGGCCGGCGAAGGCATCGAGACCGTGCTGTCACCCCGTCAGGTTCTGCCCCACATGCCGATGATGGCGGCGCTCTCCGCGGCTCACCTCGCTGCCATCCTGTTCCCGGCGACGCTGCGCAGGCTCTATGTCCTCAGAGATCGCGACCCGGCCGGGGACGGCGCAAGAGACAGCCTGGTCGCCAGAGCAAGGAGCGTCGGGATCGAGGCGATTTCGGTGTCGCCCACGCGTGAGGACTTCAACGAAGATCTGCGCTGGCGCGGCATCGACGCCCTCCGGGCGACCCTGATGGAGCAGCTTCATCCTGATGACGTCCGCCGTTTCGTGGAAGGGTGAGGGATCGGCGGGAAACAAGGCGCGGTCGAGGCGTCTCCACCTGCCGTCTCCATTCATTATCGGGAGATCCTTTGAAGTCGGAGTGAGCGGCGCCCACGGCCTTCTGAGAGGGCGATCGGCCCACAAACGGTCCGGACAGGCAATGGCCGCGTTCGGGCTATTTTCCGCCGGCGGGGGCGAGCCCCACCTTTGCATCGCGAAAGACAAAATAGCCCGAACCCGGCCATCGGAGCCCTCGCGAGGGCGCGAGGGTGCCAGTCCAGTCCGCCCATGGGCTTCCGACGCCTGCGAAGGCCGCGATGGACGCGGTCTCCAGACAAAGGACGCTCCCGATGACAAACGAAGACGAAAATGCAGGCTTCGAGCCGATGCACACCTCGTCCCCCACCGATCATCTCCTCACCGAACTCCAGCTCTATGGCTGGCGGCCATATCAGGACGAACCTGATCCGAGGCCGCTCCCGGAGGGCAACGCCGTCGCCGCCGCTGTCGCAGATATCTTCGACGCCCTCGTCGCGACGCTCGGCGACACCCGCCTCGAACCCGACCTCGACGAATTGCTCTGGGGAACCGTCAATCTCTTTCACCGCGCCGCGAGCCGGGTCGAACGCGATCTCGACGACAACGAGCAGGCGCAGCGCCGCCTCCAGCGTGAACAGGACGGCAGCGAGGTGAAGTCGGTCGAGCTGGAGCGCCTCACGGCAGAAGGTCAGACCCTGATTGAGCGGCGCAACAGCATGGAACTCTTCCGCGACGTCGCCTCGGAAGCCTTCGAGCACCACACCGGCAGCGCCTGGCGACCCCGTACCGGCTCGATGGTCAACCATCGCAATCTCACCGCCGCGATGATCGACAGCCGCGATTTCCTCGCCGCGAAACACCGGGCCGAGACCGAGGTGATGCTGCCCGCCGGTCCCAAGGTTGCCTTGACCGGAGGCGCCGACTTCAATGATCACCGCCTGATCTGGGCAAAGCTCGATCAGGTCCATGCAAAACACCCCGACATGGTGCTGATGCACGGCGGCACGCCGAAGGGCGCTGAACTGATCGCCTCCCGCTGGGCAGATAGCCGCAAGGTGGCTCAGGTCGCCTTCCGGCCCGACTGGACGAAGCACGGCAAGGCCGCGCCCTTCAAGCGCAACGACGCGATGCTCGACGTCCTGCCGGTCGGTATCCTCGTCTTCCCCGGCACCGGCATTCAGGAGAATCTTGCGGACAAGGCTCGCAAGCTCGGCATCCCGGTCATGAAGTTCGACGGCGGCGCGTAAGCGCCGCCTCTGGCTGTTCCAGCCGCCAATACTTGACTATCGGAGAGGTTGACGGCTCTTATGAAACATCCTTGCAGAACCGGAACAGTAGCATAGTCGCAGGCGGAGCGTATCTACAGGCAGCCTGTCGTGATCCTCAACCGATCATGTGGAGGCTTCCATGTCGCTCATCCTGCTCGCCATCTCTTTAACGATCGCGTTCTGCATCTTTGCCTACAATCTTGCGATCTACGCTTTACCGTTCATGGTTGGGCTGTCCGCTGCCCAATATACCTGGGGCGCCGGAGGTGGCATCCTCCTGTCGGGACTGGCCGCCATCGGCGCGGCGTTGGTTTCGATCGGCCTGGTCATCGCAGTTCTCGGCTTCGCCAGGAATCCGGCTCTGCGGCTGATCGCTCTCGCCGTCTTTGCCGTACCGGCCGTCATCGCCGGATATGCGCTCATCCACGGCGTAGCGAAGAACGCCATCGATCCCGGCCTGATGCTCTACTTGCTTTCCGGCAGCGCCGGCCTGTTCATCGGCATCGCGGCAATGATCAATCTGAATGCCCTCGGCGTGTCCTTGTTTTCACGCTGATCGGGCAGCGCGATCGGGCGCAAACTGAAAAACCCGGCGGCTCGCGCCGCCAACCCCGGTTCCCCCAACAAAAGGCTGTAGCGCCGCCGCTGCGCTTTGCATCCTCCGCCTCCAGTCTACTTCGCCCGGCCGAGGATGTCGGTCATCGGCGCCAGATCCGCGGATCGTGGGCTGTCAATGCTCGCTGCGACCTCCACTTCCTGTAGTGAATGCGAACGCAAAAACCGCACATGCCTTTTCGCAAATCGTCTGGATCGCGCCTTCCACCGCCGAAACGGCGACACGGTGCTGTTCCATGCCTCGGAACCCGATAGCCGCACCATTCTCGTCCCGCCCAGCCTGTCCGGGAGATGACGCGGGGTGGCCGGAAGGGGAGAAGGTCGGGAGTCGCCCCGAACTGCGCAGGTCCGTGAGCCTGCCTGGTCGCTGTTACCGGCAAGGACGATGGTTCTGCTGCGCGTCCCCGTATTCATGCTTTCAAAGGCACCAATCCCTCCGACTGACTGATCCCCTAAGTCCGTTCTGTTTCCTCCAGCAACCCCGGCGGCTCCCAGCCGTGTTGCCGCGCAAGCGCGACTGCCCGCCCCACCTGGGGCCTTAGGGGCAAGCTGCCGAAAGGTTCGGCAGTTGCGGGAGTCTCCCGACGGCCTTGGCCGGGTCTCGTCGGAGGGATGGTCCCTCCGAGAAGCAACGGAGACTTACAATGCAGAACATCGTCATTCTCGCCGGCAACATCGGTCAGGCCCCCGAAACCCGCACCACCCAGGGCGGCACCCGAATCACCCACTTCACGCTGGCCACCTCGCGCCCCCGCTACTCGGACGGCAAGGTTGTCCGGGACGAAAGGGGCTACCGGGTCCAGGATACGGAATGGCACCGCATCACCGCCTTCAACGGCCTCGGCAAGACGATCCAGGAGTATTGCGAGAAGGGAATGAAGGTTCTGGTTCGCGGCCGCATTCACTACACGAAGTGGACGGACCAGCAGGGCAACGACCGCTACGGATGCGAGATCATCGCCGAGACGGTCGACTTCCTGAGCCGGGCGAAGCAGACCGAAAGCGAGGACGGCAAGTTCATCGACGACGATGACATCCCGTTCTGAGCGGGAAACCGGAAGCCCGGCGGCGCGAGCCGCCGGGTTTTTACGCCTAATCACGGCGGAAACATCTGGCCACCGGCCGCCCGACGGGCGGCAGCTATTCGCGGCGACCGAATCAGCCGTCATTCAAAGAGCTGTTTGTACAGCCAATCAGCCATTTCATGCTGGCGAACAGAGTGAAGAACGACTAAAATAGTCGTAGTTCTGGAGTGCGCGTAGGTCCGAGTGGGAGGTGATCATGCATGATCACCGCCCGACAATCACGGGCCGCACGCGCGTTGCTGGGTTGGACGCAGGAGACGCTCGCTGACAAGGCCCGAGTAGCACTGACCGCATTGAAGCGCCTCGAATCCGAAAACGGCCTCGAGGTGTTCGAATCGACGCGCGATCAGGTGCGCCGGACGCTCGAATCGGCTGGGATCGTTCTGCTCTCGACGGACAAGGGCGAAGGGGTGTTGCTCCTGCACGACAGGATCGACTCTCCCCGCCGGTAGGGCGGGACACCGAAATTACCAAATCCTTGTCAAGAAAAGAGTCTATCTCCTGCGGTAAGATAGTTAACGAACGTAATGCGCGTGACTATGGTGGCTTGATGGGACAGGCGACAGACACCTTTCTGGACGAACCACCGTTCAGCGAAACGCTTACATCTTATGATCGCGAGCACATGAAACTCTACATGCGGCTGCTCGATGCCGACCGCGATGGCGCAGACTGGCGCGAGGCGGTTCATGTCCTCTTTGGCCTTGACCCCGACCGCGATCCCAAGCGCTGCCGCTCGATTCATGATGCACATCTCGCACGTGCCCGCTGGATGACCGAACACGGCTATCGCCAACTGGTTCGTGAAAGCCAGCGCGGGCCTCTATAGTGATGCGCAGGGCGCATCACCTGTTGAGGCGCGACTGACTTCCGCAGATCAACCCAAACGGGAATCGTGATCTTCCCAAAGACTTAGACAGATACTTGGGAGTATCGGCGATGACACCTGATGCATCGACCTGGCGTTCTTCGGAATATGACCATCTGGATAAGCTGACCGCGTCCGATCTGGCTTGGGAATGGCTCCGCCGTAACGACGCCTACGACGCGGATTTTGAGGCTTCGGCCTCCGCTCGCGAAGTGCCCGAACCACCGACCGAGCGAATCCGACAGCGGTGGGGGTTGCGATTTCCCGGTCGATCCCCTGATACCGCCGCCGGAAGCTCCGGTTTTCTGGCTCCCGCAGGAGGATACAAGCATTATCGTGCTGACCGAGGCGCCGCTTGATCTTGGCTCACGCATCTCAAGCGTTTTCCCCGAACCATGGCGACGCGATCCGCCATTGGCAGATGACGACGCGGCGTTTCGCTTCGGTCTCGCGAACGGGCAATCGCTCCAGATCATTGACCGCGCCATTGACGGGCACACGCCTTCTGTTGCCGCGATCCCTCTCGGCATTGAGGGCTTCGACCGGATCGAAGCCGTGTATCGCCTTCTCTCGGCTTTGCACGGCCGGGCCATTCCCCCCGACACGCGGCTGACGCGACAGATGCGCTCCCGCCAGCGCCGAATGCTGCGTGCCTTTGACGGATACCGGGCCGGCGCGACGCAGCAGGAAATCGCCGAGGTCATCTTCAGTATCGATCGTCTCGACCGCGACGCATGGCAGGCGTCGGAGGCCCGTCACAAGATCAAGACCCTTCTGCGCGATGCTAAAGCCATGATCGCGGGCGGATATCGAAAACTCCTTCGTCATCGCCGACGACCCTAGCGCGGTCTCGCCCCCTTTGTGGCGGGCGAATTTGATGCCCCCTAACTTCGCCCTGCAACTCGCCGGCTCTCCTCCGCCACCGTGGTCGTTGTCCGCCGCTGATCCGCGACGGCTCTCACCGACACCACGGAGGCTCGATCCATGCCACATGATCCCGTCGTTCTCCCGCCGCGCTTCCTGCGCACCAAGGAAGCCGCCGAGTTTCTCAGCCTTTCGGCGCGCACCCTCGAAAAGCACCGGACCTACGGAACAGGCCCGGCCTATCGCAAGCTCGGCGGCCGCGTCGTCTATGCCATCGACGATCTCGAAACCTGGGCCGCTCGCGGCGCGGTGACGTCGACATCTGATCCGCGCGGCTCCGTGCTGCCGGCGAAGCGCCACGTCATTCACTCCGGGCCGCAGCTCGGCCGCTACGCACGCTGACCGCGGCCGGCTTTCTTCATGGCGGTGCGGCGTCGATCCCTTTCGGAGCGCGGGCAGCTCGATCTGTTCCGCGCGCTTCCCGGCGACTTCGCGCCACGAGACGCGCAGGATCTCATGGCCTATCCCTTCTTCTCCCTATCCAAGACCCATCGCGTTGCTCCGATCGATTTCGTCGCCGGCAACGTGACGATCCGGGTCGAGGCGGTCCCCGATCATGGCATGGCCACGATCTGGGACGCCGACATCCTGATCTGGGCGGCGAGCCAGATCGTCGAAGCCCGCGATAACGGGCTTCGCACCTCGCGGCTGATGGCCGCCACGCCCTACGAAATCCTCACCTATGTCGGCCGGGGCACCAGCTCGCGCGACTATCAGCGCCTGAAAGCCGCCCTCGACCGCCTGCAATCGACCACTGTTTCCACCTCGATCCGACAGCCTGCCGAAGGCCGCCGTCATCGCTTCTCGTGGATCAACGAGTGGCAGGAACGCACTGACCGCAACGGCCGCCCCGAGGGCATCGAGCTGATCGTGCCGGACTGGTTCTACCAGGCCGTCCTCGATGACGCGCTCGTGCTCACGATCGACCGGACCTATTTCGATCTGACCGGCGGCCTAGACCGCTGGCTTTACCGCCTGGTGCGCAAGCACGGCGGCCGCCAGCGCGATGGATGGCGCTTCGACTTCCGTCACCTTCACCAGAAATCCGGCAGCCTGTCGCCGTTCAAACGCTTCGCCTTCGAGCTGCGCGACATCATCCGGCGTCAGCCGCTGCCCGGCTACAGGCTCTTTCTCGAAGCCGAGATCGGTGGGCGCCTGCTGCTCGCCTTCGAGCCGTCTCCGGCCTGTGGACAACCTGTGGATAGCCTCGTGCTATCGGGAACCCGGACTATCGTGCTATCGGGAACCCGAGGCTCGTGCTATCAGGAACCCAAACAGGGTTTAACGCACGGAAACTCCACACGAAATCGCGCCCTTAACTTAGAGTCTAACAAAGACTCTAACCTTAAAGCGCGCGCGCGCGATGTGGAAAACCTCATCCGCGACGCCGCGAGAAGCCTCAGCGCTACCGCCAGGAAGAGCGCGCCAAGCGCGCCAGCCGAGCCGCCACAGACGGCTACAAGCCGCCCCGGTGGGGCCTCTCCATCCACTGATCCCGATACGTCCCGTCTTCCTCTCGATCCACCGGGAGGACGCCGATGATCGTCGCGCTTCTCAACCAGAAAGGCGGCGTCGGTAAGACGACGCTCGCGCTGCATCTCGCCGGCGAACTGGCGATGCGCGGCAAGCGCGTGACCCTGATCGACGCCGACCCGCAGGGCTCGGCGCTCGACTGGTCGCAGCAGCGCTCGCGCGAGAACCTGCCACGCGCCTTTGGCGTCGTCGGCCTGGCACGCGACACGCTGCATCGCGAGGCACCCGAACTCGCGCGAGACGTCGATCACGTTGTCATCGATGGCCCGCCGCGTGTCGCCGGCCTCATGCGCTCCGCGCTGCTCGCCGCCGACCTCGTGCTGATCCCGGTGCAGCCGTCACCGCTCGACGGCTGGGCCTCCGCCGAGATGCTGGCGCTCCTGGCGGAGGCGCGCATCTACCGGCCCCAGCTCACCGCCCGTTTCGTGCTGAACAGCTGCGGCGCCCGCACCGTCATCGCTCGCGAGACGGCCGAGACCCTGGCTGATCACGATCCGCCAGTGCTCGCCACAACGATCGGCCAGCGCGTCGTCTTCGCCGACGCCGCGCAGACCGGGCGGCTCGCGTCAGACATCGACCGGCGTTCGCCCGCCGCGCGCGAGATCGCGGCACTGGCGGCCGAGGTCGAGCGTCTCGGCATCGGGAGGACCGCGACATGACGGTTCTCCCCGAAATCATATTGTCCGGAGACTGCCGCGATCGCATGCCGGCGCGGGGCCCGTTCGACATGATCCTCGCCGATCCCCCTTACGGGGAGACATCGCTCGCCTGGGATCGCCGCGTCGAGGGCTGGCTGGCGCTCGCGCGCGGCGCGCTTGCCCCGACCGGCTCGATGTGGGTCTTCGGTTCGCTGCGCAGCTTCATGGCAACCGCCGACCGCTTCGCCGACGCCGGCCTGCGGCTCGCCCAGGAGATCGTCTGGGAGAAGCAGAACGGCACCGGCTTCCATGCGGACCGCTTCAAGCGGGTGCATGAACTGGCCGTTCAATTCTACCCCGCCGAGACGCCATGGCGCGCGATCTACAACGACCCACAAACCACGCCCGACGCGACGGCCCGCACCGTGCGGCGCAAGCAGCGTCCGCCCCATACCGGCCAGATCGACGCTGGCCACTATGTCAGCCACGACGGCGGGCCGCGCCTCATGCGCTCGGTCATCTACCTGCGCAACTGCCACGGCCGCGCGATCCACCCGACTGAAAAGCCGTCGGCGCTCCTCGAAATCCTGATCCGCACGAGCTGCCCGGAAGGCGGCCTGATCGGCGATTGGTTCGCCGGCTCCGGCTCCGCGGGCGAAGCCTGCCGGCTCTCTGGCCGCCGCTATATCGGCTGCGAGATAGACCCCACGATGGCCGACCGCGCCCGCGACCGCATCGCCACCGTGCTGCCGTTCCATGACGGAGGCGCGTCATGACGGCCCCCGCCGAAAAGCGCGGGTTCGCGCAACGTCCTGCCGATCCGGACGGCTGGATCAAGGCAGGCGACACGCCTCCGCCACGCAATGGTGCAGCCGTGACCTTCACGGCCCGGCTCACCATCGACATTACACCTGAGCTCCGCGGCCGGATCAAGATCGCCGCCTTCAGCCGCGGCGTCACCGTCGCCGACATGCTGCGCGAGCTGCTCGAGCGCGAATTCCCCGACACCCAAGGAGATACACCATGACCGGCAATGCGGCGCTCCGCATCGGCGGTCGTCTGTTGCCGGACGGTCCCGCCGCTTTCACCACGCTCGTCGAGCTCACCTGGATCGAAAAGCGCATCGAGAACTGGATCAGGTTCGGCCGCGAAAGCTACGAGCAGAAACTCGACCGCCGGCACAGGGTGGTCGGCTTCGCGCCCGGCACGGTCTTCTGCCTCGTTCGCTGGGCAGCGAACGAGTACGGAACGATCATCTCGCGCCTGGACATCGTCCGCGCGGTCGATCGCGGCGAGCCGTTCCAGACGCTGCCCTTCGTGCGTCCTGGCGGCGAAATCCTGCTGAAGGTCGAAAGCTGGCCCAAGGTCGAGGACGTGCTTCGCCATGTCGACGGCATCGAGGCCCTCGGCATCGATCCCGCCGACGCCGATCCCGATCACTGGCGGCACGTCGCGCACTGGATGAATGCCGGCGAGACGCCGCGCCCGTACACGGCCGAGCGCCACCAAGCCTGGCTCCGACGGCGGGAGTTCGGACGATGACGCGGCTCGGCTATCTCGCGGCGACATCCGTCGCCGTGCTCGGCATCGCCGCGGCCGGCGCCATGCCGGTGCCGCTGAAACTCATCTGGAATGCGACGGCGAGCGCGCCGATCGGCTTCTACACGATATCGCCGGCCGAGCGGATCGAAGTGCCGGATCTCGTCGCCGTCATGGCGCCGAAGCCGTTCGCCTCCTTCATGGTCGAACGCGGCTATGTCGCCCGCGACGTGCCGATCCTCAAGCACGTCGTTGGCCTGCCGGGTCAGCGCGTATGCCGCAACGGCCGCGCCGTCACGGTCGACGACGTTCCGCTTGGCGAGGCCCGCGACCGCGACAGCCCTGGCCGCGACCTGCCGGTCTGGCGGGGCTGCCGTGTCATCGCCGGCGACGAACTTTTCCTCATGAACCTCGAGGCCGCCGACAGCCTCGACGGTCGCTACTTCGGCCCATTCCCCGCCGCGGCGGTGATCGGCCGGGCCACCCCGCTTTTCACCGACGAGGACGGCGACGGCCACTTTGTCTGGCGCGCGCCGACGCGGTGAGCGCGCGCCCTTCGCCACCCCACCGCAGCATAGGAGACCACGACCATGGCCCAGATCGGACAGTTCACGCGCACGGAAACCGGCTTTGAAGGCGAGTTCCGGACGCTCGGCATCAAAGAGGAAATGACCCTCGTTCCTGCCGAACCCTCGGAGACTGAGAACGCCCCGAAATACCGCGTCCTGCTCGGTGACGAAGACGGCCTCGACATCGGTGCGGGCTGGACGCATGTCGGCGAGCGCGCCGGCGAGTTCGTCTCTGTCACGATCTACAGCCCGCTTCTCGGCGGCACGTTTCGCGCAAATCTCTTCCGCACCGGCGACGACGGTTCCGCCTGGGTGTTGAACACCGTCCAGCCTCCCAAGAAGCGGCAGGAGGACTGAATGGTGGCGCCCCGAGACCGCGCGCCCGCCGGACGCACTTCCGCCGTCCGGCGCTCCGCGCTCCTCTTTCTTCTTTCCGGCCTGATCTTCGCCGCAGCCGCACCGCCGACGGCTCTGGCGCAAGTCTCGTCGCCGGTGCGTGCCGCGGCTGGGCATCCACATGCCGCGCATATCGCCGAGGCATCGCGCCGCTTCGGCATTCCGCCTGCATGGATCATCTCCGTCATGCGCGCCGAGAGCGCGGGCGATGTGCGCGCCGTCTCCTCGGCGGGCGCGATGGGTTTGATGCAGGTCATGCCGGACACATGGGCCGAGCTTCGCGTCCGCTACGGCCTCGGCCGCAATCCTTATGATCCGCGCGATAACATCCTCGCGGGCACGGCGTACCTGCGCGAGATGTGGGATCGCTATGGCGACATCGCCGCCATGCTCGGGGCCTACAACGCGGGGCCTGCGCGCTATGACGAACATCGCTCGAAGGGTCGTCCGCTGCCCGCCGAGACGCGGGCTTACGTCGCTTCGCTCGCGCCCGCGCTGCGCGGCGAGCGCCCTTCGAAGAGCGGTTCGGCGATCGCCCGGCCGCTCGACTGGCGCGAGGCGGCAATCTTCGTCGGGCGCGATGACGGCGCTTCACCCGTCAATTCCGCGTCTCCGGATCGCTCGCCGGGCGACGCCCGTTCACCCGTCACGGCGACACCGCAGATGCTTATCGCGGCACAGCCGGACGGGCTGTTCGTCGCTCGGAATGCCACCGGAGGCCGGCCATGAGCGGCTCGGCGGCAATTCGCATCCCACCGTGCGCTGGCGTGTTCTGGAGAGCGCCGTGGGTGGCGGCAGGCGCAGCAACCGAACGATGGCAGGATAAAAGGGCGCACGGTGCGCTTCGGTCGGGCGGTTGTTTTTGTTCATATTTTTGGCGCGTTCCGCACCGTGCAGCGCCTTCGCGCACCGTGCGCTCCGCGCCCATCTTCCTGATTTTCTGGTCCTTTTTGCACCGTGCGGGGTCACGTCATGTCCGATGACCACGAGTTCCGCATCCGTCCGGGGCGCATCCGATCGACCCGCGCGCAACAGAGCCGGCCTTTCGTTGCGCAGGCGCTCGCCGCAGCGAAGAAGGCAGGCGGCGGCGTCTCGCGCTCCGGCCGCGTCACCTCTGGCAATCGCTCACGCTTCGGGCGTGGCCAGCGCGCCAGCATTCAGGCCAACCGCCTCATCACGTCGCGCACCCGCGGCGCCGTCGTGAAGGCGCGTGTGGTCCGCCACTCCCCCCGGTCCGCACCGCTCGGAACCCATCTCGATTATCTGCGCCGCGACGGCGTGACCCGTGATGGGGAGAAGGCGCGGCTGTTCGGGCCGGGAACGGAGAATGCGGATGCCCGCGCCTTCGCAGAGCGCTGTGGTGATGACCGGCACCATTTCCGCTTCATCGTCTCGCCCGACGACGCGCCCGACATGGCCGATCTCAGATCCTTCACTCGTGATCACGTCGGCCAGATGGAAAAGGATCTCGGCACGAAGCTCGACTGGGTGGCCGTCGATCACTGGAACACCGAGCATCCGCATGTCCACCTGATCGTGCGGGGCGTGAGGGACGACGGCCAGGACCTCGTGATCTCGCGCGACTACATCAAGGAGGGCATGCGCGACCGGGCGCGCGAGCTCATCACCCAGGAGTTGGGACCGCGCACCGATCTCGATATCCGCCGCACCCTCGAGAGCCAGATCGAGACGGAGCGCTGGACGCAGCTTGACCGGCAACTCGTCCGCGACGCGGGCAAGTCCGGCATCATCGACCTCGCGCCGCGCGCCGACCGACAGCCGGACGAATTCCACGCCTTGAAGGTCGGCCGGCTGCGGACGCTGGAAATTCTCGGCGTCGCCGGACAGGTCGGCCATTCGCAATGGTTCATCAGGCCCGAGGGGGAGAGTGTCCTGCGCGAACTCGGCGAGCGCGGTGACATCATCAAGCGCATGCACCACACGCTCACCGAACGCGGCATCGAGCGCGGCTCGGCGAGCTATGTCCTGGCCGGCGAAAGCCTCGACGTGCCCGTCGTCGGCCGCCTGCTCGAACGCGGTCTCGATGACGAGCTGAAGGGGACGGCCTATGCCGTGGTCGACGGCGTGGACGGGCGCACCCATCACATCAAGCTACCGCCTATGGACGCTGCCGGCGACAGCCCGCCGGGCTCGATCGTCGAGCTGCGCGCCTACGAGGATGCGCAAGGCCAGCGCCGCGTCGCGCTCGCCGTCCGCTCCGATCTGGATATCCACGCGCAGGTCGACGCAACGGGTGCGACCTGGCTCGATCGCCAAGCCGTTGCTCGCGAACCGATAGCCCTCTCGGAAGGCGGCTTCGGCGCCGAGGTGCAGCAGGCTCTTGACCAACGGGCCGAGCACCTCATCGGTGAGGGTCTAGCCGAGTGGCAGGGCGGGCGTGTCGTCTTCGCCCGGCGGCTGCTCAACACGCTTCGCCAGCGCGAGGTCGGTGCGCTGGGCGAAAAGCTCGCCGCGGAGACCGGCCTGTCATTCAACCAAGCCGGCGGCGGCGAATATGTCGCCGGTTCCTATCGCCAGCGCCTCGCGCTCGCTTCCGGCCGGTTCGCCATGATCGACGACGGCCTCGGCTTCCAGCTCGTTCCCTGGTCGCCGTCTCTCGAAAAGCAGATCGGTCGCCACGTCTCCGGCGTCGCCCGCGACGACGGCGGCATCGACTGGGACTTCGGCCGCAAGCGGGGGCTCGGTCTCTAACGCTCGTCAGAAAGGAGCCTCGCCATGTCAGGCACCAAGATCCTCTGGGGACAGATCCTGATCGTGTTCCTCATCGTCCTCACCACCACCTGGGGCGCGACGCAGTATGTCGCCTGGAGCCTCGGCTATCAGGCGCAGCTCGGCGAGCCGTGGTTCACGCTGTTGGGCGTGCCGATCTACTTTCCGGCAGCCATCATGTGGTGGTGGTATTTTTACGACGCCTATGCGCCGGGTATCTTCGCTACCGGCGGTATCATCGCGGCATCAGGCGGGTTCATCGCCATCGCGGTAGCTATCGGCATGTCGGTCTGGCGGGCGCGCGAACAGAAGAACGTCGCCACCTATGGTTCGGCCCGCTGGGCAGAGAAGCCCGAGATCGAGGCTGCCGGTCTGCTCGATCCCGATGGTGCGGTGCTGGGCCGATACGAACGCGAATATCTGCGTCATGACGGGCCGGAGCATGTGCTGTGCTTTGCGCCGACGCGATCGGGCAAGGGTGTCGGATTGGTTGTGCCCTCACTTCTGACATGGCCGGGCTCGGCCATCGTGCATGATATCAAGGGCGAGAACTGGCAGCTCACATCCGGCTTCCGTTCGCGCCACGGGCGCGTACTGCTGTTCGACCCGACCAACCCAAAATCCTCCGCCTACAATCCGCTGCTCGAGGTCCGCCGCGGCGAATGGGAGGTGCGCGATGTCCAGAACATCGCTGACATCCTGGTCGATCCCGAAGGGTCGTTGGACAAGAGGAATCACTGGGAAAAAACCAGCCACTCGCTTCTCGTCGGCGCGATCCTTCATGTCCTCTATGCCGAGCCGGAAAAAACGCTCGCCGGCGTGGCGAACTTCCTTTCCGACCCGAAGCGCCCGGTGGAGTCGACGCTGCGCGCCATGATGAAGACGGCGCATCTGGGCGAGGTCGGCCCCCACCCTGTCGTCGCGAGTGCCGCGCGCGAGCTGCTCAACAAATCCGACAACGAGCGATCCGGCGTTCTCTCCACCGCCATGTCGTTTCTCGGCCTCTATCGCGATCCAGTGGTCGCGGAGGTCACGCGCCGTTGCGACTGGCGGATCAGCGACATCGTCGGCGGCGAGCATCCGACGACGCTCTACCTCGTCGTGCCGCCCAGCGACATCAACCGGACCAAGCCGCTGATCCGCCTGCTGCTCAATCAGATCGGCCGTCGCCTGACCGAAGAGCTCCAGGCGAAGACCGGGCGCCATCGTCTCCTCCTCATGCTCGACGAGTTTCCCGCGCTCGGCCGCCTCGACTTCTTCGAGACCGCTCTGGCCTTCATGGCGGGGTATGGGTTGAAGAGCTTCCTGATCGCGCAATCGCTGAACCAGATCGAGAAAGCCTATGGGCCGAACAATTCGATCCTCGACAACTGCCATGTTCGCGTGAGCTTCGCGACGAACGACGAGCGGACGGCCAGGCGCGTCTCGGACGCCCTCGGGACGGCCACCGAGATGAAGGCCATGAAAAACTATGCCGGGCACCGTCTGTCGCCCTGGCTCGGCCACCTGATGGTGTCCCGCTCGGAAACCGCCCGCCAGTTGCTCACGCCGGGCGAGATCATGCAGCTTCCGCCCACCGACGAGATCGTCATGGTTGCCGGCATTCCGCCGATCCGGGCCAAGAAGGCCCGCTACTATGAGGATGCCCGTTTCCGTGAGCGCCTGCTGTCGCCGCCCGACCTGAAGCGCCCGGATCAGGTTCGCCCGGACGACTGGAGTAGCCTGCCGATCCCGGCGCGGCCGGAAGCGCTCGATGCGCAGCCGGCAGGCCGATCCGACGACGAGGATCCGACCGAATCCGAACGGCGGCTGCAGCACGAACTGCACCGGGTAAAGCCGGTAAAGAAGAAGGCGCCGATCGAGAATGAGTTCGAGATCGAGCCGCCGGATGATATTGATGAGGAGGCAATTCGCAACCGGCGCATGCTCCGCCAGATGCAGGGTGTCGCGCGGCAGGTCTCGCTCGATCCGAATGACGGCATGGAGCTGTAGGCGCCATGACCACTCGCCGAAAGAAGATAAAGACGACGATCTATCTCGACCCCGACGTCGAGAAGGTACTGGCGGATTTCGCCGCGCGCCGCGACCAGTCGCAGTCTATGATCGCGGAGGCGGCCATCGCGTCGTTCCTCTCGCCGGACGATGCGGAGCGACGCGAGGCGGTGGTTGCCAAACGCCTCGACCAGATCGACCGCCGCATGACGCGCCTGGAACGGGACGTCGGCATCGCCGTCGAGACCCTTGCGGTGTTCATCCGCTCATGGCTTCTTACGACGCCAGCCTTGCCCGAGCCGGCAGCGCAGGCAGCGCGTGCCAAGGCCAGCGAGCGTTATGAGGCGTTCATCACGGCCCTCGGCCGTCGTCTGGCGCAGGGGCCGAAGCTGCGTCAGGAGATTTCCGAAGATGTGGCTGGTCCCGACGCGCGTGAATGATCTCTTCGTGCATTCTCCTAAAACCGGATCGGAGTCGCATACCGCCAAAATAAGGTTTGAGCCATATCTGGGCGAGGGGCATCTCGATGCGAGGCAGGTGCAATGGCGGCTTCCGGCTTCAAACCGGTTGTTTCGCAGCGTTTCCGAAAGTCTCAACACCATGCGCATCGGCCGATTCTCCAAAAAGCATTCGGGAACAGGTGTTGGGCAAGCGGTGTCGTTCAAGTAGTACGCTCGCAGCTCGGAAGGCACCGCCTCATTCGAATCTTCCGATCGGAGCGGCCACGTTGCGGCGAACGATCCGACCGGTGAAGGGGCCGAGGTCGGTTATTACGCGACCTGCGCGGCAAGCGTTACGGCGTCCGCGCCGGCCGGGATGCGAAACGGAGAAGACGCATCGGTCACGGCCTGCCAGACCGCTTCCGCCACGTCACTTGCGGTGGTGATTTCGACGAGCTGCGGCGCTGCGGAGAACACCTGTCTGGCCCACGCAGCATAGGCTTCGGGTATGCCGTTCTGCGAGCGGGCACGGGCGGTCGCGCTAAAGGGCGTTTCCGGCGCGCGGCCGGGGACGACCAGCCGCACACGCACACCGAAGGGCTCCACTTCCAAAGCGAGGTTTTCGCTGAATACCTCTACGGCTGCCTTGCTGGCCGTGTAGGCGGACAGCAGCGGCAACGGCTTGAGCGTCACGGCGGACGACACGTTGACGATCACGCCCGACCCTTGCACCCGGAAGCCGGGCAGTGCGGCTCGCGTCATCGCCATGGTGCCGAACGTGTTCAGCTCGAAAAGCTGGCGCGTTGCGTCGATCGACACGCCTTCCAGCGCACCCATCAGACCGGCACCGGCGTTGTTGACGAGGGCGTCGATCGGCCCTGCTTTATCCAGAGCACTGGTGATGCTGGCAGCGTCGGTCACATCGAGTGCAACGACGCGCAGACGTTCGGATGCTGGCAGCACATCCTCACGAGGCGTGCGCATTGTGGCAATGACGGTCCAGTCGCGATCAAGGAAATAGCGGGCAGTCTCAAGCCCGAAGCCGGACGAGGTGCCGGTGATGAGAATCGTGTTCATGCAAAACTCCTGTTTGTGGTGATGGCGTAGCGCGGCCGCGGATGGGGATGGACGCGGGTTACGCGGGAGTGGGAACAGGCGTGTCCGATTACTTCGTCTCGACGCTGCCTTCCGGCGCGGCATCGGCTGCCAGTGTCGCGACCGTTTCGGAAAATGCGGGATCGCCGGGATAGAGCGCGCTGCGGAGGAAGGCGGTGGAAAGACGCTGGATCGCGGCGACCCGCTGCGGCCGTTCGTCCGTCGTCTCGCGTGCCTCGTAGCCGGGGATGCCGCCAAGAGCATGCTCGCCGCCAAAGGCCGTAAATAATACCTTGGGTGAGGGGCTCAAATCGTATGCATCACGCCACCACTCGGCGCCATGTGTCGAAAGTCTGCCGACATCGCGGTCGCCGACGATGACCAAGGTCGGCGCCGTCATGGTCGAGAAATCTGGATACATGAATGGGTAGGTATGGGCCGCATATTCGGTCAGGCCATTGCCTCTACCTGGCGGCGCCAGCAGCACGCCCGCTTTCACGCGGTTGTCCTTCCTATTGACCATCGATCCGTCGTCGGGATCGGGATGGGTGGTGCCAAGCAAGGTACTGGCGGTCTGGGCGCCCCATGAATGGCCGGCAACCGCGATACGAGAGTGGTCGAGCCGCCCCCGGATCAGCGATGCTTCGTTCTCTATGCGATCAAGCCCGTCGAGGACGGTGGCTAGGTCTTGCTCACGAAAGCGCCAGAATTGGGGGCGGCGAGGATCGTTCGCGGCAAGGCCGACCATCCGCGAATCCAGATGTGTCGGCTGGATTACGGCGAAACCATGCGCTGCCCAATAATCGGCAAGGGGGCCATAGGCGTGAAACGACTGGCCATTGCCGTGCGAGAAGATGATGACGGGCAGCGTGTGGCCTGAGATCGGTAAGGAAACCCGAACGTGCAGATCAACGCCTCGTCCCGGTGACAGTAAGGTAATGGGAGAGATGGAAACAACGGCGGGTAATCCGGCAGTGCGCGCGCGGGTTTCTGCGAACGGGTTGGACATGAGACTGCGAACCTCCGAACTGGAAACCGGATCAATGATCCGTTATACTATAAATACGGATCATTGATCCGTTTATCAAGAGGGATCGCAAAAATGTTGTCGACTGAACTCCGGAATGCAGGCGAGGCCGCGTCACCGGCTCTTGGCGATGCCGAAGCACCCGCACCGCGAATGCGTGCTGATGCTCGCAGAAACGAGGAAGCCGTTTTGGAAGCGGCCAAGATCGTGTTCGCCCGTTCGGGGGTGGATGCGCCCATCCGGGAGATTGCGACGCAGGCGGGCGTTGGGCTGGGTACGCTCTACCGCCGTTTCCCGACACGTGCCGATCTGGTGGCTGCGGTGTTTCGCCGGGAGGTTGATGCCTGCGCCGGTGCGGCGGCGATGCTTGCCGCTGAGCATGGGCCAGCCGATGCTCTGGCAGCTTGGTTGAAGCGCTACACGCGCTTCCTCGCTACCAAACAGGGGTTGGCCGCGGCGCTCCATTCCGGCGATCCGGCATTCGCCACCTTGCCGGACTATTTCCGAAGCCGATTTGAACCGGCTCTGTCGATGCTGCTGAATGCTGCTGCCGCTGCGGGAGAAGTCCGAGCTGACATTGCGCCCTACGATCTGCTGCGCGCGATCGGAAACCTCGCCGTGGCTTCAGGGGAGGATGGGCCGGCGCACACCGAACGAATGCTCATGCTGCTGCTGGATGGCCTGCGTTATGGCGCGGCGAAGTCGAAATAGCCGCGACTGCCAAGAAGACGCTCGATAGGGCCGATACCGGACTCCATCGCCTCTCGGGGGAACGACTCTCGCCGATGGAAGCTTTCGCCACTCCCCTTCCCACAAGAAGCCTTACTGGTTTCCCCCCCTCGTCGCCTTTGTAAGGATCGCCGAATCGCCGACCGGATTTTCACGCGCAATCGGCGAACAATCGCAGCAAGTAATCCGTCAATATGAGGCCCTCTCCGCCGTTCTCCTGTATTTGCACGCTACACTACTACTACGACCGAAACTTGTTGAATCGGCCTGATTCCGGGCTCTTTTAATAATCCCCGATCCGGGGATCATCTGTTGCGTCCCCACGAGAAACGGGGACAACATGGCATCCACCCACCACAGACAGGAAGCGATCCAGCGCGGAGCGCGCATGCTGCGCACCGCGCTCGGAGCGGCAATCGCGCGGTTTCTGGAAGACCCGGCCGTGGTCGAGGTGATGCTGAACCCCGATGGGCGCATCTGGGTGGATCGGCTTTCCGAAGGGCTGGCCGACACCGGCGAGACGATGACGGCCGCCGATGGCGAGCGCATCGTGCGTCTGGTCGCGCACCATGTCGGTGCGGAGGTCCACGCCCGCTCGCCGCGCGTCTCGGCCGAGTTGCCGGAAACAGGTGAGCGTTTTGAGGGCCTGCTTCCACCAGTCGTAGCGTCACCCGCCTTCGCTATTCGCAAGCCGGCTGTCGCGGTCTTCACGCTCGACGATTATGTGGCCGCCGACATCATGACGGCCGATCAGGCAGTGAAGCTGCGCGCAGCGGTCCAGTCCCGCGCCAACATACTCGTCGCTGGGGGCACTTCCACCGGCAAGACAACGCTGACCAACGCGCTGCTCGCCGAGGTGGCGAAGACAGCAGATCGTGTCGTCATCATCGAGGATACCCGCGAGCTGCAATGCGCAGCGCCGAACCTCGTCGCCATGCGGACCAAGGATGGCGTTGCCACGCTCTCCGACCTTGTTCGCTCATCGCTTCGCCTGAGGCCCGACCGCATCCCCATCGGGGAGGTACGAGGTGCGGAAGCTCTCGACCTCCTCAAAGCCTGGGGCACCGGCCACCCGGGCGGCATCGGCACAATCCATGCCGGCTCCGGCATCGGCGCCCTACGCCGTCTTGAGCAACTCATCCAGGAAGCCGTCGTCACCGTCCCGCGCGCGCTGATCGCCGAGACCATCGATCTCATCGCCGTCCTCTCTGGGCGCGGCTCGTCCCGACGGCTGGCCGAGATCGCGCGCGTCGACGGCATCGATCCCGCCACCGGCGACTACCGCATCACCCCCGCAACCACCTCGAATGGAGAAGCTGAATGAATTCGCCCGTCATTCCGAATGTGTCCAATCCGCCCGTCCTGTCCACGGTGCCCGTTGACCCGGAGCTGCCCGCCGGCTCGATCATGCGTGGCAGCTATAAGCGTCTCGCCAGTTCGACCGCGCTCTTCACCATCATGATGCTGGCCGCCACGCCGCCAGCCCATGCCTCCGGCTCCTCCATGCCGTGGGAGCAGCCGCTTCAGCAGATACTCCAGTCGATTGAGGGGCCGGTGGCCAAGATTGTGGCGGTGATCATCATCATCGCCACCGGCCTGGCGCTCGCCTTCGGCGACACAAGCGGCGGCTTCCGCCGCCTGATCCAGATCGTATTCGGTCTGTCGATCGCCTTCGCGGCCAGCTCGTTCTTCCTCAGCTTCTTCAGCTTCGGCGGCGGGGTGCTTGTCTGATGGCGGCCGTCCTCGAACAACTCGACGCGGTGCCGGGGTTTACGGTGCCTGTCCATCGCGCCTTGACCGAGCACATCCTGCTCGGCGGCGCGCCGCGTTCCATCGCGATCATGAACGGCACGCTGGCCGGGGCCGTGGGCCTCGGCCTGCGCCTCTGGCTCGTCGGCCTCGCCATTTGGGCGATCGGTCATTTCGTGGCCGTCTGGGCGGCCCGTCGCGATCCGCTCTTTGTCGAGGTCGGGCGCAGGCATCTGCGCATTCCGGCTTTCCTGGCGGTGTGAGGAGCGCGATCATGATGAATCTCGCCGAATACCGCCGCTCCGCCGCCCGCCTTGCCGACTATCTGCCCTGGGTCGCTCTGGTCGCTCCCGGCATCGTGCTGAACAAGGATGGCTCTTTCCAGCGCACGGCCCGCTTTCGGGGTCCAGATCTGGATTCCTCCGTCGCGGCCGAGCTGGTTGCCGTTGCGAGCCGCATCAATAACGCTTTCCGCCGCCTTGGCCTGGGCTGGAGCATTTTCGTCGAGGCGCAACGGTACGAGGCCGCCACCTATCCCGACAACATCTTTCCCGATCCCGCGTCGGCTTTGGTCGATGCCGAACGCAAGGCCGATTTCGAAGAAGCCGGCGCGCATTTCGTATCGAGTTATTTTCTGACATTCCTGTTTCTTCCGCCGGCCGAGGAAGCCGCGCGCACCGAGTCCTGGCTTTACGAAGGCCGGGAGCGCTCGGGCGTCGACCCGCACGAAATCCTGCGCGCCTTCACCGACCGCACCGATCGCGTGCTGGCGCTGCTCGATGGCTTCATGCCCTCCTGCGGTTGGCTCGATGACAGCGAGACGCTGACCTACCTGCATTCCTGCGTGTCGACAAAACGCCACCGTGTCCGTGTGCCGGAAACGCCGGTCTATCTCGACGCGCTGCTCACCGACCAGGCGCTTACCGGCGGTCTGGAGCCGCGTCTTGGCGACCAGAATCTGCGTGTGCTGACCATCGTCGGCTTCCCGACGGCGACCACGCCGGGCCTGCTTGACGACCTGAACCGGCTGGCTTTCCCGTATCGCTGGTCGACGCGCGCGATCCTGCTCGACAAGACCGACGCGACGAAGCTGCTGGCCAAAATCAGGCGGCAGTGGTTCGCCAAGCGAAAGTCGATTGCCGCGATCCTCAAGGAGGTGATGACCAACGAGCAATCGGTGCTCGTGGACACTGACGCCGCGAACAAGGCAGCCGACGCGGACATGGCCTTGCAGGAACTCGGCGCGGATGTCGCCGGCATGGCCTATGTCACCGCGACCATCACGGTCTGGGACGCCGACCCGCGCATCGCCGATGAAAAACTGCGGCTGGTCGAGAAGGTCATCCAGGGCCGCGACTTCACGGCCATGATCGAGACGGTGAACGCCGTCGATGCCTGGCTCGGCAGTCTGCCCGGCCATGTCTACGCCAATGTGCGACAGCCGCCGATCTCGACGCTCAATCTCGCCCACATGATCCCCCTCTCTGCCGTGTGGGCGGGGCCGGAACGGGACGAACACTTCGATGCGCCCCCGCTGCTTTACGGCAGAACCGAAGGTTCGACCCCGTTCCGGTTGTCTTTGCATGTCGGCGATGTCGGCCACACGCTCGTTGTCGGCCCGACGGGCGCGGGCAAATCCGTGCTGCTCGCGCTCATCGCTTTGCAGTTCCGCCGGTACCTCCGCAGCCAGGTCTTCGCCTTCGACTTCGGCGGCTCGATCCGTGCCGCCGCGCTCGCCATGGGCGGCGACTGGCACGATCTCGGCGGCGGACTGACCGAAGGATCGGACGCCTCGGTATCGCTCCAGCCGTTGGCCCGCATTCACGATACCTATGAACGCGCCTGGGCCGCCGACTGGATCGTCGCGATCCTGATGCACGAAGGCATCAAGATCACGCCGGAGGCAAAGGAGCATATCTGGACGGCGCTCACCTCGCTTGCCTCGGCGCCGGTCGGCGAGCGCACGATCACTGGCCTCAGCGTTCTTCTTCAGTCCAACGATCTCAAGCAGGCGCTCCGGCCTTACTGTGTCGGCGGTCCTTACGGTCGGCTGCTGGATGCCGAAGCTGAACATCTCGGCTCGGCGGACGTACAGGCATTCGAGATCGAGGGGCTGGTCGGGACGGGCGCAGCCCCGGCTGTGCTCGCCTATCTCTTCCATCGCATCGGCGACAGGCTCGATGGGCGGCCGACGCTGCTCATCATCGACGAGGGCTGGCTGGTGCTCGACGACGAAGGCTTCGCCGGCCAGCTCCGCGAATGGCTGAAGACGCTCCGCAAGAAGAACGCCAGCGTCATCTTCGCCACGCAGTCGCTTTCCGACATCGACAATTCCGACATTGCTCCGGCCATCATCGAAAGCTGCCCGACGCGACTGCTCCTGCCGAACGAGCGCGCGATCGAGCCACAGATCACGGCGATCTATCGCCGGTTCGGTCTCAATGATCGCCAGATCGAGATCCTCGCGCGGGCGACGCCAAAGCGGGACTACTACTGTCAGTCACGCCGCGGCAATCGTCTGTTCGAGCTCGGCCTGTCCGAAGTCGGTCTCGCGCTCTGCGCTGCATCCTCGAAATCCGATCAAACGCTGATCGACCAGATCTTCGCCGAGCATGGCCGCGACGGTTTCCTGACCGCGTGGCTCAACGCCCGCGAGGTCGGTTGGGCCGTCGATCTCCTTCCCAATGTCCAAACACTCGTCCCCCAACCCGAAAAGGAGCTTCAGCCATGAGCATCCGTCGACTTCGTAAATACTCCGCTGTTCTCGCGGCGACCATGCTTGCCATGCCGCTTGCGATCTCGCCGTTCGCGACCGCGCCCGCCTATGCGTGGAAGATTGTCTACGATCCTTCCAACTACGCGCAGAACGTCCTGACTGCCGCGCGCACGCTGGAGCAGATCAACCACCAGATCACCTCTCTTCAGAATGAGGCCACGATGCTGATGAACCAAGCCCGCAATCTTGCGAGCCTGCCGTTCTCCTCGCTCCAGCAGCTTCTGCAGAATGTCCAGCGCACGAAGCAGCTTCTGAGCGAGGCGCAGAACATCGCCTTCGATGTGCAGCGGATCGACCAGGCGTTCCAGCAGCAATACGGCAACGTCTCCATGTCGGCCACGGACCAGCAACTCGTCTCCGACGCGCGCTCGCGCTGGCAGAACACGGTCGGCGGCCTGCAGGACGCCATGCGCGTCCAGGCGGGTGTCGTCGGCAACATCGACACCAACCGCACGCAGATGAGTGAACTGGTGAGCCAAAGCCAGGGCGCGACCGGCGCACTTCAGGCAACGCAGGCTGGCAACCAACTGCTCGCACTCCAGTCGCAGCAGCTCTCCGATCTGGTGGCGTTGCTTGCCGCCAATGGGCGTGCCGGCGCGCTGACCGAAGCCGAGCGCACGGCTGCGGCCGAGCAGGGGCGGGAGCAGCGCCGCCGCTTCCTGACGCCGGGTTCAGGCTACCAGCCGGGCAATGCGCAGATGTTCAACGGCAACTGAGGGCGGGCTTATGGACGGTAAGATGTTGGCCCGGCTGGGCGCTGTCGTGTTCGTCGCCGTCGCCATCACGGCGGCGGTCGTCGAACTAACCCGAAAGGAGGAGCCGAAAGAGGAGTTCTCCACGCGCATCATCGAACCTCCGCATGATCCGCTGCGCGAGGGGCAGCGCCGGTGCCAGCAGCTTGGGCAACAGGCCGCGAACGACGCCGAATGCCTGCGCGTCTGGGCGGAAACGCGCGACCGTTTCCTGCGTCCGTCCCCCGCGCCAGCGTCACCGGCCCCCAGCGAAGGGCGATGAACCATGGGCGGCTCGGGCGTCATCGACACATTCCTCGGAACCTTCACCCGCTATATCGACAGCGGATTCGGTCTGCTCGGCGGCGAGGTGGCGTTTGTCGCCACCACGCTGATCGTCATCGACGTGACGCTGGCCGCTCTCTTCTGGAGCTGGGGCGCCGACGACGACATCATCGCGAGGCTGGTGAAAAAGACCCTGTTTGTCGGGGTCTTTGCCTACCTGATTTCCAACTGGAACAATCTGGCGAAGATCGTCTTCGACAGCTTCTCCGGTCTCGGACTAAAGGCCGCCGGTACAGGCTTTACGGCTCAGGATCTGCTGCGTCCCGGCAAGGTGGCACAGACCGGCCTCGATGCGGCGCGTCCTCTGCTTGACGCGATCTCGCCCCTGATGGGCTGGATCGCAGTCTTCGAGAACCTGATCCAGATCGTCTGCCTGCTCTTTGCCTGGGCGCTGGTCATCCTCGCCTTCTTCATTCTGGCGATCCAGCTCTTCGTGACTCTGATCGAGTTCAAGTTGTCGACGCTGGCCGGCTTCGTCCTGATCCCGTTTGGCCTGTTCGGCAAAACCGCCTTCATGGCCGAGCGCGTGCTTGGCAACGTGATCTCCAGCGGCATCAAGGTGCTGGTCCTCGCCGTCATCGTCGGCATCGGCTCGACATTGTTCAGCCAGTTTACACAGGGCTTCGGCGGGCAGACCCCGAGCATCGACGACGCGATGGCCATCGTGCTCGCCGCGCTTTCGCTCGTCGGCCTCGGCATCTTCGGTCCCGGCATCGCCTCTGGTTTGGTCAGCGGCGGTCCACAGCTTGGCGCAGGCGCCGCGGTTGGCACCGGCCTTGCTGTCGGGGGCGCAGCACTTGCCGCCGGTGGCGGCGCGGTGATGGCCGCGAAGGGCGGAGCCGCTCTTCTTTCCGGCGGCGCCGCTGCCGCGCGTGGTGGCGCTGCGGCGGCCGGCGCGGCATCGTCGGCCTACACATTGGGCTCTATGGGACAGTCGGGCGCGTCCGGCCTCGGAGGCGTAGCGCGCGCCGCCGGATCGGCCTCCGTTTCCCCGTTGCGCCGTGCCGCCTCCCGTGCGTCCGAGAGCATGAAATCCAGCTTCTCCGACGGCGCGCGAGCAGGCGTCAGCGCCACAGGTGGCTCTTTCTCGTCCGGCGCGGGTGGCGGCGAAGCCGATCCCGCTTCCGTCGCTCCCGCAGCCACCCCCGACCAGCCGCCGGCCTGGGTGCAGCGCATGAAGCGCGGCAGCCACGTCTCCCATGGCGTCAGCGCTGCCGCCCATGCCGTCCGCTCGGGCGACAGCCATGGGTCCGGCGCATCCGTCAATCTCTCCGAAAGTGACCGTTCATGAATCTCTTCAAACGCCCGGCCGTGCATTACGGCAAGACACCTCAACCGGAAACGCCTTACCAGAAGGCCGCACAGGTCTGGGACGAACGCCTCGGCTCCGCCCGCGTCCAGGCGAAGAACTGGCGCTACATGGCCTTCGGCTCGCTGATCCTCTCAGCCGGCTTCGCGTCCGCATTAGTCTATCAGTCCGCTCGCGGGACAGTGGTTCCCTGGGTGGTTCAGGTAGACAATCTGGGTCAGGCCCAGACCATTGCCCCTGCCGCTGCCGACTACCGTCCGACCGATCCGCAGATCGCCTGGCATCTCGCACGCTTCATCGAGCAGACGAGAAGCATTCCGGCCGATCCGATCATCGTCCGGCAGAACTGGCTCAGGGCCTATGAATGGACGACCGATCGCGGTGCGGCTGCCCTCAACGACTATGCCCGCGCCAACGATCCCTTCACGAAGGTCGGCAAGCAGCAGATCGCCGTCGAGGTTTCCAGCGTCATCCGCGCCTCTCCGGACAGCTTTCGCGTGGCGTGGACGGAACGGCATTTTGAGAACGGACAGCTCGGCGTGACAGAGCGATGGACCGCGATCCTGACCATCGTCATCCAGCCACCGCGCGATGCGGAGCGGCTGAAGGTCAACCCGCTCGGAATTTATATCAATGCGATCAACTGGTCGCGGGAGTTGAGCCAATGAACCGGCCGATGATCCGCAAACCCGCCTTTGCGGTTTTCCGTAAATCCGCGCTTCCGGTTCTGCTGCTTTCCGCCTCCACGTTGGCGGGCTGCGCCACGCCGCAGAAGCCGCCAGAGATCAGCTACGATCGACATGTTCCGGCTTTGCCGGCCGTTCCCGTATCGGCGACGGACGATCGGCCCCGTCCGATCCACATCCCTCCGGCCTGGACGCCGGCAAAGGGCGGCACTGCGGGCAGCACACCAGTCGCTCGCGTCGAGAACGCCAACGCTGCCGCTCGCGTGCAGCCGCGCCGGGAGGGCTACTTCAATGCAATCCAGATATATCCCTGGTCGGAAGGCGCGCTCTATCAGGTCTATGCAGCTCCCGGGCAGATCACCGATATCGCGCTGGAACCCGGCGAATCGCTGACCGGCGCCGGGCCGATTGCAGCCGGCGACACCGCCCGCTGGATTATCGGTGACACCGAGAGCGGCAGCGGCACGACCCGCCGCGTCCATATCCTCGTGAAGCCGTCTCGGCCGGACATCACGACCAATCTCGTCGTGACCACCGACCGGCGCGTTTACATGATCGAGCTGCGTTCCGGCGCGAAGCCCTATATGCCGTCCGTCTCCTGGTCCTATCCGCGGCCGCGCGCCGGTCAAGGCCAGAGCATTCCGGCAACCCCGGTCATCCCGGCCGTTGCGGCGCGCAACTACCGATACCGTTTGACCGGTGGGAACCCGCCCTGGAAACCAGTCTCCGTCTATGACGACGGTCGCAGGGTCTACGTCGAGTTTCCGGGCGGGATCATCCAGGGCGAAATGCCGCCGATCTTCGTCATCGGTCCGGAGGGCGAAGCCCAACTCGTCAACAGCCGTATTCATCAGCACATCCTGATCGTCGATCGCCTCTTCGGCGCTGCCGAGCTTCGCCTTGGCAGCGGCGACAAACAGCAGGTCGTCAGGATCGTCCGCACCGATGGGAGGCCCGCATCATGAGTGAGGACAATACCGACAATGCAGCTACCATGCGCCTTCGCGCCGAGGCGCCACGCGTCACCCGCCTTTCGCGAAAGGTGCTGGCAAGCGTCGCAGCCGTCGGCCTCGTCGGGATCGGCGGCGCGCTGATTTACGCTCTCCAGACCCGCAATGGAGGCCAGGGCGGAGAGGAACTTTACTCGACCAACAACCGCCAGACGGCAGATGGCCTTGCCGGTTTGCCGCGCGACTACACCGGGCCTGTCCTCGGCCCGCCGCTGCCCGGAGATCTCGGGCGGCCGATCCTCGACGCTCAGAACCGGGGCCAGCCCGTCGTTCCGCCGACGATCACGACAACCACCGTCGATGAGGCGGAGCAGCGCCGCCAGGCCGAGGAAGAAGCTGCGCGGACCAGCCGCGTCTTCTTTCAGACCCAACCTGGCTCGACGGCGACTACACCCGGCGGCTCAACCATGCCGAATGTTCCCGGCTTCGATCTTGCCGGCTTGGCCGGGCAACCCGGACAGCAGACCGCGCAGGATCGGCAGCTTGCGTTTCTCAATGCGCCAGTCGATCGCCGGACTACGGCGACGGATCGCGTCATGGCTCCGGCTTCGCCGTTTATCCTCCAAGCCGGGGCGGTGATCCCCGCCGCGCTTATCACCGGCATCCGTTCCGATCTGCCTGGCCAGATCACGGCGCAGGTGACGGAAAACATCTATGACAGCCCGACCGGAAGATTGCTTCTGATCCCGCAGGGCACCCGGATTATCGGCCAGTACGATAACAACGTGCAGTTCGGGCAGAGACGAGCGCTGTTGGTCTGGAACCGGCTGATCTTCCCGAACGGCCGCTCCATCGTCCTCGAACGCCAGCCGGGCGCCGACACGCAAGGATACGCTGGTCTTGAGGATGGGGTCGATTATCACTGGTGGGATCTCGCCAAAGCGGCCGGTCTCTCCACGCTGCTCGCGGTTGGCACGGAACTGGCGGTCAGCGATGAGGACCGCCTGGTCCGCGCTATCCGCGACGGCACACAGGACACCATCAACGACGCCGGTCAGCAGATTGTCAGGCGCCAATTGCAGGTCGCGCCGACGTTGACCATCCGGCCGGGCTTCCCGGTCCGCGTCATCGTCACGCGCGATCTCATCCTCGAACCCTACAGAGGCTGACTATGGCAAAGCTGAAACTTGGACCGATCGCCGACGACAAGCCCGTCAAGGTGGCGGTGGAGCTGCCCGCGCCGCTCCATCGCGATCTTGTCGAATACGGCCGGTTGCTCGCCGAAGCGGGGACCCAACCCATTGAGCCGGTCCGCCTGATCGTGCCTATGCTAGAGCGCTTCGTCGAGACGGATCGCGGTTTCGCCAAAGCCCGGCGTTCGGTCACGCCCGACCGTCAGGAAGAGTGATCGGCTGCGTTGCGAAGCGCTTCTTCGACAGGCTCTTGGCGAGGCTCAGCATCCTACGTAGCGCGGGATTGTCGTTACGCGATGACCAGACCGCGCAGAATGGAATTGCATCCGCCTCGAGCAACCGATAGGTCACGCCTGGAAACATCGTTCCCGTCGTCGCCTCACTGGTCAGCGTGATCCCTTCAGCAAGCGCCACCATCTGCATCAGCGTGTCTCTGTTGTAGATCGGGTACCGCTCGATACTCGGACGATGGCCGAGCTCCGCGAGATGCTTCACGAGATAGTCGTGGATCTCTGGACCGGGCTCGGCCTCGCTCACGATGAAGTGCCGCCCGCGTAGATCGGTCCATTCGATCCGATCTTTTGCTGCCAGTTCGTGCGTCTCCGAAAGCACGACGAATACCCTCTCACACCATAGCCGCGTCACCTCGCAGCTCGGCACTTCAGCATGTCCGGTCAGAAAGGCGACGTCGATCTCGTGTCGCCGTACGGCCACCACGTGGTCGGCAGGCGCGCCCTCGACGAAAGTCGAACGGATGCCGGGATTTTGCTCGCGGTAGCGCTGGAGCAGCTCAGCGATAAACCCCGACGCGAGCGAGGTGAATATACCGATCCTCAGCACACCCTTCTCGGCGCGGCCAGCCGCGCCCACCTCCTTCAAGGCGAGGTCGATCTCGTTAATTGCTCTGCGCGCATGCGTCAGGAATTTCTTTCCGGCTTCGGTGAGCGACACGCCGCGCGGACAGCGGATGAAAAGAGCCGCGCCAGCCTGGTCCTCCAGATCGCGGATCCGGCGGCTGATCGCGGACTCCTGTACTCCGACTGCGAGCGCCGCCTGTCGGAAGCTGCCATGCTCGGCCGCCGCGATCACATAGTGAAGCTGTCGGAGTTGGATTTCAGGGTTGCAGTCATGTCTGAGCAAACACTTCGACTCCCCGCGTTATGGCCCTTCTGCTGGAGCGGTTCATTTTGCGAGTTCTCCATCCCAGCGTATCGTCGTGATGGACCCGTTTAAAGGGAATGCTGTAGGATGGCGGGCCGCCTGGGCCATCGCGCGTCGCGATGGTGATCAGCTTCCGACCCTTCTCCCGTGATGCCCCCGACCGTTCATTTTCCGGGTCTGCAAACAGGGCAATGAGGCTGGCGTAGATGCCGACTACGGGCAGGCAGACTGGGGATTGTGTGCTCTTGGCCCCCGCGGCGTAGGATGCATCGTCCTCCAGTCCGTCGGCGCTGCACTTCGAAAGGGCGATCAGGACGGCAAGGCCGATCGCGTTGCCGCCGCCCTGTTTATCGTAACGCTCGCCGGGGAGTGTCGCGATCCATATGCCGGTCGAGACGATGACCTGCCCGACCTCATCGGGGCATCCCAGTTCTATCGCGGAGTTCCAACCCATGCATGTTATCCTCTCTGCAACTGCCAGGCGCTGTACCCTGTTCAGGCTAAGACGAATTCCAGTTTCAATTCGTCTGCTGTAGGGCGACTTAACCAATGTCGGGCTGAAGATTGCCTGATCCTAGCCCCAGGATGTGTTCAGCTGTGTCACAGAAATCGGAACGTGCGCGTCGATGTCGATGAATTAGCGACCCGTGACGGAGCAATGGCTTGGCTTTGCCACCAGAGACGGCATGGGCGGTTCCTCGTCATGACGTTCAGGCTCGGGTGAGCCGCCGGTATCAAGATGCTGTGTACGACATCGATAGGATCTGAAGACCTCATCGAGGGAGACATTCATCCGGTCGCCCCAAACAGTGGTAAGCAAGGATTTCACTGTCTTGGATTGACGGCGCTGTCGCGGCCGCGAAGTCGAGCCGCCGTAGAGTAACTCCGCCAACATCGGAGGCATTTCTCAAATGCTCTCGAGATCATCTATGCGGATATCGCCGTTCCTCATAGTGCGACACAGCTTCACATAAACGGGCGCTACCATACCATAAATATAAATGTCAGTGTCCTTTGAAGTACTGCCGAAGGCCGTGCCAGCACGCGCGTGTTACCAAGGCCGACGCGCTGGATCAGGAACTGCCGAATTCCTTCATATCGGCGACCAACAGCAGATCGTCCGCCACCTGAGGCGGCCTTTATGACCAGTATGAGCGGAGGAACGTGACATGAGCTGGAACCCTACGCAGAACCCCGAATGCCCCGAAGCCGTCAGCCTGGACGCTATTGAAACCCTCATCATCCCGCGCACCCGCGATCTCGGCGGTTTCGAAGTGCGCCGGGCATTACCCGCCCCGAAACGGCAGATGGTTGGCCCCTTCATCTTCTTTGATCAGGTGGGACCGGCGGAGTTCCTGACCGGCGGTGGCATCGACGTACGTCCGCATCCGCATATCGGGCTGGCGACCGTGACCTATCTTTATGAGGGCGCATTTCATCATCGCGATAGCACCGGCGCCGACCAGATGGTCTACCCCGGTGAGGTAAACTGGATGATCGCCGGTAATGGCGTCACGCATTCCGAACGCACCAGCGAGGAGATGCGCAGCCGTCCCCGCACCGCTTTCGGAATCCAGACTTGGGTTGCGCTACCAGATCATGCGGAAGACACTGCGGCCAGTTTCGAACATCACGGTCGCGAGGCGCTGCCGGTCATCGAGGATGAAGGCAAGCAGGTCCGGCTGATCATCGGCTCTGCTTGGGGCGCGCGGGCTCCAGTCAAGACCTTCACTGAGACCTTCTATGCCGATATCATTCTATCCGCCGATGCAAAGCTGCCGCTGCCCGACGATCACGAAGATCGCGGCGTCTATGTCGTTGAGGGCAGCATCCTGATCGCCGGAACTCCGTTTGCTGCTGGCCAAATGATGGTGTTCCGTCCCGGCGATCGGATCAGTCTGACAGCAGGCGAGACTGGCGCGCGCCTTATGGTGCTCGGCGGCGAGACAATGAATGGACCGCGCTATATCTCGTGGAACTTCGTCGCTTCGTCGCAGGAGAAGATCGATGCCGCGAAAGAGGCCTGGCGAAAGGGTGACTGGGAGCATGGTCGCTTTCGTCTACCGCCCGGCGATGAGACCGAGTTCATCCCGCTGCCCGAATAGCTGAAGTGATCGAATGTGATACCAGAGTGGCTAGCATACCCATCGACAACAATTAAGTGGGAACGAGAAGTGACAAAACCCCGGGTCATCTTTCCGGTCAACAGGCATGCTATTTACGAAGAACATCGCTACTCGGCAGCCGCAGCGATGGAACACCCGAACCTGATTTCGAACGTCAGGTTGAAATGGCCTTCGACAATCTGAAGGCTGCACTCGATGCCGTAGGCTGCACGTTCGACGATCTCGTGGATGTCACGACGTTCCATACAGATCCGGAGAGCCAGTTCGCAACGATCATGGAAGTCAGGCGGAGGATTTTCACCAAGCCGCCCTATCCCAACTGGACTGTCGTCGGAGTAAACTGGCTGGCCGGGTTCGATTACGAGATCAAGGTGATCGCACGCCTACCGGAGAGCAATTAAGTCCCGAGGCTTTTCCTCATCCGCCCACTGTAAGGACGGCCTTTCCCGCGAACTTTCTTTTCAGAAGTTTGCGGGCTGTCGCATCGGTGTCGACCCAAGGTGCAGTCTTTCCGATAACCGGACGCAGACTTCCATCGGACAGCCGCCGCGCAAGGTCGGCAAGAATGGCCGACCCGTCGGCCGCACAGTCCGGCCGGTACAACTCCTCGAGGAGAAAGAAACCGTAGAGAACCGTACCGCCGAATGCTCCGCCGGCCTGAAGGCGGAAGCGACGGGCGTCAAAGGTCGTGAGCCTATCCTCCGAAGCATCCCCGAAAAGAACGCAGACACCGCGCGATGCCAGCCACATCAGCGCATTGCCCAGAAGCGAGCCTCCAACGCCCTCCAAAATGAGGTCGTAGGGCGCACTCTTTTCGCCGGCCTCAACGCCGACCGCGATATCGTTCGCGCCAAGGCTGCGCAGGAATTCCGCTGTCGAGCCATCCCGCGTGAAGGCCGTCACGTGGGCACCTGCAGCCGCTGCGAGCTGGATCGCATAAATGCCGACACCACCCGTGGCCGCCGTGACGAGAACGCGGCTTCCCGGACCAATCGCCTTCTTCCGCAGCGCTATGGCCGCAGTCAAGCCTGCGACAGGGAGGGTCGAGGCCGCTTCAAAGCTGACGTCGTCGGGAATTTTGGCAAGTCGGCTCGTCGGCACGGCGACACGTTCCGCCCAGCCACCGCTCCATACCAAGCCTACCACGCGATCACCTGGGTGGAAACCGGATCCTTCCGGCGCGGTCTGTACTACACCGGACAAATCCCATCCGGGTCGATCGCCATCGCTACCTTCATTGAGTGCACCGCGAACCTCGCCGTTGTTCAGGGAGAACGCGCGAACCGCGACGATTGCCTCGTCCGGTGCGGCCCCAGGTTCTGTATGTTCGGCAAGGACGAGGTGAGTTTCTGCGCCTGTCTTCGAAACTGTGATAGCTTTCAATGTGACACTCCCCGGTTCAGTATTCGACCCGATTTGGATCTGGTTGGGTATCGTTCCGCGGGTGAAGACACGCGCAACGGTGGTCCGATATCGGCCGAATGCCGGATTATTTCGCAGCCTCTTCGATCAGGTCTGCCACAATCTTCGGGTGCGAGACCATCACAACATGCGATGCCCCCTCGACCACGACCGTCTGCCTGGAGCCTGCACGCTCTGCCATGAAGCCAAGTGCCTTGGCCGGGATATTTTTGTCGCTGTCGCCATAGACGAAGTACGACGGCAGCGTTTTCCAAGCCGGTTCACCGGACTTGTCCGTCAGGGCCGCTTCAGTGATTGGCCGCTGGCCGACAGCCATTAGTGCCGAGGCATCTGGCGGAACGTCGTGCGCGAACTGGTCGCGGAACTTGGTCTGGTCGATGGAGAGATCGACGCCACCGTCAGTGAGCTTGATGGGAGCAGCAAGCGCTTCCCCAAGCGTGCCGCCGGGGAACCTGCCCGCCAGATCGGATGCAGATTCGCCAGAATCCGGTGCGAAGGCAGCCACATAGACGAGTGACTTGACGTTGTCGTGCCCATTCGCAGCGTTGGAGATAATTTGGCCTCCATAGGAATGACCAACGAGCACCACCGGGCCCTCGATGCTTCCGACGACGTCGGACACGAGACCCGCATCATTTGATACACTTCGCAACGGGTTGGCTACAGCGACCGTCTTATAGCCGTCCTTTTGGAGGTTGACGATGACGCCATTCCAGCTTGACGAGTCAGCAAATGCACCATGAACCAGGACGATAGTGGGCTTGACCGGTTGAGCGATAGCGGTGCCGGATAGAAGGGAGGTCGCAATAGCAACCGTTGCAGCAAGCTTGAGCATGATCACTTCCTATTCATATCTGTTTTTGTGAATTTTCATGCGTCTAATCCGCGACGCGGAGAAACGTGTGTCGGAGACGGCTCGGCTCCCTTTTAGTCGACATCGGCGGACAGATAAGGCTAAGCAGTCTCAACGATCACGGCGGACCGACGGCGTTACCAGCAGTCTTCGTTCAATTCGTTACTGCCGTGGTGGCACGATTCTTATTGTTCCTGCAGGTGTTTCGGTAGCCCTTTTTCATGATGAGCTGTGTCGCTGAGTCGGGAACGCTACACTTTGCATCCGCAAACACGTAGTGGCAGCGCGCGCGTTTATTCAGTTTGCTGCGCGATGCACGTGCATCGCGCAGCCGCAGGGGCTGGTCCTATCGCCGGCACTCGCGGCGGTCAGGGTCGCGCCTGCAGCGGTCCCAGCGCGCGCGATCAGTCGCCACTTGGGCGTTTCTCGCAATCTCCTGTGTCAAGCGGGTCCGCTCGAGCGACTCCCGTTGCGCATTGTCGCGCCGCGCCCGTTGTTCCAGCATGCAGTTCGTATAAGCGCGAGACCCATAGGCCGCCCCAAAGCTCTGGCAGGTGTCCGCGTCCCTGTACTGCCGCTCTTCGGCTGACACGCACCCTGTTACAGCAAGGCCGAGCAGGGCGATGGAGAATATGGTTATCGCAGACCGACGACGTTCGGCGGAAGGACGTTGTAGCATTCTGTTGATCTCCTTTCGAGAATGAGCGCTGGCGGTCAAAGCGCGACGCAAGCGAGCGACGTCCCCCTCAGTCGGCATAACCAGCCCAAACCCCAAAGAGCAGGAGAAGATTGCGGCAACATTGTTTGACTGTGGAAAATCCTCCGGGAACAATCCGGTCGCCACCTGGAGCCCAGTGCGCGCTTCGCGAACCGGAACGTCCCGGTGTCGACGTTTCTGACATCAGTGCAATTACTGCACGTACCTTGAAACACGCCGTTGAACGGAAGCGGCGTGAAGATTAGCCCAATTCTCTGCAGCAAGCTTTTTACTCTTGAGACACCAAGGCGTTGATGAGTGCGTAAGTGGCTTTAACACGTGCTTCATTGGGATAGTTGCGGTTCGCCAGCACGACGACACCCAGATCCTTGTCCGGGAGAAAGGCGACATATGCGCCGAAACCGTTCGTCGATCCCGTCTTGTTTAGAAGAACCTGCTTTTGGGGTGGCAGAGCGGGCACGATCCTATCTTCCCGTTGAGGGTTCAGAATGAAGTCTGGAGCATTGCCCGATATAAGCTTTTTCTCATCGACAGGCCATTCGTACTGTTCCCAGATCATGTCCTGCGTGAAGTAGGCAGTCCGGAACTGACCTTCATGTGTGCGGGCAATCGCTGTCTTGATATCCGCCGGAACCTCCCGCTGACCGAGTTGTGCATCAAGGAACGTCAGCATGTCGCGAGCGGTTGATTTGATGCCATAGGCTTCCGCGTCGAGAACGCCCGGATTGACGCGAATGGCCTGGTCGGTCTTGTCATAACCATAGGCGTAATCGGCGATCGCCTCATTCGAGACCGTGATCCAGGTGTTCGACAGGCCAAGTCCGGTCAAAAGCTCAGCCTTCAGGGTGTTCTCGTATGTCATGCCCATGGACTTGGAAGTAATATGTCCGAGCATGCCGATGCTGACGTTGGAGTAGCTGCGCGCTCCAGGCTGCGTCGGTTTCCAGATTTTCAGCCACGCAGCCATCTTATCGACGTGGTCCACCTCGTCGGGCACCTGGAGGGGCAGGCCACCTGAGTGATGGGTGGCCAGATCCATTAGCGTTATGTCGTCGCCGATCCGGCACGTATTCGAGCAAAGGTGTTTTGCAACCGTATCGTCGAGCGATAGCTCACCTTTCTGCTCCGCGATCGCCGCCAAGGTCGCGGTAAAAAGCTTGCTGACCGATCCCAATTCGAAAATCGTGTCGGGGCTGACGGGCCGCTGATCCGCCAGCGATGCAAAACCATAGCTATAAAAACTATGCCGGCCGTTCTGGGTCGCTCCGACCACGAGTCCTGGAATTTTGTACTCCCTGACCGTGGAGGCGAAAATATCCTTCGCTTTCTGCTCAATTGCTGTCTCAGCAGCAGATCCGGGGTCCAACGGCACGGCACCGAGCGCAAGCGCGAACGAAAGGAGATAACGTCTGTTCAAACTGATTTTCCCTATGGCTGAGAGGACCCGCGCAGTCGGCATTGCTGAGAGAATTCGCTTCCCGTTCAGCCATGGCCGCTGCTGCGGGTGATTGCAGCGACCAAAGGGCTTTCACTTTACTGCATTGGCGAAAATCTCATGGCCGATGCAAAACTATTGGCGCCGTTATAGACGCAATGCAGGATGACACAGGGCCAGACCGATCCGGTTGCCCGGAAAAGGATAGCAGATAAAATACCGACCATGATCGCGACGGGCAGGATCACGCCGACGCCGTGCGCGAGTCCGAATATGATCGCGCTCAGAACGATGCCGGCAAACGCGCCGTAGCGGTTGACTGCATTCGCAACGACACCTCTGAACAGGATTTCCTCGCCAAAGGGCGTGAAGATGGCGCCGCCCAGGAAAGACAAGAGAAACGGTAAGGGTCCACCACGCGCGGCCGCATGCAGGATGCCTTGAGGATCACTGCTCCCAAACCAGGCCAGGTATGCGAACTGTATGATCAGGTTGATACCGTATCCGATGATTCCGACTCCAGTCGCGATCAGGAGCCAGCGAGGTGAGACCGGTCGGAACCCGAAGGAGCGCAGATTCCGTATCCGCAGGCTATATGCTGCGGTGAAAGCACCGACGCCGACGAAACCTCCTGCCGTCGAGCCGACAACTCCTAGGACAACGGGATCGTTGCTGGGTAGAAGTCCCATTAGCAGGCCGAACGAAACAAGAAGCACTGCGTATGCGACGAGCCCTATCAGTATTTCTGGCCAGCCGGGTCGTTGCCATCGATCATCTGTGATCATTATCAACCTCAAGTATAACAAGGCGGCGCCTCGCGGTCGTAGCTCACTGCAAACGCGCAAGACCACGAGGATGGATGCAGGCAGCCCGGCGTCGCGATCCGTCCGTGTAGATGCGCAGGGAAACATTGCGCCAACATTGGCTCGGCCGCGGTTACGACACCGCAGTGAACTCTAACCGTACGATCGCCCCGCCGCTGGGGGCCTCTGCGATTGTGATGCGGCCGCCATGGTGATCCACGACCTGTTTGACCAGATTGAGACCCAGGCCAGCACCGGAAGAACGCGGCCTTAGCCGGTGAAAGGGTTCAAGCACCCGTTCGTGTTCTTCGCCCGGTATGCCGGGACCGTTATCCTCCACTTCCACGGAGGGGCCGTTAACTCGCACTATCACCTCGTCCCCGCCATGCTCGACAGCATTCTGGATGAGATTTGTGAGCGCGCGTTCTATCGAACCGGTATTGCCCATGATCATTCCGGGCTGTTCAACAATCACCTCGATTGCCTTGCCCGACGAAACGAGCACCGGCGCCAGATCCGCAGCGACACTGCGGGCGAGCGCAACCACGTCGAGCCGGTCGCTCGGTGCGCCATTGTCCAATCTATGAAGATCAAGAAGTTGCTCGGACAGCGTCGCAAGCCGTGATACGTCCGGCAAGAGCAATCGCAGACCCTTGTCGGTCGCGGCGTCGATCTTCATTCTCAATATCGCGATCGGCGTGCGCAGCTCGTGCGCGGCCGACGCGATGAAACGGTGCTGACGATCATAACCTTCATCGAGACGGTCGAAAGCTTCATTGACAGCGCGGACGAGCGGGCTGATCTCGCGTGGAACCTTGTCTGCCGAAAGACGGATGCCGCGACGTCCGGCGTCGATCCGCTCTGCTTCCTCCGCAGTTTTTATGACACCGGCCAAGGCGCGCTTGACGATCAAGGGCGTCGCGACGATGGAGACGAGAGCCAGGGCGAGGAAAATGGCAGTCGCTACGATATTGGATGCAATGGTGATGAGCGCTGTGAAGGGTTGGACCCGACCATGCGCAATGATTTTCATATCGCCTGCGGGGCCGGATTCCTGTCGAACCAGGACGGAAAGGGTGAAGGGCTCGAACTGCCCGCGCATGTCTGCCGAAGACAGTTTGTCGAGGTGGGGAATGAGGGGAGCGTACTCCGCCGGCACCTGGCCGAAGGCAACCACACTGCCGTCGCTAAGCCGGGCCGCGAACCAGAGATCCGGCGATTCCTCTCGAAGTTTCGCCAGCTCGGAGGTCACTTCCACTATTGGGTCTCCGGCCGCATACCGGACGATCGAGTTTGCCGCAACTTTTACGACAGCCTCCTCGACATACATCCCGTCAAGAGCCGAATTGACGAAAAAGATGATGAATCCGATGGCGGCGACCGCGATCGTCAGAAACTGGAGGATCAACTGCCTGGCGACGAGGCGCGTCTTCAATGATGGCTGACGGCGCTTCAATCCTTTGCCCTGAGCAAATAGCCCACTCCTCTTACCGTATGAATCTCGACGCCGGCGCCTGCTTCGTTGAATTTTCGACGCAAGCGTGAGATATGAGAATCGAGTGTGTTCGACTGGATAGCGTCGTCGAAGCCGTAGACTGATTCCTCAAGCGTCTCGCGCAGGACAACGCGTCCGCGACGCCGAATCAACGCAGTGAGCACTGCAACTTCACGCCTTTGCAGTACCAACTGCGTTGCGCGAACCCGTGCTTCGCCAAAGGCCATGTCGAATACGATGTCACCGACGACGATCTCGTCTGGTGCAAGTTCGTTCGGGCGGCGCTGCACGGCCCGGATGCGAGCAAGCATTTCCTCCAGGTCGAAAGGCTTCACCAGGTAATCGTCGGCGCCATCATCAAGCCCGGCAACGCGGTCGTTCAGTTCCCCACGAGCGCTCAACACAATGATAGGCACGCCCGGATTATCTACCCGCAGCTGTCGAACAAGGCTAAGGCCGTCGCCGTCGGGCAATGTGCGATCGAGCAGGACAAGCTCATGCACGCGCGACTGGGATGCTTCACTGGCAAGCGAAATGCTTGTCACCCAGTCGACCACGAAACGGTCGCGTTCAAGCGCGCCGCGCATTGCTTTGGCGAACTCCGCCTCGTCCTCGACCAAAAGTATCCTCATGCTGGTGTTCCCGCAACGTGGGAAGGTGCGCCTGAATCAGTGAAGTGGAACCTCTTACCGCCGAGCTGTAATGCCCCAATACCGATACGTCTCATTTTCCCTGTCGTGCCCCGGTTTGATATGCATTCGGGACTTTCGACGCAAAGCTGGGTGACGACTTCGCCAGGCAGCCGGTGACAAAACGAACGATTTCCTCTGTGAGTTCCTGATCTTCCGGGGCGCCTCCAAAGCCGCCATGCGGCATTGTCTCGAAAACATGCAGTTCTGCTGGAACGCCCGCACGTCTCAGCTTGCGATGAAATCTCACTGCATTGGAAAGGAACAGATCGCGGGTTCCACTTTGCAGGAAAGTCGGCGGAAAATCGGCCGCTATTTCCCCGAAAAGTGGAGACAGGTAGGGATGAGACAAGTCCGCTCCGTTTGCGTAGAGCAGGTTATGCGACATCAGCGAACTCGGCAGGATGACGTCGATCGTCCGGTTGGTCTGAAAGCTGTCGCCCGATTCAGTGAGGTCCACTTCCGGGGAAAGGAGCACGACGCCGGCCGGAAAAGGCAGGCCTTCGTCCCGTGCCCTCATAATAGCAGCCATCGCCAAGTTACCGCCGGCCGAGCGACCGCTAAACACGACACGGTTTGCGCCATAGCGCTGGATCAGGTGCCTGTAGGTTACGATGCAGTCGCTGAGGGCGGCGGGATAGGGGTGATCTGGTGGCATGCGATAGTCGATACCGTAGCAGATCATACCGTGCCGCTCTGCATGTATTCGCGCACTTTCCCGACAGGAATCGCCGCCGCCAAAAACAAGCGCGCCGCCATGCAGATCGATAAGAACGCAGTCCGCAAGTCTAATATTTTCCGGTGTCGCTACATGGGCCGTGGTTGTGCCGAAATGTAGCGTTTCGAGATTTCCTTTCGTTTCCTTCGCAGCCTCCGGAAGAGTTTCTGCGTAATACCTGTCGGCAGCGATCTGCATCTGCCGCCATGCCTCATGATCTTGTGGTGATGGTGTTGCAAAGAGTGCGTTGAGTGGCGCTCCCTCGCGTACGGCGGCGTGCAACATTACCTGCGCCTCGGTGCTTATTGAGGCGGGGACGGGTATTACGCGTTCGTCTACGCGGACGCCCTGTGACCCAGCTGGTTTCCGACTGTCTACCATAAGAGATTTCTCCCAATCCATTCATGCGTCTCGCTAACCCACTAGGTCGGCATTTAGCTCTCTGAGATCGAGCGTATCCGTGGCCCTACTTTCTATCGGGCAGAACGCGGCCGAGGAAATCGCGGATCAGGGCGCGATCTCGTGGGCATGGGTCTCCAGCGCGAAATGTCCGGCATCGAGTAGATTGACCTCTGCGTTGGGAAGGTCGCGCTTGGAAGCTGCAGGATCAATGAATGATGGCGGTGACACGGATCTCGAACCGCATCGTCGGCAGGCCCAGCGCCTCGACGCCCACCTGCGTCCAGATCGGTGCGTGGTCCGGCATGTACTGGCGGTACAGCTTGACGATCGTCTCGTTGACGATCGGAGGAAAACCGCCGACATGGTAGGTGTTGACGTGAACGACGTGCGACCATTTCGCGCCGGCCTTCGCCAAGATCAGTTCGATATTTCGGAATGCGGCGGCGATCTCTTCATCGATCGCCTCGGGGATCTCCAGATCGTCGTTCCAACCTCCCTGGCCGGAGGTCTCGACCCGGTTTCCGATCTTGACAGCGTTCGAGAAGTGCAGGTTTTCACGAAACTTTTCGCCGAAGCCCGGCACGACGATGAATTCAGGCTTTTCCATTGTGTTTCTCCATTTTCAAAGGTTCAAAATCTTGAGGAGCGCAGCGGAGTTACTCAAACGATTCCGCCAACGCTTTTCTGTATTGATCGGGTCTTCACCTGCCGACGTGAGTTCAGCGTCCGCTTGTTACCAACGGAACTACGAGACGCCGTTACCAGCGTTACGTTGGCGACCAGTGACATTGTCGCGTAGTTCCCAAAGTTTTGCCTGGCATGGTATCGGCGATGTGAAGCTAAACCGGCGCCACTACTGGTTTGCCAACTCGGCTGTCGGCGCTCTGCATGCCGGCCATCATTCCCGCTCAACCTTTCGCGGTGAGCCTTCCGCCTCACACGCGAGGACCTTCTGCACGGCCGGATCGCCCGCCAACCTGTCATGAAGTGCCAGCACGTTCGGATATCCTTCCAATCCTCCCGGCAGAAGCTTCAGCGCCCAGCGGATCATCGGGAAGGAATAGGCGTCTATCATCGAGCGCGCGCCATTCAGGATATATTCTCGCCCATCCAAGTGGCGGTCGAGGATGCTTAACTGCTTCGCGACCAGTTTGTATCCGGCTTCGACCGCCGCCTGCCGGGCACTTTCACTTTCGTCGCTCGTGTAGCGGAAAGGCATGAAGATCGGCCAGAAGGCCGCATGAACGTCCGAAGTGAAGAAGGCGGACCAGCGATGCGCTTCGGCTCTGGCGCGTAGGCTATCCCCGCCGGCAAGGCCGGCATCGGGGTGTTTGTGCGCCAGATAGTCGAGGATCGCACCGGCCTGTGTCAGGAGCCAGCCGTCATCCTCGCGGAGCGTCGGCACCGCCCCGGCCGGATTGACCGCAAGAAGCTCCCTGGAACCGTACTGCACCCTGACCGCCTCGTAGGGTGCGCCGATCCATTCGAGTGCGATATGCGGCGCCAGCGAGCACGCGCCCATGGCATAGTAGAGTGTAGGCATAATTTGTCCTATCTCGTTCTTCGATTTCTACGGGAGTTGTGACGAGGCGGAGAAGATTCTCAGCAGAGGCGGTCACAGCGATTTGTGCTTTTGCAAAAAGGCTTGATCATCAGAGAAGCGGCTTTCGCACGGGTTGAAGGAGCAGCCGGTTGCTGCCCGACATGATGTCCCCGTGGACCTGCTCGGACAGGCGCTCGGCGTCGCGGCGACGAATGTCGGTGGTGGCATCTTCAATATCGGCTTTTCCGTAGCCCAAGGCCCGCAAACTTTCGGCTCCCATCAGGTAAGCGGATTCGACTGTTTCGCGGATCTGGTAATCGACGCCGGCGCGGATCAGATCTATCGCGTGTCCACGATCGTAGCTGCGGACAAGAAGCTTCGCCTGGGTGAATTCGTGTTGCGCCAGTTCCACGATCTTCATCGCGGCCTTCGGGTCGTCTATACAGATCATGATTGCGTCGGCTTTCTCCGCACCGGAGTGTCGCAGCGTGTCGAGTCGAGTCCCGTCGCCGAAGAAGACTTTGAAGCCATATCGCCCGGCATCGCGGATGCGGTCAGGGTCCCTGTCGATGACAGAAAGCTCCACTCCCTGCGACAGAGGTATCTGTGACGCGATCTGACCGAAGCGTCCGAACCCGATGACAAGGACCCGCCCCTTGAGATCGTGGGCGGGATCGACGCCATCCATCGACTCTTCCGTACGAAGCAGAAGGTCGGTCGCTATCGTGAGCAGCGGGGTCAGCACCATGGACAGAATCACCACAGTGGCAAACAGTGCGTTCTCCCGCGTATCGATCACGCCGCCCGACGTCGCTGCCGCATAAAGGACGAAGGCAAATTCGCCACCCTGGAGAAACATGGATGTGCGATGCAGGGCCTGGTGGTTGGAGCCTCCGAACAGACGCGCGACTGCATAGACCACGGCACCTTTCGCGACCGTGAACGCGCCCAGCAGGGCCAGCAGAAACGGCCATTCGGCCGCAACGATCGAAAGGTCCAGAGACATGCCGACCGCGAGGAAGAACAGTCCCATCAGCAAGCCGCGAAACGGCTCAATATCGCTTTCGATCTGATGCCGGTAGCTCGAGCTTGAGAGCATCACCCCGGCAAAGAACGCGCCCATCGCCATCGACAATCCAGCGACATCCATCAGCAGAGCTGCACCGAGAACGACGAGCAGCGCTCCTGCCGTCAGCACTTCGCGGGTGCGGGCACGTGCCAGCAAGGCGAAGAACGGATTGAGGCCCCAGCGCGAAATGCCCAAAAGCAAGAGCAGCGCCGCAACGGCCACGAAGGCGTCAGTCCATTCTGCCTGTCTATGCGATAGCGGCGAGAGGAAGGCGACCACCGCCAGCAGCGGTACGATCATCAGATCCTCAAACAACAGGATAGCGACCGACTTCTGTCCCTCTGCGCTCGAAAGCTCCCCGCGGTCCTGCAGCACAGACATTATCACGGCGGTCGAGGATAAGACAAAGCCCGCTCCTGCGATGAAAGCGACGGTCGCAGAGAGGCCGAAGAACACCGCGCCCGCAAGCGCGAGTGCTGCCGTCGCGGCGACGACCTGGACAAGGCCCAGCCCGAAAATCTGGGCCCGCATCGCCCATAATTTGTTCGGGCGCAGCTCCAGTCCGATCACGAACAGGAACATCACCACGCCAAGCTCGGAAAAATGGAGGATGGATTGGGTATCGGTGAACAACCCCAGCACCGATGGCCCGACGAGAACGCCAGCGGCGAAGTAGCCGAGCACCGATCCGAGCCCCAGCCGGCGGAACAATGGCACAGCGACAACAGCCGCTCCCATCAGGACAACTGCCGGTCCAATCGTTTGCCCCAGGCTCACTTCAGCCATCCACGTACCTTTCCTGCTTTGCGTTGGTCATGATCAAAGGGCGGCGGATGATAAGCCGTCCGCCGTGATCGATAGTTGGAAGCGAAGTCCGGCAGGGTGTCCGCCACCTCGCTCAAGCCTTGTCGCGGCCTTCGATGAAGGCCAGCAGATCGGCATTGATCAGTTCGGGATGTGTGGCGAACAGGCCGTGCGACAGGCCGGGATAGGTCTTCAGCGTGCCGTTCGGCAGCAGGTTGATCGCCTTGCGGGCCGAAGCGTCGATCGGCACCACCTGATCGTCTTCGCCGTGCATCAGCAGAACCGGCTGCGAAACGGCTTTCAGGTCCTCGGTGAAATCCGTCTCCGAGAAGGCGGAGATGCAGTCGTAGTGGGCTTTTGCACCGCCCATCATGCCTTGCCGCCACCAGTTGCGGATCAACCCCTCGCTTACTTCGGCACCTTCGCGGTTGAAGCCGTAGAAGGGGCCAGTCGGGACATCGAGGAAGAACTGTGCGCGGTTGCGCAGGAGCGCCTCGCGAAATCCGTCGAACACCTGCATTGGCAGGCCGCCGGGATAACGCGGTGTCGCCAGCATGATCGGCGGTACCGCGCCGATCAGCACGGCCTTCGACACTCGACCAGGCTGGCTGCGAGCGACATAACGGATCACCTCACCGCCACCGGTCGAGTGCCCGACGTGAACCGCGTCCTTCAGATCGAGTTCCCGGGCCAGCTCCGCGACGTCGGACGCATATGTGTCCATGTCATTGCCTGTATCGGTCTGGTCCGAGCGACCATGACCGCGCCGGTCATGCGCGATGACGCGGTAGCCCTTGCCGAGGAAGAACAGCATCTGGTTGTCCCAGTCGTCCGCGCTGAGCGGCCAGCCGTGATGGAACATGATGGGCTGCGCGTCTTTCGAACCCCAGTCCTTGTAGAAGATCCGGGTGCCGTCCTGCGTCGTAATTGCCGTCATGGTTTTCTTTCCTTTTCTTAGGTTTCCGGATGGGAGGACCGGGTTGCCACCATCTTCCCGATGGTGAGCGATCGTCGTTGAAGCATTCTCTGGTCGATTATCGGCACGCAGATGTTCTTGTCACTTCATTGGATCAGTCCTGACCGACGGGCTGCGGGCGCGGCGCCCGGACCATACGGAGCATCTCCTCGACGTCGTGGCGTAGGCCCGCCGTTCAGTTTTGGGTTGGAAGCCGTAGTCTGTCGCGACAAGCCAGTTCGAAATGTGAGAAGCTTGCGAATGAAGGTCGTCATGTCCCAGCACTCCAAACAGGTGCATTTTTCTCAAACGATTTGATCAGCAATTCGGAAAGTATGCGCACCTTTTGCGACGGATGCGGACTTGGTGGGCGCACGACGTGGACATTGCCGACCGGCAGGGGATATTTGCTCATAACCGGTACGAGCGCACCGGACGCAAGATAATGTTGCGTGACACAGTCGGGAAGCCATGCAAGGCCAAGTCCGGCCGCGGCTGCATTGGCAAGTGCCATTCCGTTCTCGGTTTTGAACCGTCCTTGCGGCTGCACGGTGACGATTTTGTCTCCATCCATGAACCGCCACGTTTCAGCCCCCACCAAAGCCTGGTGAGAGCTGATCTCATCCGGTGCTGCCGGTGAGCCATGCTTCTTGATATAGTCAGGGCTTGCGACCAACTGCCCATAAATCTGACCAACTCGCCTCGCGATCAGGTTCGAATCGCGCAGTGCACCAACCCGGATTGCACAATCAAATCCCTCTGCGATCAGATCCACGAAGCGATCACTGTAGTCAGCCTGTAATTGCAGCTCTGGATGGAGCCGCGCCATCTCAGAAAGCACTGGGGCAAAATGTACTGGCCCCGATGTCAGTGGCACGGCGACCCGCAAGCGTCCACGAAGATTGCCGGCTGGCAGGATAATCTCCCTTGCCGCATCGATTTCGGCGCATACCTTTGCAGCATATTCACGAAAGGTAACACCGGCTTCCGTCAGCGCAGCACCGCGGGTCGTTCGTGCAAGAAGCTGGATACCCAAAGCTTCCTCGAGACGGATGAGGCGCCGGCTGACCATCGACTTGGATATCCCCAGTCGACGTGCCGCGGGAGAAACGCCCCCGGCGTCAGCTACTTCGACAAATGTCTGCAGATCCTCGATATCCATATGGTCACCCCGGTTCGAATTCGTTTCCCGATCAGATCTTTCCAGCAGCCCTCACGATTGGCGCCACTTCGGTGCCGAGAAGTTCGATCGAGCGTTTCATTGCCACCGTTTCCAGAGAGGCGGTGCTCATCTGAAATGTGATGCGAGAAATACCACCGAGCACCTTGCTGGCCCGAAGCATCTTCTCGGCAACCGTTGTCGGGGCGCCGATCAGGAAAGCGCCGTGGGGCCCCGCCATGTCTTCGAACTGCTGACGCGTTGGGGGCGACCAGCCACGTTCGCGTCCGACCTTGGTCGTCAGATGCGCCCAGCCCGGGAAGAAGGCGTCCCTTGCCGCCGCGTCGGTCTCGCCGACGAAGCCCATGGCATGAACGCCCACCTTGAGCTTCTCGGGACCGTGCCCCGCGCGCAAGCCGGACTCGCGATAGAGATCGACGAGCGGGCGAAACCGTTCAAATGTTCCTCCAATGATCGCCACCATCAGCGGAAGGCCGAGCGCGCCGGCACGCGCGAATGATTGCGGCGTGCCGCCAACGCCGATCCATAGAGGCAGTCGCGATTGGTGAGGCCTCGGAAAGACCCCCTGGCCGTTCAACGCCGGGCGGAATTGCCCCTCCCAGACGGGATTGCTTGTCTCGCCAAGCTTCAGGAGCAGGTCGAGCTTTTCCGCGAAAAGATCGTCATAGTCGCGTGTGTCCAGACCGAATAGCGGATAGGCTTCCACGAAGGAACCTCGGCCGACAACGAGCTCCGCCCGGCCTTTGGAAATCAGATCGAGGGTTGCGAACTCCTGAAAGACCCGCACCGGGTCGGCGGCGCTCAGAACGGTTACCGCGCTCGTTAATCTAATCTGGCTGGTGCGCGCCGCTGCTGCGGCAAGTATGATCGCTGGTGCGGAATCGAGGAATTCGGCCCGGTGATGCTCGCCGATACCGAATACGTCCAGCCCGACCCTGTCGGCGACCTCCACTTCCTCAAGAAGATCGGCGATGCGGTCGGTTGCCAAAGGGAGCTTTCCGGTCGTCGGATCAGGAAGGATCGCGGCAAAACTGTCGATACCTATTTCCATGCTTGGTCCTTCCAAGTTTTATCGGGGTTTGTTGCCGGCGCCACCACGCCAGTTTCATTTCCGTCGTCAGATATTCACCGTCGCGGTGGTCGAAGACGCCTCTTTCGCGTCGGTGCATGGCTGGGCCAAGCGTGAGCATGCTAGAATCGGGATGGCGAGGCTCAACCTGAGGATCTTTGCGGCGACATCAACTCGAGATTCCGCCATCCCGGTCAGCTTTTACAAACCGGCCTTGCTGGCTGCCTTTACGGGCGTGTTGAGGAGTTGCTGTTCCCAGAGATAGGCGATGCCGCTGCCAGCGAAGTGCTGGATGAGAATCTCGGTCAGCTGTTCCACATGCCCGGTGCGCGCCCAATCGCGCTGCCATTCGCCGGCGAGCGCCATCACGGTCATCGGGTTTGCACCGGCCGCGATCATACGCTGGACAGCAACTTCGTGGGACTCCTTCGAAATTCCGCCCGACGCGTCGGTGATTACGGTCACGTCCCAGCCTTCGCCGGCCGCCTGGATGACAGGCATTGCGACGCAGACTTCTGTCCACAGGCCGGCAATAATCAATTGCTTGCGACCGGTCGCCTTAACAACATTCACAACATTCTCGTCCTGCCAGGTGTTTACCCAGGTGCGATCGATGACCTCCTGGTCCGGAAATACATCCGTAATCTGCTTGAATAGAAGTCCACCGCGATCCGCGATCACGCTGGTAAGAATAGTCGGAACGTCGAAGGCTTTTGCCAGCTTCGCCAGCGCGGTCGTGCTGTTGACCACGGCTTGCGGATCGTGGCTGTTCAGGTTCGCGAGCTGGTAGGGCTGGTGGTCGATCAGAACGAGGACCGAGTCTTCGGGGCGAAGAAGTGAATCAAGGCCGTTACGAAAGGTCATGGAAGCATCCTTTGTTGCTGTTGAGGCGTGGGTTAATCGGTAGGCTCACACCGCTTGCGATGACGCCTTGATCGACAGTGTCATTTTCATTTGTGATGCGGTAGCGCCCGATCGTGTAGAGCTGTGTCGCGAAACGAGGAACGCTAAAGTCAAAACCTGTATTTCTATCTGTGGTACGATCGGAACGATTCGAGCGCTAATCTGTCGTGAATACAGGAACGTTGATTTGGACATCGAAGACCTGCGGACCTTCGTGGAAGTTGCTGATACTGGCGGGGTTTCCCCCGCCTCGCGGCGGCTCGGCATCTCGAAGTCGATGGTCAGCCGGCGGCTTATTCGGCTTGAAAAGGAATTGGGTGTGCAGTTGCTCGCTCGCACGACGCGCGGCGCCGCGCTCACGGAGGCTGGGATCACCTTTCGGGAGCACGCCGCAAAAGTCTGCGCCGAGATCGACATTGCCAAGGAGACGATATCGCCCGCCGGCGATCTTCGCGGTCGGCTAAGAGTAGCAGCTCCGCTTACATTCGGTCCGACGCACTTCGCGCCGGTGCTCGCATCCTTGGCACAGCGCCATCCGGAGTTGCACATTCAGGCCAGCTATACTGATCGGTTTGTTGACCTGATCGCAGAAGGGTTCGACTGCGCGATAAGGGTCGGTCATCTTGCCGACTCGAATATGCTTGCAAGACGTGTCGGCTGGACCTCCGCCAGGTACGTTGCAACGCCGGACTACATCAAAAAGCACGGCTCACCCGAGACGCCAGAGGAATTCCTCACGCATGAAGTTGTCATGCAGGGAACCGAAACATGGCTGGCGATGGATGGGGATAAGATCATCACTTTGAAGCCGCAAGGCCGCTTCAAAGCCGATAACGCCGTGGCTCTTGTGGCCGCAGCACTTGCGGGAATTGGCCTTGCCGGTCTTCCTGAAGAATTGATCAGGGAGCATCTGGCTTCCGGCGCGTTGGTCCCGGTCATGACACGCTATCCGCCGCCCAAACTTGGCATCTATGTGATCCGGCCGCCGGGGCAGCACCCTGCACGCAAAATACGGGTGCTCACCGAGATTCTAATCGAGTGTTTTGAAGACTTTTCGACGGATCGTGAAAACTAGGACCCGGATTGGGCCGGGTCTTTTGCGGATATCACGACGATCGCAGGGCAAGTGCCAAGCTTTCATGAATATGAGAGTGGCGCTCTGATTTTTGCGTTGCGTGTACTTTACCGAAAACCGTTGCGTGCTTTTCGGAATGCGTCCGAACGTAACAGCGATCCATTCAACGTCAAAAACGCTCTCCGACCAATTCTTCGCTCTTTTGCCAGAGTGCTTTTGCCCGTTCGGGATCCACGGCGTAGCCGTAAAGGCCTTCATCGGCAGGATCGAGTGCGCCCTCCACCTTATCGCAGGACTACGTGCCAGGCGATGTAACGGCAATCAAGGAAAAACCGTGCGTTTACCTGCTGCTGGATCAGGTTGTTCTCCGGTCCGCCAATTATGTCAATCGGCGTCCAGAGGGATAATGCTGCCGCCTTCCGCATGCAACCGAGATAGATAGGTGGTGTGATCAAGAACTTGAAAAGGGAAATACAGCCCTGCTAGGGTCGGCCTGTTACCGTCCAGCCCGATCAGTCGTTCAAGGATCATGCTAACGCCCAGTGCAGTCAAGGAAGCGGCGCCGTCCGGATGAAACACCGCATGGCGGGTGCGAAGCGGCTGTCCGTCGTGATCCCCGCCAGCCAGTTCGATGATGATTTCCGTCGATTTGGGTTTGCCCCGACGACGGGACGAACTGACGCCGGTCGCAATGTTGAACTGAACATTCGGCGCTCCGGTTGCTGCGGCCAGGCCGGCAACATCAACAGACGAAAAGCCTGTCCCAATTATTTTGGTACCATCGATCGCATGGAACTCGGCTTTGGCATCATCTTCACCACGCCAGACATAGCTGCCGTCACGACGGGTGAGGGCGGCCGGCATCATACGGTTCAATCGCTCGAAATCCTCGGCGACGGCCGGGCCGCCACCGTCCTGCTCATCGACAAGGGCACCGATCGTGATCTCGTGAAGTCGTGCAAATGCTTTTGCGCATGTGAATGTGGCGACGGTTGTGGCGCCGACCAGCCATTCATAGCCGAGGACGACTGCCGCGGCGTCCGGCGCGTGCATATAGGTCGCAACTTCAGGAGCAATTTCATAGACGCCTGAGGAAATGCCCAGATGCGGTATCCTTCGGCTTTGAGCGAAGCGCAGGCTGGCCAATCGTTCGTCAGCGTAAAAAATCGCGACGGCGCTGACCTCGCGATCACCGAGACCGAGATCGTCAGCACACGCGTCAATCACCACGCCCTCTGCTTGCCCGATCTCGCTTGCGGCGTTGCGGCTTTTGAGCAGATCGCGCCCACCGATCAATAAAGGAACATCGGGGTAAACGGAGCGAAGCGCGCGGGCAGTCAGACGTCCGATCGCGCCCGTGCCACCCAGCAGGAGAATAGGATGGGAAATCATTGTCGTATATCCTTACTTGGTATAACCTACCAATGGTAGTTTATGCCTACTAAAAGTAGGTTTTGCAAGGACCCGACAATGACAGGTATTTCCAATCACGTTGCCATACAGACCTCATCACGTAGGCTTTCGAAAGGAGAGAGACGACGGCAACTGCTCTATACTGCATTGCTGATCGTCCGCGAAGAAGGTGCAGACCGTCTGACGCTGGGCAATCTCGCCTCCCGTGCCGGAATCTCCAAACCGGTGGTGTACGAACATTTCGGTACCCGTTCTGGTCTACTCATCGAGCTTTACCGGTGGATTGATGACGAGCGGGTGAGGGCATTTCGAACTGCGATGGCAGCGGGTGCGCGGAGCCTAGAGGAAACCATTCATCTGCTGGCGGAAGCCTACATCCGTTGCGCTGCTGACATGACGGATGAATTTCATACCGTCGGCGCAGCCTTAACCGGAAGTGAGGAAAAAGCCGTCGTATTTCAGGAATTGCTCGACAATTCGGTTCAGATGTTCGCCACAGTCCTTAAGCCCTTCGATACTCTATCGGCAGGGGATCTGGAGAAGCGTTGCATTGGGTTCGTCGGTGCGGGAGAAGCGCTTTCGTCTGCTGTGGTACGTCAGATTTTGTGCCAGGGCGAAGCTGTCGAGGTCTTTGTGTCGCTGATCGCTGGCGGAATGGTTGCATCATAAATTCTCAGACTCAGAAAGATCTGAGTGGAGGTCTCATCCGAGGGAAGTGCTGAGAGAAATCGGCACTTCCGTACTGCCTTCGACGTGGATCGTCCACATATTGTCAAAGTGACGAATGACCACGTTCGAGATCAGATGAGCGTCCTGATCGCGCTGTCCTCGGTTCAGACTGTTGCCTGATCTTCGCGCGCGTCATAGCTGCGCTGACAGTCCTGGATCACGTCAATGTTCTCGACGGTCCAGTCGAACAGGATCGAGAACGGTCCTTGCAGCGATCGGCCGAGCGGTGTCAGCGCATATTCGACGCCGAGCACGCGCCCGTCCAGAACCCTGCGCGTCACCATCCCGTTGCGTTCCAGTTTGCGCAGCGTCTGCGTCAACACGCGCTGGGTGACGCCATCGAGGCGGCGTTTGATCGCATTGAAGCGACGGGGCTTGCTGAGCACCGCCAGCACCATCATCGACCACTTGTCGGCTATCTGGTCGAGGATCACCCGGCTCGGGCAGTCGGCACGGTAAACCGGGTCATTTTCACTTGTTGGTTCATCCATCGGTATCCTCCGGCATCCCTGGGATGCTTCAGGTGCGTAATTGACGCTAAGTATCCGATGAATACTTTATGGTCAATGGTGCAAAACACCGGCACCAGAGTTTCCCGAAGAACAGAGACTTTACATATGACAGACACAGCTTTCAGCCGGCTTCGAATTTCCAAATCGGAAGGCATCGCGACGATTACCATCGACAATCCTCCGGTCAACGTTCTCGATGTCCCCTTGATGAGTGAGATACGCCGTTTTCTTCTCTCCGTTCGCGATGATCCCGACACGCGCGTGCTGGTTTTCCAGAGCGCGGACCCGGAATTCTTCATTGCTCATGTCGACATGACTTTGATCGACGAGCCGCATGCCTTCGATGAGATTGCCCGCGAGGCTCCGGAAGGCCTCAACCCGTTCCAGGCATTCGGTGAGCTGCTGCGGGAGCAGCCGCAGGTGACGATCGTCAAGCTCGCCGGGCTGGCGCGCGGCGGCGGCGCGGAGTTCGTCGCAGCGGCCGACATGGCGTTCGCAGCAGAGGGGCGGGCAGGGCTTGCCCAATGCGAGGCGTTGATGGGCATCACGCCCGGCGGCGGGGCCATGCAATATCTGTCCAGCCGGATGACACGCGGCCGGGCTCTCGAAGTGATCCTCGGCGCCGATCTTATCGATGCGGCGACGGCGGAACGCTATGGCTGGATCAACCGGGCGCTGCGGGCCTCGGAACTCGATAGCTTCGTCGACCGGTTGGCAGGCAACATCGCCGCTTTACCAGAAGGCGTCATCGCCGCCGCCAAAAAGGCGGTGCCACCCGCAGACTTGCGGGAGGGCTTTAGTCGCGAGCACGACGCCTGGGCGGGATTGTTCGCGCGCCCGGCGGCCGAAAAACTCATTCGAGGCGGGCTTAAGGCAGGAGCACAGACCAGGGACGGTGAGCGAAACCTCGAAGGTCTGCTCCGTGCGCTGCGGGTTTGACGCCAAGGCGTCGCCGGACGTTCCGCATCTTGCAACACAGTTCAGCAGGTCTTGAGACTAAGCGTCGTTAACGGAGAACATTAAGTTAGCGGGACAGGCGGTCGAGCGTCTTTCGCATCTTGTAAGAACCATCGCGGCCTGGGTCGACTACGTAGAAAAGGAAGAACACATGATTGATCTGAACGGGAAACGTGCATTGGTAACCGGAGGGTCGCGAGGCATCGGTGCCGCGATCGCATTGGCTCTCGCCGAGAACGGCGCTGACGTGGCGTTTACGTACCAGCGCTCGGCTGAAAAAGCTGCCACGGTGGCCAAGTCCATTGAAGATGCGGGGCGTCGCGCGGTTGTTATTCAAGCCGATAGTGCCAATCCTGAGGCGATCACGCGTGCAGCCAGCGATGCCATCACGGCACTTGGTGGTCTCGATATCCTCGTCAACAGCGCGGCGATCGGCCACTCCGGAATGATCGTTGACCTCGATGTAGCCGACTATCAAACCTTGATGGACGTCAACGTGCGAGCGCCAGTGCTGTTCGCGAAGGCTGTCATTCCGCATCTTTCCGCCGGCGGGCGTATCATCTCCATCGGATCGGGTCTCGGTGAGCGGGTTCCATTCCCGGGCGTAACGGCTTATGCGATGTCCAAGGCAGCGCTCACCTCTTTCACCCGCGGGCTGTCGCGCGAACTTGGTCCGAACGGCATTACCGTAAACCTGGTGCAGCCCGGATCGGTGAATACCGATGCAAATCCGGCGGACGGCGCGGCCGCCGACTTCCAGCGGAGCCTCACGTCGCTGGGGCGTTTCGGCGAGCCACGCGAAATCGCGAACGCTGTGGTCTTTCTCGCAAGTCCTGCTGCGAACCTGATTACGGGTGCCATTCTGACCGCCGATGGGGGCGCGATAGCCTGACTGCGCCCGGTCTTCCTTGGGCTAAGGGGGCGAACCCTCGCCTCCAACCTTGGATGATCGGAGCCTAAATTGCCGTCCGGAAAAAGCAAGCTAAGGTGCATGCTTCCGCATCAGATGACCGCGGATCATCGAACGGTGGTCATCGCGATACTTAACAGGTCGGCTGACCAGCCCGTAGAAGCGCCATGCCTCAAGGTGTACTGGACGGTTATGATGATCTCAGGCGCGGCGCTCAACGCATTGCCGATTTGCCTTTGGGTGATCCGGATGTTCTTTTGCTCAAATCCGCCAGCGGCATCTCGCAAAGGCGGGCGTTTGTCGCTGCGCTGCTGGCCACAGACATCGGTGATCGCCCGCATCTGTTGCGTGTCGAGACCCGTACCGGTCGCGGGGCGGCAAACCGACGAGCAAGGCCATCAAGGAGTTCGCTGAGCAGTGGGCGTTCGCCGAGCAATAGACCAAATTGAAAGTCCGTCAGCCGGATTGATACAAACAAGACGCTCAAGTCGTAAATGAACCCGCCTTCCAGGCGGGTTTGTGAAGCCAAGCTTGGTGTTACCTAAACATCTCGCCGGGGTGTCCATCCCTGTGGTGCCATTTCGAACTGTTCGAACAAGAAGCCCGGCGCGACGGTGCATCCGACTAGGGTCCAAGCCCCGAGGGGTTCCGCCGTCTGCCACCATCCCGCGGGAACGACGAGCTGCGGCCGTTCGCCGGCGGTAAGGTTAGCGCCGAGGCGATGAGGGATCATGTCGCGCCCATCGGGCGAAAGGGTGAGAGCCAGCGCATCACCGGCATGGAAATGCCAGATCTCCGTCGCGTCCTTGACGCGGTGCCAGTGCGAGCGCTGTCCGGCTTCGAGCAGGTAGTAGATTGCGGTAGAATAGCCACGAGGGGCCGCCGACTCGTCGCGGAAAGTCTCGGCGTACCAGCCGCCTTCCGGGTGCGGCTTGAGGCCGAGCGCCTCGATGATCTCGCGAGCGGATGGCGTTACATCCCTTGGAAGTTCAGTCATGACGAGGGCTCCGAAATCGATACCGGGACGGCTACCCTCGCAGACAGAATGTGCTCGAGATCTTTCAGCGCAGCTGCTGCGGTGGCGAGGGGCTCCTTGCCGGATCCGATCGCGATCGTATCGCCCATCGCGTCGGTGGTGATACGGATTGCCTTGTCCTTTCCCCGAACATTCGCAAGTGGGTCTGAAAGCGGATAGGTCCTGATTCCGACCGCGGCGCGGAATTTGCCGTCAATGCGCGTCAGGCTGCCGACGAGTTTCGGAACCACACCTTCCGCTCGCCACGCTTCGATACGATCTCCGGTGACCGACTGGATGCCTTCGACGGCAAGCTCGTCCATCGTTAGGTCGGCGCCGAGCCCAAAATTGGCGAGGATCAAGAGCTTGCAGGCGGTATCCCAGCCTTCGGTGTCGTTGCGCGGATCGGCTTCGGCGAAACCGCCTTTCTGCGCCTCCTGCAGGGCCGCATCGAAGCCGAGGCCTTTCGTCGTCATAGCGTCGAGCAGGAAATTGGTCGTGGCGTTCAGGATACCCTCGATTTCGAGCACTTCGCAGCCCTTCAGGCTGTAATCGACGAGATCGATCGTCGGCAGGGCGGCGGCTGCTGCGCCGCTGAACTTCAGCATCGCACCCGAGCCTGTTGCGAGCTCACGCAACTGTTTTCCGCTATGGACCAGCGCACCCTTCGATATTACGATCGTGTCGCGCCCGGCGGCGAGAGCCGAGCGGATATAGGCCAGTCCCGGGCCGCCGGTGCGGAAATCACTTGGTCCCGCCTCGATCAGAATGTCGGCGCCGCTTGCCGCCACGAAGTCCGGTCCAGAAAGCCCTGCCGCAAGCGTATCCAGCCGCTCAGCTTCCAGGCCGCCGGGGTCGGATAGACCGGATCGCGATCCGCAGACGGCGACCAGGCGAACATCGGCTCCGTAGACCTTCCGATAGCGCTCGCGCCGGGACAGAAGCAGCTTCGCCGTGGCACGTCCCACGCCTCCGAAACCTGCAATCGTGATGTTGAAAACCCGCATATAGTCTTCTTTCTTTTCTGGTTTGCCTATTTCTTTTCTGGTTTGCCTACGGCCTGTCGACGGACAGTCGCTAAAACGCCTCGACCTGGACGGGTTCCGGCGTTTGCGTTCGTGAAAGGCCAGATTGCTGGGGTTGCAATCTTACCTTGATGCAGGCTCGGGCCTACGGTCCGGCCCTTGGTGGCACCTGTCGGCTATCTGGAGAGCGCCTGTTCGATAACCGGCCTCGCTGACGATGATGGATTGTCGGCCAAGCGGTCAATCCGTCGTCGTAGCGTCGAGGCCGGTCCAGTGGGCGACGAACGCCCAAAGGTCGGCGATCTCGTCGATTGCCTTGTTGGTGGGTTTCCCGGCACCGTGGCCGGCCCGCTTGTCGACCCGCAGGATCCGCGGCTTGTCGCCGAGGCTCGCGGCCTGAAGTGCCGCAACATATTTGAAGCTGTGGGCCGGCACGACGCGGTCGTCGGTATCAGCCGTCGTGACCAGGATCGCCGGATAGGGTGTGTCCGAGCGGATCGTGTGATAGGGCGAATAGGACAGGAGGTTACGGAAGTCGGCTTCCTTCCGTGGATCGCCGTAGTCCCCGATCCAGAACTGTCCGCCTGTGAAACGGGCGAAGCGCAGCATGTCCATGACGCCGACACCTGGAAGGACCGCGGCGAAAAGGTCCGGTCGCTGGTTGGTCACGGCCGCGACCAATAGGCCGCCATTGGATTCGCCTTGGATTGCGAGGCCCTCGGCAGCGGCGATGCCTTTGCTCTTCAGATATTCGGCGGCGGCGATGAAGTCGTTGAAGACGTTCTGCTTGTTCGCGAGCCGCCCAGCGTCGTGCCATGCTTTGCCGTATTCCCCGCCGCCGCGCAGATTGGCGACGGCGTAGGCGCCGCCCGCTTCCACCCATGCGAGGACGGGCGGCGAATAATAAGGGATCATGCTGATGCCGTAGCCGCCATAACCGTAAAGGATCGTCGGTACCGGCGCCTGAACGTCTGCCCGGCGCACAACGAACATCGGAATGCGTGTGCCGTCTTTCGATTGATAGAAGTGCTGTTCGACGGTGATGCGGCCGAGATCGATCGCGACCTCCGGTTGGGCCCAGACTTCGAGCTGTCGGTTGGTGACATCGTAGCGGTAGATCGTCATTGGAGCGTCGTAACCGGTGAAGACGAAGAAGGCGTCGTCGTCGTCCGGACGTCCGTGAAAACCGCCCGCACTGCCAATGCCCGGAAGCTCGGCCGTCCCATCGGGCGTGCCGTCGGGCATATAACGGCGGATCTCGGTCTTGGCATGGACGAGATAGGTGACGAGAAGCCTCCCGCCGAGGAGGGATGCATCGTTCAGCGTGGCGTCGTTTCGCTCTTGGACGAGATCGACGATGCGCAGTTCGGCCTCAGCGAGGTCGAAAGTGACGATCCTGCCGCGCTCCGCCCCTTGGTCCGTCACCACGAAGAACCTGTTCCCCTGATTTCCGGCTACGAACCAGTTATGCCCCTGGGTCTCGATGACAGGGCGCGGCGTCCACGTCGGGTCGTGTAGGTCAATGATCGACAGTGTGTTGCTGCCCGCGCCGGGAGTCGAATAGATCACGACATAACGCCCGTCCGCTGTCACGCTGACCGTCTGTATGAGGAGCTGACCTTCCGCTGCCGCGTAAACGAGGCGGTCGTCAGCCTGCGCCGCGCCGAGTGTGTGGAAATAAATGGCGTGCCCGGTGACCGGCGCTTCGAATCCGTTCGCCGCAGGCGGCTCTGGAAAACGGGAGTAGAAGAACCCGGATCCGTCATGTGCCCAGGCGATGGCGGTGAAGCGCGCCCATGCGATTTCGTCGGCAAGGGTGTTTCCACTCTCTACATCGAGAACCCCGATCGTACGCCAGTCGGTGCCGCCCTCCTGGCGGGCAAAGGCAACATGACGTCCGTCTTCGCTGACGGCCCATTCTGCCAGGGCCGCCGCGCCGTCCTCGGCCCACGTGTTCGGATCCACGAGGACATGTTCCGGGCCGTCCGCCCCTTCGCGCATGACGAGAACCGCCTGGTCGTCGAGGCCGGGATTGCGGGTGAAGAAATAGCGGTCTCCACGCTTGATCGGGGCGGTCAGGCAGGCATGCTCGAAGAGCGCCGCCAGCCGCTGCCGGAAGGTTTTTCGGCCCGGCAGCCTGGCCAGATGTGTTCGCGCCAGCTCGTCTTGCGCCTGCACCCACTCCGCGACCTCGGGGTGACTGCGCGCATCGCCTTCCAGCCACCGGTAGGGATCGGCAATCGTTGTGCCAAAATGCTCTTCCGTCGTGTCGATGCGTCGGGTTTCGGGATAGATCATTTTTGGTTCCTTATGGAGCGAAGGGACTGGCCGACCAGTTTAGCGAGCGACCGGATCGCAGATCGGCAGGGTGCTTGCTGCGCGAATGGCAGCGGCCAACCGGTCGCAGACTTCATGGTGTTCGAAGTAGCGGCCATGGGTGAACGTGGCAGTGCATATGTCTTCATCGACAACGCGCACGGCGGCCATTGCGGCCGCAGCGCAGAGCTTGACGTCGAAATCCTCGGACGTGCGCCCGGCGCGCTCGGCAACGATCGCGACGAACTCGTCTTCTGCTTGCGCGCTCGCCATCAGATAGGCGGTGCGGATCGCCGGTTCGGTTTTCAGGCGGGAGATCAGCCGCGCCACGGCTACGCCGTCGCGGATTTCCTGCTCTGTCTTCAGCATCGAGCCCAGCGTATCGCGCAGGTAGACCTCGATCGAGAACTCGCGCGGCCAGGTGCGCAACAATTCGATGAAGCGCAGCCCCGTAACCATGAAGAGCGGCTCGATACAGGCTTCCTTCGATCGGAAATAGCGCCAGACCGTTCGCTTCGAGAGCCCCGATGCGGCGGCAATCGCGTCGCCACTCGTCTTCTCGACGCCGTATTTCCAGAACAACTCGGCCGCGTGACGTGCGACCTCAAGTCGCCCTTTCTCGATCTTTGCCAAACTCTGATATCCTTCTGTCACTTAGTGCCAACCCATTGTTTGGCACTAAGTGTCACTTTGGTCAAGGAGATGGACGAAGCCTTTTCGCCCGGCGCCTGCGCGAGCGGCTAGCCGAGGCCGCGCGTTAGAGCTGCCATGACATCCTTGATCGGCCTGCCGTTCCACGTTTTGCAACAACGTTTCGCATTCGGGGAGACTATGCTGCTCGCCGATGCAGTACTAACCTCCACGCCATGAAATTCTAATGAAGGCGGCCATTTCCCGGAGGGCACTTACAGCCGCAGCTATAACAGCGGTGGTATCTCGAACCAAATCCGGAGCGATAAAAATAAAACTCAGGAAATCACATGGTAGATATCGTCCATCGCCTTCATCATGTCGGTGTCGTCGTCAATGACCTGCGGGCTAGCCTTGACTGGTATCGTGATAAGCTTGGATTCGAGCACCAGTACAGTTTCATCGTGCCTGGCGCGCAGGTGGCCATGCTCGTCCGCGGCCAAGCTAGGCTCGAAATCTTTCAAGTCGAAGGTGCTACGCCGATGGCAAGCGAGCGCGAAGACATCGAAACACTCCTGAAACGCGGTGGCGTCAACCATTTCGCGCTCAATGTTGATGAACTGGAAGAGACCATAGCCGCGCTGGCGGCCAAGGGTGTTGAAATCGTTATACCGCCAACCTCCGTTCCCAACAATTCCGGCGATCGTTTCGCTTACATCCGGGACAATGAGAGGATGCTGGTCGAGTTGTTTCAACCGGCGTCCTGAGAATGGGTGCTGCGATATCGGCCCAAGAATGCCTATCCGGCTTTCCTCATCGTGCAGCACCGCGTCTTGCATATCAGACGACCGATCTATCGTCCCTCAGTGTTCGGCACGGCGAAAGGCGGCGTTGGTGCGTAGAGTTGTGCGTTCGCTACCATGAGTATTTCAATTCCGCTCGAACATAGTTGCTGTCACTGCCTCCGGCGTCGCGAAGCGCCGAGCCGACTTGATAATGGACGGCCTCCAGCGATCCCGTGAGAACGGGGGTGAAACGGTAGTCCGCCCTGACCTGCAAATAGGCTCCTGTCCATGCCGACCCCTGACCCGCCGTGCCGGACACGGGAATGCTTGGCAGGGTGTAGACGGCGTCATCAGTCGTTTGTCGCCAGAGCAGTCCGACCCCGGCCATCAAGGTCAGGTCTTCTGTCGGCTGAACGGTGACCGATGGTTTGATGTGGACGAGGTTGGCGTATCCGGTATGACCGCCGAGCGAGAAATAAAAGCCGTTCGGAAACAGCGGATTGAAAGTGCCGAGCGTGTCGTCGCCCGCATCACTGTCGCCCGACGCCACGTCGAACTGCAGACCAATCCGCGGCGACCAGGTAATATCCTCGAACGTGTATCCGGTCCTCGCGCCTACGGCCCAGGCTAGAATATCAGCCGAGCCGACCTTGCCGACCTGTCCCATCGCTTCCGCGTCCCAGTCGAAACCGGCATATTTGCCAGCCGTCCGGATATTGAGAATATGCCTGTCCTCCTCACCCGACGCGGTGAGAAAGGTGGCGTCCTTGCGCTGATAAAGTGCATAATACGCGGAGGCCTCGATATCCGGCGACAGCTGCCATTCCACACGAGCTCCGCTGAACATTGCATCGCCACTCGATCGATCATCGAAAGGGCGGTCATCGCGATACTGGACAGGTCTGCTGACAAGTCCATAGAAGCGCCATGCATCCGTCTCCCACCCGGCCCAGACCGCATCGAACGACTGACGGACATTCGGCCCATCGCGCGTCGAAACGAACCGTTCCAGGTCGAACGCAAAGTCCTGACGGCCAACCCTTGCCCTGAACGTTCCCGCGTCGGTCTCCTGCGTATAACCGATGAAGGCTTGACGAAGGTCAAATCGGTTCGCGTCATTGGGACCGACTACCGTCTTGTTGAACGCACGTACATCCTCGAACTGTGTGAATAATTGCCAGTTTTCATTCAGGTGAACATCGATATGGAACTGTGCGCGCTGCAACCAGTAGGAGTCCCCGGGATTCGCGCGCACGGTTCCGAATGCCGGCGCATCACTGACTTCGAAGATTTCGCGCAGATTGAGCCCGAGCGAGATGTAGCTGTCGGGATTGGAAGAAAACAAGGGAATGTATTTGAGGTTGTCCAGCGGCTCAGTCCGCAGTTTTGGATCTGCGAGAAGCGACCAGTCCTCTCGCGACCTGTCGGCTTTTATCGAAGGCCTTTGCTGCTTCAGGGCAGAAGCATCTGCCATGGCGGGCAGGTAGTCCCACTGAACAATGGCGAGGGCAGCAAGAGAAATCAACGGTAACCGCGCCCTGGATGCGGACCAAAGGCCAAGCGTTATTGAAAAACGCGAAATGGCGTATCTCTGTCGGTCAATCCTCTGCTCGCCTTTCGACCTTAGGCACATGGACACATCCTGTGTTGTTTTTCTTGAGTGGTCGCCGCCGTCCGTCGCTGGCACGGTATGCGATGGACGGAGAAACGAGTTGAAGCGGCTATGAAAGATTATAGAATCGATCCTATGTTCGCGGTTGGTGCGGTACGTTGCGAAGATGCCTTCCTGGAAGATTCACCGGCGCCGACGTTGTCATTCTCTTCTTCGCCTTGGTAGCCCCCGGTCGCGTGAAGCCGTGTCGCAAAATAAGGAACGCTTTGTGGAAATTGAGGATCTAAGGATATTCGTTGAAGTTGCCGATGCGGGCGGATTATCGTCGGCAGCGCTACGACTGGGCATCTCAAAGTCGATGGTCAGCCGGCGGATTAACAGGCTTGAGGCCGAACTCGGCGCACAGCTATTTGCAAGGACGACCCGTGGTATAGCGCTCACTGAAGCAGGAGCTACATTCCGCGATTACGCAGCCAGGACCTCCGCTGAATTGGACCTGGTTCGCGAAACGATCCTGCCCGCCGGTAAGCTTCGAGGCCGCATGCGCGTAGCTGCCCCATTATCATTTGGTCCGACCTGTTTTGCTCCCGTCCTTTCGCGGATGGCGAGCCAACACCCGCAGCTACAAATCCTCTCTTCCTTTACTGATCGCTTCGTGGATCTCGTGGGAGAAGGGTTTGATTGCGCAATCCGGCTGGGGCATCTGTCGGATTCGAACCTCGTCGCAAGACGGATCGGACCAATCTTTGGCAAGCTGGTTGCAAGTCCTGCTTATATCGAGGCTCACGGTGCTCCAGAGACGCCCGACGAGATTGTGAAGCATCAGACCGTTATGCGGGATGCCGAGAAATGGCAATTCATGGATGGAGACGAGATCGTCACAGTGCGGCCCCAGGGGCGCTTCATCGCTGATAACGCAATGTCACTGGTAGCGGCCGCTCTGGACGGTGTCGGGGTCGCCTATCTGCCAGAGCCGTTGGTCGCGGATCATATTCGTTCGGGCGCGCTGGTGCCAATCATGGCGCGTCATCCAATTCCGCCGGCCGGCATCTTCGTGGTGAGGCCGCCGGGCCAATATCCCTCTCGAAAAGTGCGAACCCTCACCGAGATGCTTATCGAACGATTTGGAACGACGTCCGTTAGCGAGGGGAAGTCGGCTGCCGACAAGGTATTCTAACGATCAGTGCAGGGTAGTGACATTCCCGGCATTGAAGCCATGAGGGCCGACTGAAGCGAAGACGACAAAACCGCTCCAGCAGAGATATACCATAGTGGTCCCGTATGGTGCGGAGATCTGCCGGAAACACGAGCGTTGAATCATGGCGTCGCTCGCACCACCGTCTGCCTCGGAAAGAGAATGCCTCCAGAAGATGTCTTCACTCCGCTGACAACGAGCGGAGCGTCATACCTCGCCGGGCACCGTATCCCGAGCCTCGTGTGCAGCCGTGAAGCTGATTCAGGCAGAAACGGGAGCAAGCAGCGAGCGACGATGGCGAGCCCATGGACCTGCTCCGCCAGTGTCGCACCAAGACGATCCGAAATCCTCTGCCGTTCCGTTTGGTTGAGCTCGCCCAGCAAGGCCTTGGCGTCAGACCAAGGCGCTTTCCGCGTAAACTCCCTGTTCGCGGACCCCAGATAGGAAAAGATTTCTGCCAAGCCGACGTGAAGTTCGTAGTTATCGAAGGCGTCCAGGATTTTTTCTGGAAGAGACGCTGCTTCGCGAACAAGGGCACTGTCGGGAACGGCTGGCGTTACACCGGAGAAGGACGAAGACAGTAACGTGATAACCCGATTGAGGAGATTTCCAAGCTGCCCGCCGAGTTCTCCGGACCACGCAGCGTCGAGCCGTTCCTCGGAAAAGTCTCCATCATCGGCCGAACGGATATGGCGGAGCAGGTAATAACGAAGTGCGTCCGGAGTCCGGTAGTTTTGAACGAGACCATCGGGATCGATGCCGTTGCCGGTCGATTTTCCGATCTTCCGCCCGTCGGCGGTCAGATAGCCATGAACGTAGATCGACGACGGCAGCGGTAGGCCAGCGGAAAGGAGTATCGCCGGCCAGTAGATCGCATGGAACTTGGATATTCCCTTTCCGACGAAGTGAATGCGCTCGCCCTGACGCGCCCAATAGTGGCTGAACAGCACCTCGTCGGAACCGTAGCCGAGCCCTGTCAGGTAGTTCGCCAAGGCATCGAACCAGACATAGATAACTTCATCACTGCCGGGCACGGGAACTCCCCAGCCGCGTGCCCGCTCGGCACTGCGCGACACACTGATGTCCTCGAGCCCGTGCCGGAGCAAGGCAAGTATCTCGTTTCGCCGGTGACCCGGCACGACCTGAAGCTCCTCCGTCTCGATCAGACGGAGGATACGGGAGCCATATCGGGAGAGGCGGAAGAACCAGTTTTCTTCCTTGATGACTTCAAGCGGGATACCGTGCTCCGGGCATCTGCCGTCATCAAGATCTGGTAGGTCGTAGAACTGCTCACAGCCCACGCAATAAAAGCCCTCATAGCTCTTTCGATAAAGATCGCCATTCTTCGCACATGCATTCCAGAGGGAATGAACACAGGCGGCATGTCCTGAATCAGCGGATGTGCGGACGAACGCATCGTTTGAGATGTGGAGGCGCTTGCCAAGCTCTTCGAAGCGGGCTGCATTTTCGCCGACGAAGTCGGCCACGGGACGTCCTGCCGTTTCCGCGGCTCGGACATTCTTCAAGCTATTATCATCCGTCCCGCATTGAAACCTGACGTCTTTGCCGAGAAGTCGGGAATGGCGAGCATAAGCGTCGGCCTGCACGAGTTCGAGCGCAAAACCCACATGTGGTGCGGCATTGACATATGGAATCGACGTTGTGATGTAAGTCGTCGTGTTGTTCATTGGGATATCCTTGTGGAGGTTGAGTATCCCTCAAAGCGGATCGACCAATGAAAAACCGCCTCAAGGGCGGTCTAGGGTGCATAAAAAGCGCACAAAATCCGCCACGCTAGGAGCGCAGCATCATCATCGTGGCGTTGGCAAAAAGTCTGTCCATATCCTCACTGCTATCATGCGTAGACGGCGGGAACAAGATAGCGACTGACAGATTTACCGGCGCCGAAGCGACAAATGGCGAGACGTTCTTCTTCGATCAGACCTGCCCGGCCGAGTTGGTGACCGGTCACGGCATCGACGTTCGACCCAGCACTTTATCGGCCTTGCCACTGTCAGGTGCCTGTATCGCGGCAACTTTCATCGCTGCTGCAGGACGGCTGACCAGATTATCCGTCTCGGTGCATTGGACCGAATGATCGCAGGGCGTGGTGTTTCCCGTTGCAAGCAGCCAGGCGGTACGCGTTCCACCTTTGGTGACGGAGTATTGCGAATAGCGGGACTACCCAATCTATGACGGCGACGATACCAACCGCGTTGAAAGGTTGATCGGCAAGATGAGGGGTATCTCGGGTTGCCGCCCCGAAGGCGAAAGACGAGGGAACGTGGCTGCGCGGCGGCACTCGGAAGGAAAGGGAACGCCAGAAGACTGTTCCCAAAGATGGAGTGAACAGCAGCAACGGGCAGTCGTTCGGCTCATCAACGACCGCGAGTTTATGCACACGGCAGAAGCTATCCGTCGCTTCTCAGCACTTCGCCAGAGTAGACGCTGTGGCAGCACAATTGAAGTACGCTAACAACATGTGAGGTGAACAATGACAGATATTGGACCTGATCTTACCCCGGCTGAACGCCAAATCGCTGTCGTCATCAGCCGTGCGGACAGGATGTTGGCTGCTGCCGTTTCGGCGGCTTTGGAAAAGGCGATCGAACAGGCTGCCCATGACCTGCGAGCAATCGGCCAGGAGGACGCCACGCCGGTTCTGCAATATTTTGCAAGCGTCGTTCATCAGCAAATGTATTGTTTGATGTGTGGTGCGAATCCGGACACTTTTCAAGGAGGCGATCCGGATATCGCCTACCACGTTATCCGCAACAGCCAGAATATTGCTAAACACTATTGGTCGGCAGACATCGAGCCTTATCCAGCCAAGTGAAAATAGTATTATTGTGCGCCGGCATTCGCGATCCAACGAGGCTTTGCAAATCGTCGACCCTCTCGCTCGCGTTCCTCATTGTAGGACACAGTTTCGCGCGCGGCGAGACTACAGTGACGCCCAATCGAACGTTAGAAGAGGGCTATATGCATGGGGTTTCTGCACTTCGCACGAACTACCGATGACCTCAGTAGAAAGATTGAAAATGGCGTTCCGCGATGATCTGAAGTCACTTCTTCGGCGAAGTCGGCGAGATCTTTCAATTATTACCTGGGGCTGCGTGACCGGAAATCAGTCTACGATCGGGGTGTTAGAAGCAAGCTGTTCCGCGCGATGGGGAGCGGAGGGGATGGCGATCAGGCGGCGACAGCAATCCGGGCGATACATGGCAGCCATACTGTTCACGGCGCTGGCACTTGCATTGTGCGCCTGCGCCGCGCGGCCCGGCTCATCCGTCCTCACTCCGGTGGCTGCCGTCGAGGGCGCGAAGCAGGTTACCATCTTCGTGGCGAGTACGCGGGCAACCGATCCGAGTACACCAACCTTCCTGACCGACCGGTTTACGGCCACAACTACCTATGTTCGCTATGTCGTCTCCATTCCCCCGACCCACCGACCGACCGAGATCGAATGGCCGACGGATGTGCCGGACCCGACCCGGCACTTCGCGATCGTTTCGTCCGAGCGCCTCGATGAAAGGCGGTTCTTTGCGGAAGTCGGGGGCACTGCCGCCCGCGGAGAAGGGCTCGGCCGCGACGTCGCCATCTTTGTCCACGGCTTCAACAGCAACTTTCCGGAAACGCTGTTCCGCACGGCTCAACTCACCGCCGACGTCCAGGTCGCGCAGTCAGCAGTGCTGTTCTCATGGCCTTCGAAGGCAGCGATCACCGGGTATCTCGCAGACAAAGACGCGGTGACGTTCTCGCGCGATGCGCTTGCCCGGGTGGTCGAGCGGGTCGCTGGCGACCGCCATGTCCGGGGGATGAAGCTTTACGCTCACAGCATGGGGGCTTGGCTAACTATGGAGTCTGTCCGGCAAATCCGGATTGCCAAAGACGAGCGCACCCTCGGCAAGCTCATCGACCTCACGCTCGCTGCGCCAGATATAGACGCGGAAGTCTTTCTTCAACAACTCCGGGTCGTCGGCCGCCTGCGCTCTCCCGTCACCGTTCTGGTCTCCAGGAAGGATCAGGCGCTGTCGGTATCCAGATTTATCGCCGGAGGGCAATTCCGTGCCGGCGCAGCCAACATCGATGATCCCCAAGTTCTCGTCGAAGCGCGGAATTCAAACCTCCGCGTGATCGACATAACCAACCTGGCCACGCAGGCGGGAGCCGGCCACGATGGTTTCGCGGCCTTCGCTTCCATCTATGGCCGCCTCCCGCAGAGCTCAGACGGAAGGGTTGCTTCCGACATCGGTCCGGGTGTCTACGAGCTTGATGTCGCTAACAAGTTCGAAACGCTCGACGCCCGACTGGTCCAACGGGTCGCAGATACAAAGACCATCGAGCGCTAGCACTTCGCAGTTACGCGACTGTACGAAATAGTCCGCTATGGTTGCTGGTAGGAAGTGATTTTAGAAGGGCATACAACGGTGATAATGATCGGTACTTAAGAGAAACCCTAGCCCACACTCACGCAATGGCACACAGTTAACACTGCGGTGCGTTGTCCCATTAAATTGACAGGCTCCAAGCAGGTCTGGACCGCTTCTGGGCATCAGCTGTCACTGGTCGGTTTGCTTGCGTCCGGACAACGAGCCAGAGCGCCTATTGAGGCAGATCAAAATCGGCTGTCGCGAGATCCGATCCCGGACTTCGCGGTATTCTCTGGGGCGCATCCGGCAGCGAGCGCGAAGGCCGCGAAGGTCGCCACCGACGGCATGGCGCCAAAGCTGCCCAGAAGCAGGCCGAACAGCGGGGCGCCGGCCGTCTGGCCGATGGCAATCGTCAGGAAGGCGATCATTAAACCTGTAGCGGGGCGGTCGGCCAAGGTGCGCACCCCCCACACAAGATAGACGCCGGTGAGCATCACGTAGGCCGCTCCGAACACGGCCCCGCCAAGGAGTACTATTGCAGGCGTCCTAGCCCCGGGACCAAAGCTCAGGATGGCTGTCGCCATCAGGACAAGAAGTGTCCAGTGGACAGGCACCAGTCCGAAACGCGCGATGCAGCCACCAGCCCATATGCCCGTTATCCCGCCGAGGCCGATGCAACTCCATAGGAGGCTGACGCCCGCCGGGCCCCAAGCCAGTTGCCGCGACACGAGCTCGCTGCCGAAAGACCACACCGCCGTACTCGCCGCGCCCATCAAAAACGTTGCAGCGATCAGGCGCAGCAAAGATGTGGATGCGACCGGCTCTTCGGCAACTCTCTTACCAGTGCGAGCATTCGGTAACAAAGCTGCGGTGATAACTGCCAAGATCACCGCCATGGCCGCAAAGACGGCAAAGCCAAGCCGCCATTGTTCCGCCATAGCAAGAGCGATAGGACCCGAGATGGCAACGCCGACGCTTGCCCCGGCATTGATTGTCGTGTTCGTCCTATCCTGGCCGGACGGCGGGACAGCCGCCGCCACGACCGCGGCCATCGGCGGCGACGCCAGCCCGGTGCTGGCGCCGGCCACCATCACGGAAATAGCCAGAATTAGCGCAGACGGTGCCAGTGCAATACCCGCCATGCCAATGGCCGCGACTGTCGCGGCTATGGTTGCGACCACCGTGGCTCCGACCCTTTCGGTAAGGTAGGCGGAGGCGATGATAGTAACACAATAGGTGGCGAAGGCACCACCCGAGATTACGCCGCGCAATTCTGGACCAAGCGCAAGATCCGCGCCGATCTGAGGCAAGAGTAATCCGAAGGCAAACCGGGCGAACCCGTAGCATACGGCGATCAGGCCGAGGCCTATCGCACCAGTACGGAAAGCCGGGCTCATGACCGTGCCTTTTCAACGAGCACCGAAGCCGCAGCCCGCGCGGCCGAGACGGAGAAAGCACCCCGATACACGGCGGCATGGATCGCGCCCTCGAAAAGAACGAGAACCTGTTCGGCCAAGATTGGGTCATCGTATCCGAGTTCCGTCAGAACGATGTCAGCGATCCGCTTCCGAAGGGCTGACTTGTGCGCAGCGACCGCCGCCGAGATTTCAGGAATCTCTCCGCCTGTCTCAGCACGGGCGCGCAGGAAGAGGCAGCCTCGTGTTCCTTCGACGCGGTTCCAATCTTCGAGCGCAGCGAAGAGCGCGTCCACACTCCCGACTTCGATTCTGCGCATGAACCGCCGATCCCGTTCGGTGAGGATCGAGGCCATGAGCTTTACCTTGCTACCGGCATGCTTGTAGAGCGTCCGGCTCGACATGCATGCGGCTTCAGTCAGCTGGTCCATACCAGTTGCCGTGAAGCCGTGCTCATCGAACAGTTTCTCGGCTGCGGTGACGAGCCTTTGTTTCATGTTCATCTCGGATCCTCCGTGCCGGGTCATGACCATTATGTAAAACGAACGTTTTACATTTCAAGGGCAATCGATGCCAACGCGTGGCGCCTCGTCACTTGGCTTGCCGCTGTCTTTGATGCCTAGGACATCCCTTGCCGGACCATCGCGGGCAAGTGCTCCAAGCGGTGGTCCGGCTGGCATGGTAGATATGAGCTGCGAATTGCGTCCCGAAGTTTATTATCCGGTGATGAATGCCAGGATATCCGCGTTCAGCACATCGGCATTGACCGTCAACATGCCGTGAGAATAGCCGGGATAGGTCCTCAGCGTTCCGTTCTTCAGCAGCTTGACGGATTTCAATGCCGAGGCAGCGATCGGGACGACCTGATCGTCCTCACCGTGCAGCACGAGGGTCGGTACGGTGATTGCTTTCAAATCCTCGGTCTGGTCCGTTTCCGAGAAGGCCTTGATGCCGTCGTAGTGCGCCTTGGCGCTGCCCATCATGCCTTGCCGCCACCAGTTCTGAATGACTCCCTCATGGACCGTCGCGCCTTCGCGGTTGAAGCCATAGAAAGGACCTGACGGGACATCGCGGAAGAACTGTGCACGGTTGCCGGCCAGCGCTGTCCGAAAACCGTCGAAGACCTCCTTCGGTGTGCCTTCGGGGTTGTCAGTGGTTTTCAGCATCAGCGGTGGGATGGCGGCTACAAGGACGGCTTTAGCCACGCGGCCTGCAGGTTCGCCATGTTGCGCCACATAGCGGGCAACTTCGCCGCCGCCGGTGGAATGGCCGATATGGACCGCGTCTCGCAGGTCCAGCGCCTTTACGACCGCAAAGGCGTCGGCCGCGTAATGGTCGATGTCGTGACCTTCGGAGACCTGCTCCGAACGCCCATGCCCACGCCGATCGTGGGCGACGACGCGATATCCTTTCGACAGAAAGAAAAGCATCTGTGCATCCCAGTCATCGGAACTGAGCGGCCAGCCGTGGTGGAATACAATTGGCTGCGCATCCTTGGGGCCCCAATCCTTGTAAAAAATCTGAACATTGTCGCCGGTCGTGACAAAGCCCATGGTGAGTTCTCCTTCTGAATGTTTTAGGGTGACGGGGCTGCGGGCACGCGCTGCGCGTGGCAGTAATGTAAGGCTTGCGGCAAGCGCCGCGCCCGCGATCAGGGCATCACGGCGGTTGAGCGGCAGGCCGGGGGTGTAGAATGGAGGCATAGAGACGTTCCGTGAGTTAATCCAAATGTGGCGGAGGGTTCTGCGCGGTGGTCTCTCAAGAGAGAGTGTTTCCGAGCATTTCCCACGACAGTCTGGACACGGCCCAGAAAGCGGAGTTGCTGGAAAGAGGGTCTGAGTGTGTCCTTGGCCGCTGCTCTAGTTCGGATAGGTTATGCGGGCAGGCATGCGCTCAAATAGACGTTGTCTGAGGTATTGATGTCATCTGAATAAACGGTGCGGCAGTTGCGATAAAACTGTCAGACAACGCGTTTGAGCATATGTGCAAACTCTGTTTTTTCGACATTGCTGCGCCCGTTGGCATGAAAATCCGCAATATGCGGACCATGCTCGTGGTGTCGATTACGGGTTTCCACGGATGCCCATTCCTCAACGAACACAAAACGTCCCGGTTCGTTTTGATCCTCGAACAGATCGTAACGGATATTACCTTCCTCGTTTCGAGAAGGTTCGACGAGCACCGACAGGTCATGACGCAGTTCGTCTTCCTTGCCTGCCTTGGCTTTCAGCCCGACGACTATGAATAGCTCGCTCATTTGCTTTCTCCTTGCAAAATGCGGCGACAGCAGCCGAGCCGCCATCGCCATGGATCTTGGTTGTTGCTTGTCGGCTAAAGGTTATTTGGCGGCTTTTTCGACGTTGAAACCATCGTAATTGTCGAACACGCCCATGAAGCCCGGAACCGTCGCCTCGCGTGCCCAGTCGCGCTGGAGTTCGCAATACATCTGAACGCGGCTGATCAGCTTTCCCCCAGCCTGTTCGATGCGGCGTAGTGCTGCTTCATGGGCGGCAAGAGAAGTGCCACCGATGGCATCGACCGGCAAATAGACTTCATAACCTTCCTGAATGGCATCGAGCGCGGGGAAGGTTAGGCATGCCTCGGTCCACAACGCGGTCATGATGAGTTTGCGGCGGCCAATGGCCTTGACGGCCTGTTTGAACGCCACATCCTCCCAGCTGTTGATAGAGGTACGGTCATAGGTCGGCAGATGGCCGAGCACGTCCTGAAGTTCGGCGATCGGCGGCTTGTTGCGGCCGGTTGCGACATTGACGGTCGAATGGATGATCGGCAGATCGTAGTTGACCGCCGCCTTGGCGACGCTTGTGATGTTGAAGACCAGTTCGTCGCGCGGCATCGAGCGGATCGACGATACCTGTATCGGCTGGTAGTCGATGACGATGAGGGCAGAGTTTTGCGGCGTGAGAAGCTGGTCGGTATGGGGATTGCGGATTTCTTCGCTTGCCATTGGTAGGTTTCTTTCATCGATTGGAATTTTGCGCTGGCGCGGGCCGAAGCCCTCGATCAAGTGGACGAGCGAGCGCGGACCCTTCCACAGGAAAGAGGAGCCGGATGCTGTATGCTTCCGGCTCTCCCGATCATGCTGCGGCGATGCCGAAGCATCCGCTGTCAACGTCTTCGATCGCCTGTCTGATTTCAGCCTCGTTGTTCATAACAAACGGCCCGTAGCCCACGATGGGTTCATCGATCGGCTCTCCCGTCAGGACCAACAACTGCGCTTCACCATCGCTATGAATGCGAGCCTCGCGGCCTGCCGGATCGAGCAGTACCATCTCCGCTTCACCTGCCTCATGGTTGTTATCGATGACGACGCGATCGCTTAGCACCACGATCATCGCGGTATGCCTCTCGGGCAGATCGAGCGTCAGTTCTGCGTCGGTCTTGAGGGTCAAGTCCCACAGGTTGATGGGGGTGAAGGTTTTTGCCGGCCCTTTTATTGCGCGATACTGACCGGCTATGATCCGTGCCTTCCCGGCGTTTCCGGGCAAAGAGACCTGGGGAATGTCCGTCTTCAGGATGCTCTGATAGCCGCCCGATGTCATCTTGTCCTTGGCGGGCAGGTTCAGCCAGAGCTGAACCATGCGCAATGTCCCTCCCGCCTTTGCGAAGGCTGACGAATGGTATTCCTCATGAATGATGCCGCCAGCCGCCGTCATCCACTGGACGTCACCCGGCCCGATAATACCGCCATTGCCTGCCGAATCGTGATGTTCGACCTCGCCGTCATAGACGATGGTGACGGTCTCGAAGCCGCGGTGCGGATGCTTGCCGACGCCACGCCGCTGCGTAGTTGGTTGAAAGTCATATGGCCCGGCGTAATCGAGTAGGAGGAACGGGCTGATGTGGGCGCCGAGGGTATTATAGGAGAAAAGCGAGCGAACGGGAAAACCGTTGCCGACCCAATGTTGCCGATCATTCCCGTAGCGGCCAATGACTTTCTTACCCATGTTTTTTCCTCCATCAACGCTGCAGTAGAGCTTGATGAAGGAAGGAATAACATCGCAACGATGATGAAAAAAGATTGCAAAAAGCGACGCAGCGTCCTACAAAAAGGACAATGCAGGACCTTAACGATTTTTATTATTTTGTGGCCGTTGTCGACCATGGTGGCTTCTCTCCAGCCGGGCGTGCGCTTGGCATTCAGAAGTCAAGACTGAGCCGTCGTATTCTTCATCTGGAAGAACGTCTGGGCGTGCGCCTTCTCAACCGTTCTTCTCGCCGCTTTTCCGTGACGGAGATCGGTCGCGAGTTCTACGAGCGTTGCGTGGCAATGCTTGTCGAGGCTGAGGCTGCCGAAAAGGTTATCGCCAGGGTGAGGACGGAGCCGCGCGGTGTTGTACGCATGAGCTGCCCGACGGCATTGCTTTCGTTTCAGTTCGGTGAGCTGATTTCGCGTTTCATGATGCAGAATCCGGGCATCGAAATTCATCTGGAAAGTACGAACCGCCGCGTTGACGTCATTTCGGAAGCGATCGATCTGGCCATCCGGGTACGGTTCCCGCCGCTTGATTCGACTGATCTTGTCATGCGCTGGCTCGATGAAAGCAGCCAGTGCCTGGTTTCCGCGCCTGGCCTGATTTCAGGCGCCGTAAAATCGCCTGCCGATTTGAGGGGGCTGCCGAGCCTGGATTGGAAGCGGCCTCACAGGGATTATGCCTGGGAGCTGCATCACGCCGATGGGCAAGTCGCGACCGTTCCGCATTCGCCCCGCCTGATCACCGATGACATGAAGGTGCTTCGCGATGCGGCAATTGCCGGCGCGGGTGCGGTACAATTGCCGACCATTTTTGTCTGGGATGATATCAGAGCGGGTCGGCTCATTCATGTTCTTCCCGACTGGCGACCTATGGCAGGCATTGTACACGCGGTTTTTCCCACCCGCCGCGGGCTGCTGCCATCGGTGCGGGCGCTGGTCGATTTTCTTGCCCATGAATGTGCGATCCAGCGCTCGCAGGCAAATAAGATCGTGCCGCCCATCGATCTTTCTAATGCCTTGCCGGAAAGCTGATATTTCACTCAGCGCTCAGCCTACGGCCTGATCTTGACGGGCATCTCATAGCTCCGTTGGCAGTCCTGAATTACATCGATGTTTTCAAGCGCCCGGTTGAACAGGATCAAGAATTTTGCAGTTAGTGCCCAAGCGGTGACAAACGCCTTCGTGAAGCGTGGTCTCATCGCGGTTAGCGTGACAAGGCAGCAGCTATCACAGCATTACCCGTCGTCGTAAGTGCCAGGCGGCACCTTTGAGTGAAGGGTTAATTCGTTTTCTCTCGATGAGTATTTTGGCGTCAGGTTCCTACGCGGTGTAAGCCCCCGGTGAGGGCCGTCTTGCGAGGTTGATGCGAACATCGGAAGTCCTAGTGCAAACACTAGGAGTAGTCCTATGACGAAGCATCCGATTGAAGTGATCACGTCTGTCGAGCGCCGCCGGCGCTGGTCTCGCGAGGACAAAGAGCGGCTCGTTGCGGCCTGCCTTGAGCCAGGTGCGGTGCTTTCCGAGATTGCCCGTGCGGCCGGTATCCATGTGAGCCAACTCTTCCGTTGGCGCAAGGAGCTTTGCCAAATCGAGGAACCGAGGCCTGATACGGCGAGCACGTTGGTGCCGGTGATCGTGTCGGAGGCCCAACCCGCCGCTACGGAAGCGCCGGCCCCATCGCAGCCCCGCCGGAAGCGTAGCGATGTAACGATTGAGCTGGGCCGTGGCCGTCGTGTTCGAGTGGACAGCGACATCGACACGGAAGCGCTTGGCCGCATTCTCGATTGTGTGCTGGGTCGGCGATGATACCGGTTCCTGCTGCCGTGAAGGTCTGGTTGGCAACCGGCCATACCGATATGCGCAAGGGCTTTCCCGGTCTGTCGCTGATGGTGCAAGAGACACTGAAGCGCGATCCCATGTGTGGACATCTGTTCGTGTTCCGCGGCCGCGGTGGTGGCTTGATCAAGGTCATCTGGCATGACGGCCAAGGCGCTTGCCTGTTCACGAAGAAGCTGGAACGCGGACGCTTCATATGGCCGTCGACGGCCGATGGGACGGTCGTGATTACCCCTGGGCCGCTCGGTTATTTGCTGGAAGGTATCGACTGGCGGATGCCGCAAAAAACCTGGCGACCGACGTCGGCCGGATGAGCAAAAACACTGGAATGGCGGGGTCGAATATGATTCCATCAGTCCATGAACAATGCGGCCGAACAGCTTCCTGACGACCTTGCCAGCGCACTTGCGGCCCTGGCGAAGGAGCGTGCCCGGCGCATCACGGCCGAGGCAGATGCCGCGACCGCCAAGGCGGAGGCCGCCAGCGCAAAGGCACTGGTGTCACATTCCGAGGCGTTGATCGCGCGGTTGAAGCTGGAGATCGAGAAGGTTCGCCGTGAGCTCTACGGCAGCAGGTCTGAGCGCAAAGCGCGGCTCCTTGAACAGATGGAACTACAGCTCGAGGAGCTGGAGGCTGATGCTGGCGAAGATGAACTGGCAGCAGAGATCGCAGCCAATGCCTCGACCGTCAGGGCCTTTGAGCGCAGACGTCCGTCACGCAAGCCGTTTCCAGAACATCTGCCGCGCGAGCGTGTCGTCATCGCTGCCCCGACAACCTGCCTCTGCTGCGGTTCAGCCAAGCTGTCGAAGCTCGGCGAGGATATCACCGAGACCCTGGAGGTCATCCCACGTCAGTGGAAGGTCATCCAGACGGTGCGGGAGAAGTTCTCCTGCCGCGAATGCGAGAAGATCACGCAGCCACCAGCGCCCTTCCATGTGACGCCGCGCGGCTTTGCCGGACCCAACCTTCTGGCGATGATCCTGTTCGAGAAGTTCGCCCAGCACCAACCGCTGAACCGTCAAAGCGAGCGCTATGCCCGAGAGGGCATTGTCCTCAGCCTGTCGACGCTGGCCGACCAGGTCGGCGCGTGTGCCGCTGCCCTGAAGCCCATCCATTCTCTGATCGAGGCGCATGTCATGGCCGCCGAGCGGCTGCATGGCGACGACACCACCGTGCCGATCCTGGCGAAGGGCAAGACCGATACGGGCCGCATCTGGACCTATGTCCGGGATGACCGGCCGTTCGGCGGGCAGTCACCGCCCGCCGCCCTCTACTATGCCTCGCGAGACCGGCGACAGGAGCATCCCGAACGCCACCTGAAGACCTTCACCGGCATTCTGCAAGCAGATGCCTATGGCGGCTACAACCCGCTGTTCAAGATTGATCGCGATCCCGCGCCTCTGACACAGGCGCTGTGCTGGGCACACGCGCGCCGCAAGTTCTTCGTGCTCGCTGACATTGCCACGAATGCCAAACGTGGCAGCAAAGCCGCGCCGATCTCGCCGATGGCGCTGGAGGTGGTAAAACGGATCGACGCCCTGTTCGACATCGAACGCGATACAAACGGTCTTGCCGCCCAGCAACGACTGGAGCACCGTCGCAAGGACAGCCAGCCGCTCGTCGAAGAACTGCACGACTGGCTCCTAACCGAGCGGGCAAAGCTGTCGCGCAGTTCTCCCGTCGCCGAGGCAATCGACTACATGCTGAAGCGCTGGAACGGCTTCACGTCATTCCTCGACGACGGCCGGATTTGTCTCACAAACAATGCCGCCGAACGCGCGCTCAGAGGTTTTGCACTCGGAAGGAAGTCATGGCTCTTTGCCGGATCGGATCGTGGTGCAGATCGCGCCGCCTTCATGGCGACGCTGATCATGAGCGCCAAGCTCAACGACATCGATCCGCAGGCCTGGCTCGCCGACGTCCTTGCTCGCATCGCCGACACTCCGCTCAGCAAGTTGGAGCAACTGCTTCCGTGGAACTGGATATCGGCACGGTCACCCCTGGCATTGGCATCATGACATCCAACGAACGCATCGCCCGGCTTCACATCAAGCTCGATCATATCGAGCCAGTTATCTGGCGCAGGGTCGAGGTCCCGATCACCACCAGTCTGAAGGGGCTGCACGACGTCATCCAGGCCGTCATGCTCTTCAAGGATTATCACCTCTTCGAGTTCAATGCCGGCGGCAAGCGCTATGCCGTTCCCGATCCCGAATGGGACTTCGGGGCTGATACCTATGCTGCCCGCAATGTTCGCATCGGCGCTCTGGTGGATCGCGGTATCACCACCTTCAACTATACCTATGACTTCGGCGACGACTGGCGGCACTCAATCACTGTCGAGGCCGTCACGGACGCCGATCCGGCAGTCGAATATCCGCGCTTCCTCGACGGCGACCGGCGCGCGCCGCCGGAAGATGTCGGCGGCTTGCCCGGCTTCGAAGACTTCCTCATCGCAATGTCAAAGCCACGACATGCACAACATCGCAAAGTCGTGGACTGGTATGGCGGTCGCTTCGAGCCGAATGATATTGGCGTCGATACGATCAATGAGCGGATAGCGAAACTGGCGCGTCGCCGAACGCTCGGGAAAGCTGGCTTCGCAAAAAGCCGAACCAAACCCCACTGACCGGATGCTGAAGACCCATCCGCGGCCTACGCCGGATGCTTACTACGCGGTGGTACGAAATAGACCGCTACGCTCGCAGGTAGGAAGAGATTTTATTAAAGCACGGGGCGGTCGCGATGATCGCAAGTTAAGATGAAAGCAGGCCCCCGCAACCATTTCCTACTCCAAGCTATCCCGCAATAGCCGAAAACCACGGTCCTGTACGCTAAACAGCTACGATCAAACAGGCTAAATCCCCGACATAAAACACAAATCCAAGATCAGCAGGTGCAAAGCAGGGGGCGCACGTTCGCGCGGATGAAGTGCGTGTCCGATCCAGTCGATGTAAACTGACTTCCCGGCCTCTTCGAGCAATCGCTTTATGCCAAGAATTAAGCTCGCGTCTTTGATTGAGTGAGATAGGAAAATATCAAACTCGTCACGAAATGCTGCGAGAGCGTTATGAAAGGCAAGAAATACGCGTGCTGCCTGTTGGTCAACTCCGGCAATTTTTGCGCGGACTTGAGCTTCCGTAACATATGTTGGCAATTCAAATTACTCCGCCACGGTCGTCGGACCAAGCTCCGATTAATTTGACCTGAGGATTTGAAGTGCCTTTCTGCCAAGATCAAGTGCTTTATTGATTTCCGTAGTGGTGACGTCCTGCCCGTGGATCGCTGAGTTTGCGACGGCCCAGAATTCGACGAGCATGCCATATGACGGTGATAGGCTTGGATCAGAGCGAACGACAATGTCTGCCAGTTGGCGTGGTGGCGTCTTCCTGCCAGCTATCTTGAGGTCCCCATTCTTAACTGCTTGGTCTGCCAGCATCCCGATAGCACGGTCGATCATATTTCGAAGTGACACGAGTTTTTCAAGCTGTGATCCAACCTGCTCGTATTCGATCAAGGCGGTCCGGCCTTCAATGAAGCGGACAATCGCACGAAAAACGTGCCCATGAGCATCCTCTAGGACGAAGGGTTCATCGACAGAGAAAGTGGTAGGCTGACGCTTTCCGCCATCGATCGCAATATTCTCAGCATACAAGTAGGTTCGTTCGCTTGTATCGAGAATGGGATTTAGCCGTCCGCTCAGCCCTTCGATATGACCTGTAGACTGGATTATGATTGAGCCGACATCGCCTCGCTTTTTCAGGCGGACTTCCAGCTGTTCTGATGTATTCAGGTTCGTCAATATTTTGGGACAGTAACGGGGGTGCGCGACAAGCACTCGATAAGTCCGCGAGTGCACCACCGGCAGTATCGCTCGTCCTTCGCTGTCACTTACGGCATCGATTGTCGTGCCGTTTTCCGCGATCGCCGAAATCATCGCACCGTTGATTGGATTATTCCCATCTGCCAAGATATGGATACGAATGCTCGTCTGTTCACTGGTCGCGGCCACCTCATGAGGACGTATCAGTTTCAGCACTTGCTGTGCGGCAGCGCCGACGTTGTCCTTCGCGATGCCGTAAGTTTTCAGATGTTGAAGGTAGGACGGGAGCCGCTCAGTACCTGCATCTTCCAATATAAATGGTATCAGGAGACGTGGTCTTTCATCAGAAGCAGCTTGCCGTAGAAACATGCGAACGTCAGTTTCCACGGCGCGGTTTCGATCATCGCCGTCGCCAAATAGCAGAACAAAGTGATCGACATTTTCCAATGCATCCGAAACAGATCGAGCCCAGTCCTCTCCCGCAATGACATGATCGGGAATTCTGACGTCAATACCATTGCGGCTCAGCTCTGAAGCGAGCTTGTCCCCGATGTCTCGATGCTCAGATGAGAAGCCTATGAAGACCGACCTGTTCTCGGGATCACGGCCGATTCTTCGTGCTGCCCCGACGAATTCGTCGCGCGACCCAACAAGAAGATGTGTCTTGCTCAGATTGTGCGCGAGAAGCGCGGCCAGATTCTCCATCGCAAAATTGATGCTTGACTGGTCCCCAATCGGATCTTCGACAACGGAGAGTTTTTCACCAAAGCTCCAAAAGGGGACGTATGGAATAGTCGTAGCTGGAATCAGCTTTTCGAGCCTTGCATCCTGACTGGCCCAACCCGAATAAAACTCTTTGAGTTCAGCGACGAATCTCTCTCGCCATTCTTGTGATATTCGGTGCTCAACCTGCGCTTCAAACCGTGCCGGAATAGGCAGCGTCAGCAACGGAGAACGGTCGAGGGCAATGTCGTTTCTAATCGTTGTCGCGCGTCTTGCTACCTTTGTCGCACCGCTGATGCTCTGCTCGTTTGCTGTAAACAAGAACGCCAGAATATCAGGTAGCTGCGCTGTCACGATGCCTGAAAAATCGGTCACACCGGTTCTCGAGTCGATAAGGACAAAATCGTAGGTTTCCCTGATTTCATCGAACATCGTTTCGAGCGCGTCTCCTAGGCCTTTCTTGTAAAGCCTGTCCCAGTTGAGCTGTTGCAGTCGGCGAGTATAGCCTTCGTCAGCGAGACCGGATTTGATGAGATCGACACCGGGAAGTTGGCGACTATCCAAGGGGATGACGAGTTCACGCCACAGCAAAGGAACCTGGGCTCGTTTATGGAAATCCAGCAAAAGCTCAACAAGGCCATTTCCTTCGAGGAAGCGATTGTCACGTCTGTAAGGTTTGAAAAAGTCTTCGAGGCCAGGGGCCTCCAGATCCCAATCCACACACAGAACGCGAAACCCCCATCGGCCGAGCAATGCCGCGATATTAGCGAGCGCAAAAGAACGCCCAACCCCACCTTTGTAGGAATAGAATGTGATTACGGTTCCTCTCATCTCAGATCCTCGGCAACCGCACTCTTGGGCCTTTTTGAGCAATTGGCTCAACGTCCACAAGAGGGAAATCAGGTTCCCACTCAGGGGCTGCTGCGAGACGGGCTTGAATATCCTCTGCGACATCACGAACGGCGTTGTAGAAATCAATGTACGCGATGGCTTCGCGAAAATTTGGCAGCGGGTAGCCAAAGCTGCTGAGATCCTTCACCTGGATAGCTTGGGCGCGCTTGTCGAAATTTTGTCCGTCCGAGTATTTGATTGGATATACGAGGCTTGACTGGTTGACGGCGCCAGGACGAGCATACCGCTGTTCACGTGCGAGCATGCTCTCCCATTCTGCAATGCACCAGTGAGAGCGAAAATAGGGCGGTGTCCAGACAGCAACCATTATTCTGCTGTGCTTAAGAGCAGTCTTGATATTGTCGGGCCAAACAACACCAACTGGTTGGGCGCGATCTAGAAAAATCCGTGGTTCGTCTGGCAAGAGCGCATCGAGATGGTCGCGCAACAGCGGAAAAAAGTGATTATCCAGCCATGGCTCCACGTACGGCGTTCGCGGATAACTCAAGAAAACGTCCCATTGGTAAGCCACTCCAACCCCATCACTTTTTTAACGCTGTAGCGATTGCCTCCAATATTTCCGACACCAATACGTCCGGCTCGGCATCGAGCTCTCCGAGCAGCAGTACCGCGGATTTGGCCTCTGCCGACAAATCAGACAAAAACGTTTCCGGAGCGGCGGCAACGTCGTCGAATATCTCTTTGGCAGCATAACCTGATGTGCCCATGGCAATTACCATCAGCTTGTCTCTTGCCGCGATCTCGAATTCCTGTTTCATGCCATCCGCGATGATATTGGCGCCGTTTTCGTTCTTGTTGCCAAGAAGGAATATCGCAATTCCTGCCTCGCCAATAAGCTCCTCGCGATACCTTCTCCATACGGCCTCCCGATCACCATCGGCGATCTGCTGCGGGAAGGGGCGAACTAGCAGCGCGTCGTCAAGTTGGTTCCTGGAGGTCCGATAAACTTGGTCAACAACGCCGCTGAGTAAGGCATCCCCCACGCCCTTACCTAGGCCAGTAACCACTCGATATCCGTGCTTCGCCAGTTCCGAGCCGAGAATGCGACTGAATGCTTCGACCTTGGATCGCCCCCACGGATCAAAAGTATCTGCGCTTCCCGAAACGAATACCGACTTGCTTCGGTAGTGGCGGTGAAGCATTTGTAGGGCTTCATCGATCTCCGCGTACTCGTCGACCAACACGGCTTCAATATTGAAGCGCAGAAGATCCGCAATAACGAGTTCCTGTCGAACGACGGCGTTTTTAAAGGCCTCGTCCGTCTCCCCTGGCATTTTCGTGCGCTTTTTGAAAAAGCAGTAGTGTTTACGCTGGTTGTCGTCGAGGTTGAGACGAACTCTGCTCAGGATATAATCGAGATTTGGATCGGTAAAACTGAAGCCAAGAAATAGAAACGTTCGCGAAACAAGATCCCCTGACAGGGCGGTCACAAAGGCTGCGCGGTTTACATGATAGCGCTCGTAATCATCCTTTGCCAGGACGGCATCCTGTGGGTTTGAGATGTCGCCATGCATTTTAAAGACGACGGCATCGCGTCCCCGTCGCGTCAGGGCAAGATGGGCCTCCGTATATTTTATATCTGGTGTTTTACCCTGGGCTGAAAGGGATTTTTCGATCAAGTCATCGTAGTTTGTCGTCCAATAGGTCGCAATCGGCAGTCGGGCGAGGGTATTGTGATTAGCAGTGGGGTTTTTCGGAACGCCAAACCGTTCGATGAGAAGCTGGTTTTGCTGCCCCTTGTTTCCGTGATGCTTGTTGCGGTGAAACTGTGCGAGAGCAACAAAATCGGTTTCAATATCGGCGTCTAGGTCGAGCTCTTCCGCGATCGGGCGAAGGAGCTCTCGCCAATTTACGAACCCGGCCGGAGCCGATAGACCCGCTCCGGCGAACACTGCAGCGTTACCCTCGACAATTTCTTTCAGGTAACGTTCGACGAACTGCTTGACCTTAGGTTTCATAACGTTTTTCTTTTCCAAGAAAACCACAGCGTGTATTGATGTCTGCAAGGCGGCCGTCCCAGACCGCCGCGCTCCCTCAATTCTCTAGCAGATTCATTGCGCGCGGCGGTACTAAAACTTCCTTACGCGATTTAGTCCTGTGCAATCTTGTTAATGGGCCTACTATTGCGAGGCAACGCTGTTTGGTGACGGGGCGTTAGCGCCCCGCTGCTGACGCTGCCATGTCGATCCAATTCCCGATGTTTTTGAACCCGTTTTGACTCCAGTCATACTCGTGTGTCATCTCTGACAGGCGCACGGGCGCTCCCCTGTTCGGAGGGGAGTGGAAATATTGGGGAAGACCGATCGGCTGGGTGTAGTCTTGATACCATCGCCAGCTCCAGGCGCCGTTGTGATTAAACCGCTCACACAGGTAGTATTGACCGCTCTCGGCTGCAGCGATTCCTATGTAGCGGCAGGGATTATCGCCCCTATCGTCGGGGAGTCTTCGCTCATGGTGATTGATGCTGTTGATGTGGACTGCGAGAAGACCTTTACCATCCACCACGCTGCGGGCTATCTCGTAGCGTACCCAGCGCCGATGCCATGTTTGCGACCCCACCAATACACAAACCGCTGAAGTATTCTTCACACCGTCGCGGATGAGGCGCTTCAATGATTCATCGCCGTCTAGCTTACGCGATTCCCACAAGCTGGCGTCATAGTAACCCTCGATATTTCGGCCAGTATCGCTTGAGGATCGAGCGAATTCTCCCGAATTCCGGACATTGTTGACCCTCATAATATCTTTGAAGTGGAAAGAGAAAAAGACGCGCCTCTTCTTCTGCTGTTGGTAGCCGCTGAGCCCAAACGTCACGTCTTGTCGTCCTCCGTTGAATTCCTACAGGCTTGATCAATCAATTGGGTGTCTTCAGCCAAGTACTTGTGGCATCGCGACGCGGAGGAGCATTGCTCATCTGTGCAACCATGCGTGTATAACGTGCCGCCGCGCTTGATAGCAATATCGGTCGATGCTCATATTGAAAAGGTAGAATCGCGGAATTTTCAATGTCTTTGCAAACTATCTTCATCAGTCACGCCAAACCTGAAGACAATGACTTTGTCAGATGGCTCAGCGCTCGCTTGACAGGCGCGGGCTACAAGGTCTGGGCAGAGTTGATTGATTCAACGGGTGGTAGCCCTTTCTGGGCAGACATAGAGGTGGCGATAAGGGAGCATAGCGTTAAATTCATCAGCGTTGTCTCGAAGGCTAGCGTTGCCTCAGACAGGAGGGGTTTCCGCAATGAACTTTCCATCGCCGACTCGCGCAGCAGAACTCTCAAGGATAGTCGGTTCATTATCCCAATAAGGCTCGACGACGTCACTCTAGACGAATTTCCGGCTCAGCTTCACCAACTCCATCACATCGACTTCTCAAGCAACTGGGGAGAAGGCTACCTGGATCTTATACGCTCGCTTGAAAAGATGGGCGTCACGAAGGATGCGTCCGCTGACAGCACCCTTTTTGAAGACTGGCGGAGGATATCGGAATCCGCGTCAAGCATCGTCGAGGCGGCTACCGAGCGCGCGCTCACCAACCTCGTACAGATCGTCAAACTGCCTACGACTGTGAATGTCTTTTCGTTCCAGGGAGACCTAGACAAGTTTTCGGCTGCGCTCAGAAAGACTGAAGTGCCCTGCAGCCAGTTCTACAGACTTGTCGTCACTTTCTCCGACATCGGGTTTCTCCAGGAAAGGTTGCCAGACCACTTTAAGCTGAGCGAGCATTCATCGTATGCATTCGAGGAATTCATCGATGGCACGGACAAGGGCGCAACCCGCCCCAAAAAGATAGACGCAAAAAACATGGCAACAGCAATGCTCCGCGCAAATATTGAGAGGTACCTGTGCGTACGCGGCTTGCGAGAGTTCTCAGGGAGACAGGCCGCATACTTTTTCCCAAAGGATTTACTGCTGAACAACAAGGTATTCTACCAGCTTCCCCAGGGAAAACGCACTTGGAAAGCGGTGGTTGGTCGAAGTGAAAAGATGGGCGTCTTCTGGCATCTGGCCATGAAGGTGAATGTCACGATCGGTGATGACCCCGTGGTTCGTTTCAAACCGTATATCTGTTGGTCTGAAGACGGGGTCACGCCGATCACAGATCCCAAACGAACTTCCGCGATGAGGAAGCGCTTTTGTAAAAACTGGTGGAACCCCCAATGGAGAGGGCTTCAGGAGGCATTCATAGCATTTCTGGCCGACGACAAACCCACGGTGGAGATTGAGCTTGGATCTCGGGACGCACTCTCGCTTGATCGTGATCTCGTCTCGATCGATCTGGCGCGACGGATGCCAACCGATCTTCTTCTCTATGACGAGCCCGACACGCCGCAAGAAGAGCCCGAGGACGATGTCGAAGACCTCGATGGGGACAGCCTGGCTGGAGAGGGCGACGAAGAATGAAATGGGAAGTTGTGCACATTGAGGAACCAAATCTAGCGTTTGGGCATGGTCAAAGGGCTCAACATCCAAAGGATGGTCTGTTCCTCTATGGCCCGCCCGCCTCTAACCGAAATCCAGCACGAATGGATGTAGGGGTGATCGGTACACCGGCGGGAATCGAGCTATTCAAGGCATGGGTAAGGGCGATCAGAGGCACTATCAGTGCCCCGGAAGCTGGCAGGCCGGAGAACAAAATGATGTGGCCAGGCTTTCAGGCCGCTTTCGGAATCGACTGGCCGGAGCAACCATTTGTAACCTGTGCGGTTGCGTCAGAGGTACTCGATACTCGTATACGCTCCAGCGATCGCAGTGAGGCTATCCATTCAGCGGTCAGCGTATACGAGGAAGCTTTGCGGCGTCATCTACTGCAGGAGGAGGAGCGGCCAGCGCTGTGGTTCGTCATCGTGCCGGAGATCGTTTTTAAATACGGCCGACCACAGTCCAAAGTCCCACGAAGCGAGCAAATACCGTCCCGCGCAATTGGAAGGCGCCAAGCGAACAGAATGTTCACGGGTGGCTGGCTCTTCGAAGAGGACCTCAAAGAAGCGGAGATTTACAAGTACGAAGAGAACTTCCATAACCAATTGAAAGCAAGGCTGCTGGATACAAGGCAAATCCTGCAGGTCGTCCGTGAAACGACTTTGGCTGGGGGCAACCTTGGCGATACAAAACGGCGGCTTCAAGACCCTGCGTCAGTGGCTTGGAACCTTGCAGCTACCTCATTCTACAAGGCTGGGGGCACCCCCTGGAAAGTTGCCGATGTTCGTGAGGGCGTTTGCTATGTCGGCCTTGTCTTTAAAAAGATGGATATTCCCGGCCGCGCCGAAAATGCCTGCTGCGGGGCTCAGATGTTTTTGAATACCGGAGAAGGTGTTGTTTTCAAGGGTGCAGTCGGTCCTTGGTTTTCCGAGGCTGACAATTCATTTCATCTCGGCGGTGCGAAAGCCCATGAGCTCATGAAGATGATAGTGGACGCATACATCGACATGCATGGAAAGGCACCATCTGAACTGTTCATCCACGGCAAGACCTGGTTTGATGATGATGAGTGGTCCGGCTTTAGCCGAGCCGTACCGGAAGGAACACGCCTTACCGGGATACGAATTCGCAGACAATCCGAGATAAAGCTGTTTCGATTCGGAAAAAATCCGATTCTTCGTGGTACGGCCATTATCACCAACAGCCGAAGTGCTTACTTATGGACTACGGGCTTTGTCCCCAGATTGAATACATACCCAGGAAGGGAAGTTCCGAATCCACTCACGGTAGACATCGTCAAAGGTGACGCGGAAATCCGAACTGTTCTGGAAGACTTGATGTCTCTAACCAAACTTAATTTTAATAGCGCCACATTCGGAGATGGGCTTCCGGTTACACTGCGATTTGCCGATCTCGTAGGCGAAATTCTGACAGCTGCGCCCCTTGAGACCACGCCTCCTCTTCCCTTCAAAGCCTATATCTAAACAGACTGGGTAAAGGCCTGTAAGCGTGCAGCCGACCAATGCGGTCAGTCGCCGGTGGAGTTTGCGCATACCTCCATTCTACGATGCGCAGACGACGTGATAAATGGGCGTTTGATTGTCATGACCCCCGAAGGGTTTTCGGATTTTTGCTTGGGCTTATCTGAACCGGCTGCCCCGGTTCCGGAAATGGTCGAACTCATAAATCGGCCCGCGCCTTGGGAACGAGGACAGACTGCCGATAAGTGATTGGACTTCACTGGTTGCTCGCCCTCTGGTTTGAAGGCGAGGTCGCTATGCCCATGTTGCAAAAAGTTCGCCTTGCGGGATGACGATATCCCTGGAAGCCATTGTTAAACAATCTGAAATTGCGCGACTTAAACCTGCAACCATCTTTACTTGCTTGGAGCGCAAGTAAAGATGAAAGCTCGCCCCCGCAACCAAATCAGAAATAGCCCCGTCTCCGACGGGGCTTTTTGCGTTTAAAGCCAGTGAAACCCGGGAAAGACAAAGTCATCCCAATAAAGTCACGACGCCAGCAAATCCATATCCCAATATCGTGATAGCAAAGAATTTTGTCGCCCCGCGGCAAACTGATAGAAGCCCAAGCGAAACTATCTCAACGGAGACCGTGATGAAGCTCTATTACAAACCCGGCGCATGTTCATTGGCACCCCACATCGTGCTTAGCGAAGCTGGCTTTTCCTACGACCTTGAAGTGGTCGATCTCAAGGAAAAGAGGACAGCGAGTGGTGCCGACTACCTGAAAATCAATCCTCGTGGTGCAGTACCTGCTATCGAGGTTGAATCCGGTGTCGTGATTACGCAGAATGCAGCAATTCTGCAGTATATCGGTGACCATTCTGATGTTGCAGCCTTCAAGCCTGCCTATGGCACGATTGAACGTGCCCGTTTGCAGGAAGCGCTCGGCTTCTGCGGCGATCTGCATACAGCGTTCGGCGGTCTGTTCGCGCCCAATTTGGCTGAAGAAGCAAAGGCCACAGTGGTTGCCTCCATCAATCGTCGTATGGGGCAGCTTGAAACGATGCTTTCGAGCGACCAGGACTTCTGGCTTGGGGCCGATTTTACGCAACCCGATGCCTATGTATCCGTCATCATCGGTTGGGGCCTCATGATGAAGGTCGATCTTACGGCCTATCCGAAGGCCCTTGCTCTGCGCGAACGCGTCATGGCGCGTCCTGCCACCCGAAAGGCCCTCAAAGAAGAAGGCCTGCTCTAGAGCGCATCCCGAAAAGTGTGAAACGGTTTTCGGACAAAGATGCGCGTTAAATCAGATAATCAGAGTGCCGATCTGATCCAATCAGATCGAAACGCGCTCTAAGCACTCAAAGCCCGGTGGCAAACTGTCGCCGGGCTTTTTGATTCCGAAGCGATGAATTGAGCTTTGCTTGCACACACTCAATGAAAACGACGGTGCGGCAGCTCTAACTATTCTCAGGAACGTGCGACGGGTTCGGTGTCAGGGCGTTCGATGAAGGGGCAGCTTCAGCTGTCTGAGCTGTGGCTGCAGCCGTGCCTTCCAGTTCGAATTTATCGACATGCATTGACTCGTTCTTACGCCATCCCCCATGAAGATAAAGCGCGCCAGCCATAAGCATCGTCGAAAGCATGGCAACAGGGAAGCTGAGCCACAGGGCATCCGGTCCGAGCCAGTCTCTCATGCCGACGGCAACACCAAGTCGCACCGGATACATCGAAACAAACAGAATGATAAGCGGCCACATAACCTGGCCATTGGCTCGGACGGTACCAAACAGGACCATTGAAACGCCAAAGGCGATAAAGCCCCATGTTGCGATCTTGCCGATGTGCTGACCTATCGGAATGGCAGGGCTGTCAGCACCCAGGAATATCTGCATGGCTTGCCTGTCCGCGGTGAGTAGAACAACAACGAGAATACCGGTCATCAGGATTGCATAGAAAACTCCGATGCGAGTAATGCGGCTGACGCGGTCCCACTTGCCTGCGCCAATATTTTGCGCTGCCATGGCGCTTACCGCTGCGCCAAGCGCCATGGCTGGCATCTGAACATAGGTCCATAATTGTTGTGTTGCGCCGAAGGCTGCGGTCGTGTTGACGCCTTCCTGATTGACCAATCGCATCATTGTCAGCATGGCGCTTGATACCACGATCATCTGGATACCCATCGGAAGTCCTTTGCTGAAAATCAGCTTCAAGACCTTGAGGTCTGGCACCAGAAGCCAAAGCTCCTGTCCCTTGAGACGCAAAGGCAAATCTCGGCGATAGACATAGATGAGCATGGCAGCGAGGCTGATATAATTGGCTACGGCTGTGGCGAGTGCTGAGCCTGATATGCCGAGCGCGGGAATAGGACCGATCCCAAGAATAAGCAGCGGGTTAAGTGCTATGTCGAGGATGACGGCGAGACCCATGAACATGAGCGGAGTCATGGAATCGCCACTGCCGCGCAGCGCCATCATCAGAATGGTCTGCATGAGAATGGCAGGCATCGCGACGAAGGTTACCTGCAGGAAGGCGCGCGCCAATGGCTCGATGGTTTCGGGCGTTCCGAGAAGCCCCAACACAGAAGGCGCAAGAAACCAGCCAACGATTGAGACTATGATGCTGACCGGAATGAATGCGCCCAGCGTTGTGCCTGTGATGGCGCGCGCTGTTTCTATATCGCGGCGTCCGAAAGACTGACCAATGAGAATAGTTGATGCCATCCCAAAGCCAAAGACAAAGGCTGTTAGCAAAAACATCACCAGATTGCCGTTGGTGGTCGCGGCAAGCGCATCTGTCCCGAGCAGCTGTCCGATCCAGATTGTGTCAATGGAGCCGTTTGCTGATTGCAGGATCGAAGATCCGAGTGTGGGCAGAGCAAAGAGCAACAATGCTTGATTGATAGGCGCTGTCGTCAGATCAATGGTGTTTTTCATCCGGCCTCAATCTGGTTCGCCTGTGTTGCAGCTTCACAAGCATCGATAATGCTTCCAAGTTTCAAACAATTCAAATCGCTATCTTGAACGATTGAGTTGAATTGCAGTCAAGAAACAACAAAACCAATGTTTTGGCTTTAAAATGAACGTTTGGCTGCTATCTTGTGCCGGAATCAGGCCGGGCCTCTTTAGTCAATGCTCTGCTTCGTCTGCAAGAATATCGATTTTGGAATGGATGGTATGATCTCTCGTCTTCTCGTGGCCGGCATGACATTGGCGTTTGCAACCTCTGCGAATGGTCAAGCACACACTACCCCATCAACTCAACCCGATAAGTTCATCCCCGTTTCGCAGGTCAGTGGTGTTGATATTGTGCGCTTAGCAGAACTGCCGAAAGTTCCGAAAAAGAGTCACGAAGCGGAATCCTGTGATACCCCAGCCAGCAAAACTCCAAGTGTCGAGGCGCGCGCGGTTGAACAGCAGGGCTGGACCGTAACCGGTGAAGCGAAACTTGGTTCTCTGCAGGCTGTCAGCTTCGTGGCCGACATGGAACAAGGAACGAGCGGATCGTGCCTGTTGAAGGAAGGCAATCTTGCCTTTTATGAAGACGGCAAACTTGTTGCACTTGCATATGCGGCCAAAAATGCCGCGCTCAGTCTGGGTCGTGTTGAACAGAATGGCGACGGCCTGCGCATTTGGGACGGCGACTGGGTACAGCAGCCGGTTGCTGATGTGAAGCTGGTTGGTGGCAAAGGTATCATTATCACCGCATTACCGGGCGAAGAGAAATTCTGTTCCGGCCAGGTGACGGTACCTAATATTTATCGACTGCCGATTAGTCTGGCGCGTATCATGCTCAATGAACATGGCTGGCAGCCAGAAGAAAGCAAGGATGAGCTGGACATCATATCGAAGGGTTTGCGAGAGATGGGTATCAGCGAGGTTGATGGCTGCTCAGGAACCGGCTTCGGCTATTGCGGCTTCTCCTATAAGAATGCTGACCACAGCCTGTCTGTCACAACGGTAGGTGATACGCCATCGGTCCTGTCTTATGATGTGAAGTGCTCGAATTGAGCGTAATGCGCATCTCGAAAAGTGCGAAGCGGTTTTGCAGAACAAGATGCGCGCAAAACAGATTGATAGAGCAGTTCCAGCGGTTCAATGAAAACTGGAAATGCTCTAATGCGTGCATCTCAACAAGTTGAGGGCACTGATCTAATCAGCCACGATCTTTGCTTTCACGAAGACATCGTAGCGGGTGCTTTTACCGAGAATCTGATGGGAGGGCTTGCGTAGCCCTGCCATCGGCTCTGCACGCAAGGGCCATTTGAGCACGACGCGATTTTGCGCATGCTCCAGCGCGACCTGCATCAGCTTCTCAGAGTCTGCGTCGGTGCCGACGATCTCGCGGATTTGGCGCATTTCCTTTTTGACCAGTGCTGAATTCCCTCGCGGTGGGTGCATGGGATCAACCAGAACGACCATTGGCTTCAATTCCGGTATCAGCAGGCAGGAATCGCCATGTAATAGCGTCATGCGCGCCACGGTTTCCGCATACTGACCGCCTTCAGCTGCAGCGCGCGCCAGCCCTTCAGCCAGCAGACTGTGCATTTTCTCTGATCGCTCTATCAGCGTTACTTTCGCCCCCAGTGCGGCGAGCAGAAAAGCGTCGCGGCCAAGACCGGCTGTTGCATCCACGATGTCTGGCGTGATGCCACTTACAAGACCCGCCGCCTTTGCCAGAGCCTGTCCGCGCCCCTCGCCAGAACGAAAGCGATGCCCGACGGCACCGCCGACAAAATCAACAACCAGTTCCGATGTGTCTATTTTCTGCGACATGGGTATTTCCGAAACATAGCCATTGTTAGAAAGGGCAAGGGGCCGTGAATTGCACATGCCGACCATCCGGGTGATGGAAAGCGACTTCTTCTGCGTGAAGAAGCAAGCGGTCTGCCGCGCCAAGTGCCTCACCTTTGGCATAAAACTCATCACCGAGAATAACATGTCCCAGCGCTTTCATGTGAACGCGCAGTTGATGAGTACGACCGGTCAGCGGAAACAACTGAATCCTCGTGCTGTTTTCATGACGTTCCAGCACCTGCCAGCGTGTCTGGGCTTGCTTGCCGTTATCAAGATCGACCCGATGACGCGGTTTATTGTCCGGATCGATTGCCAGTGGCAGATCGATCAGTCCCTCGTCTTGTGCCACCCGACCCCAAACCTCGGCAATGTAGCGCTTCTCTGTTGTGCGCGCTTCAAACTGCGCTGCAATAGCGGCGTGGGCTTTGCGATTGAGCGACATGAGCACGAGACCGGACGTGTCCTTGTCCAGACGATTGATCATCAAAGCTTTTGGAAACTGTTTTTGGACGCGTGTGGCCAGGCTGTCAGAAAGCGCCGGATGACGTCCGGGCACGGATAACAGTCCGCTTGGCTTATCCAGAACCAGAATATCCGCATCGCGATGGATGATCGAAACATACGGCTCTAACGGCGGATTATAAACGGGAGAAATATCAGACAACACACTCATGTCGGTCATCTAGCATGGTTTGGCTCTCTACGAGAAGCGCGAAGACCGCGTAATTGAGTATGCTGAACTGGCGCGGTTTGGCCATGTGTGAGCTATGCTGAGAGTTAGTGTCGATAACGAATTTGCCGCGTCGTTGAGCATGACTCATATATAGTTTATCTTCATAAGCAGTGCCTTAATAAACGGATCCTTTCGGATATGATGGTATGACTGTCATTGTTGCTGCAACAGTAGAGAATATTAATGTCCATCAAGGATGACGCTGCGCTGAGCCAGTTGAAAGACGAGTTGGAGCGGCTGCGGCTCGACTTAGAAAACAAAGAAAAGCTCATCAATGAGCAGGCGCAAACGCTTTCACACTTCAAAAAAATATATGGGCAATCTTCTATTGTCGCTCAAATCGGTATCTGGGAGTGTACATTACCCGACGAGGCGTTGACGTGGTCAGACTATGTCTATGATATATTTGAGCTTCCACGGGGCGCGCCGCTTAACCGATCTCAGACACTGGATTGCTATACCGAGAGTTCCCGGCAGGAGCTACAAAAGCGCAGGTCGGGTGCCATAGCAGAATGCAGCGGTTTCACACTGGAAGCCGAAATAACAACATTCCGTGGTAACAAGCGCTGGATACGGATCACGGCTTCTATCGAATGTCAGGATAACGTGCCGGTTCGAATTTTTGGTATGAAGCAAGATATCACAGATCAGAAAGCTTTGTTTGACCGCATCATATATCTCGCCGAATATGATCAAATGACGGGACTGGCCAATAAAAGCCAGTTCCATTTAAAACTGACTTCAGCGTTGGAATATGCGGCCATCGACAGCAAATCTGGATTTCTTTTGCTCATCGATCTGGATGGGTTCAAAAGTATAAATGACGATTATGGTCACCTCGCTGGTGATGCGTGTATCAAGACGATGGGTGAGCGCCTTAGTGCAATAAATCACACAGGCAACAGTATTTTCAGAATAGGTGGAGATGAGTTCGCAGTTATCGCGCCGAGCTCTTATGATAAAGAAGAGGCTGAAAAGCTTGCACAAATCATAATTGAACGTCTCTGTGAACCGATAAAGTTTGGCAATAAAATGTTAAAGCTCGGAGCATCAATCGGCATAGCAGAGATATCAGGAGATTCTGCATCCAGTGTCTTTATCAATGCGGATACGGCGCTTTATTCTGCTAAGGCTGCGGGAAAGACGACATTTCGTTGTTATCAGCCGGGCATGAAAAGCGGCCCATCCCGAATTGAATTTTGATCAGAGTTGAGTTTCTGCTGTCAATTGTTGTGTGCTGTCTTAGCTTATAAGGCGAGTGTGTTTTGAAACGGCTCGTATTGCTGCAACAAGGGAGAAAGCGAATGTCACAGTTGAATGTAGCTGTTCTGGTTGGAAGCCTGAGAAAAGATTCGTTTAATCGCCGAGTGGCTTTGGGGTTGAGTTCCGTTGTGCCGAAGGACATGACTCTAAGGAGCATTGAGATCGGCGATTTGCCGCTTTATAATCCTGATCTAGATGAGAATACGCCACCCGCAGAATGGATGCGGTTTCGATCAGAAGTGAGTAAGACAAATGCCGTTCTTTTCGTGACACCAGAATATAATCGATCTGTTCCGGGTGCTTTGAAGAACGCAATCGATGTGGGGTCGCGTCCTTACGGGCAGAGTGTCTGGAGCGGAAAGCCTGCAGCGATTATCAGCGGTTCGCCGGGAAATATTTCTGCCTTTGGCGCCAATCATCATCTGCGGCAATCGCTGGTATTCCTCGATATGCCGACCTTGCAACAGCCCGAGGCTTATCTCGCGCATGTTGATAAACTCGTTGATGAAAGCGGCAAGCTTATGCCTGATACGGCAAAGTTCTTAGGCGAATTCCTCAAAGCATTTGATCGATTTGCCCAGAAGAATATTTGAGGTTTCGGTAACGGAATCTCGCATATCGGGTGTGCTGCAAGGGGACCTCAGAACGACAGGATTGTTGATTGCCGCTGAGAACTGACCCAGTTTGGGCGGATATTTCCATTTAGAATTGACCCATGTTTGAACCTTCCCTCGTTTGTTTTTCAGCGAGGGCTATGGAGTGATCGACATGGCATTATTGAGCGTTATCCGCCGGTGGCATTACCGGGACGAACTATCGATCCGCGAGATTGCCCGACGAACGGGCCTATCGCGGAACACCATCCGCAAGTATCTGCGTCTCAATGGCGTTGAACCAAAATTTCAGGTTCCGGACAGGCCAAGCAAACTCGACCCATTTTCTGACCGACTGACCACGTGGTTAAAGTCGGAAGATCGCAAACCTCGCAAACAAAAGCGCACGGTGAAGCAGATGCACGCTGACCTTGTCGCTCTGGGCTATGAGGGATCATACAGTCGCGTTGCCACCTTTGCCCGCGAGTGGAAGGCCGATCTTCATATGCACAACCAGACATCGGGTCGAGGTACGTTTGTCCCTTTGAGCTTTGAGCCTGGCGAAGCATTTCAATTCGACTGGTCAGAAGACTGGGCAATTATCGGCAGTGAACGGACAAAGCTTCAAGTCGCCCATACGAAGCTAAGTTATTCCAGAGCTTTTATCATTCGTGCTTATCTCACACAGTCCCATGAGATGCTGTTTGACGCTCACAACCATGCATTCCGTGTGCTTGGTGGCGTTCCACGGCGTGGCATTTATGACAATATGCGTACAGCCATCGATAAGGTCGGTCGAGGCAAAGAACGGGACGTCAATATTCGCTTTCAAGCCATGGCCAGCCATTATTTGTTTGAACCAGACTTCTGCAATCCTGCATCGGGTTGGGAGAAGGGACAGATTGAGAAGAATGTTCAGGATTCTCGGCATCGGTTCTTTCAACCAGCTCCACGATTTGCTTCACTGAATGAATTGAACGACTGGCTGGAGGAACGTTGCAGGTTTTTCTGGGCAACGACACAGCATGGCAAAATGCGCGGCAGCATAGCCGATCTTTGGATGGAGGAAGCTCAGGCTCTCATGCCCGTTTCCCGACCTTTTGATGGCTTTGTCGAATATACCAAGCGCGTATCACCGACCTGCCTCGTTCACTTTGATCGTACGCGTTATAGTGTTCCAGCATCCTTTGCCAATCGTCCAGTAAGCCTGCGTGTCTATCCTGATCTTGTCGTGGTCGCTGCCGAAGGGCAGATCATTTGCGAGCATTCACGCATCTTCAATCGCTCTCACGAAGCACCAGGTCACACTGTCTATGAGTGGCGGCACTATTTGTCGGTCGTTCAACGAAAGCCCGGTGCATTGCGCAATGGCGCTCCTTTCACGGAGCTTCCTGAAGCGTTTCGCACACTCCAGTTTCATCTGTTGAAGAAGCCGGGCGGCGATAGGGAAATGGTCGATATCCTTTCCCTCGTCTTACAGCATGATGAACAGGCCGTACTTATGGCAGTCGATATGGCACTGAAGTCGGGAGTGCCGACAAAGACCCATATCCTCAATTTGCTTCACCGTTTGGTCGACGGCAAATCTCTCATTCCACCCCCGATTAATGCGCCGCAGGCACTTACCCTTAACAATGAACCCAAGGCCAACGTCGCACGCTATGACACCTTGAGAAAGGCGGAGGCTCGTCATGCGTCATAATCCAGCGAGTGGTGCTATCGTTATCATGCTGCGGCAATTAAAGATGCATGGCATGGCACAAGCAGTTGGTGAACTCACCGAACAAGGGTCACCAGCATTCGAGGCAGCTATTCCAGTTCTTTCTCAGCTGCTAAAAGCCGAAACGGCGGAGCGTGAAGTCAGATCAGTTGCCTATCAGCTCAAAACTGCACGCTTTCCAGCCTACCGTGATCTGAACGGCTTTGACTTCGATAGCAGTGAGATAAACGAGGCATTGGTCCAGCAGCTGCATCGCTGTGACTTTCTCAATGATGCAAACAACATCGTTCTGGTTGGTGGACCCGGCACGGGTAAAACTCATATCGCCACCGCTATTGGAGTACAGGCGATCGAGCACCACCACAAACGTGTCCGGTTCTTCTCAACCGTTGAACTTGTGAATGCACTTGAACAGGAAAAAATCCAGGGCAAATCGGGGCAGATCGCCAACCGACTCATTTATTCCGATCTCGTCATTCTTGATGAACTCGGATATCTGCCATTCAGCGCATCAGGTGGCGCACTTCTATTCCATCTGCTCAGCAAACTTTACGAGCGCACGAGCGTCATAATCACCACCAATCTCAGCTTCAGTGAATGGGCAAGCGTGTTTGGTGATGCCAAAATGACGACCGCATTGCTCGACAGGCTCACTCATCACTGCCACATCCTTGAAACCGGAAATGATAGCTTTCGGTTCAAAAACAGTTCCGCACAAGAAACAAAACGACCAAAGGAAAACACGAAACTTGACCGCGAATAAAAACCCGAACAATAATTAAAAGGCGGGTCAGTTCTCGGTGGAAATTCCGGGTCAGTTCTCAGCGGCAATCAACACCCCCCTGAATAGCTCACGTCCCCAACGTCGGTATCATCTATGACAAATATTGAGTTCGATCCATGTTTCCGCTCAAGGGAGCGTAGTGGGCCGAGACGAATGAAAGAAGTCTCTCCTTTTCCTCGCCAATGCCTATCTCGAACAATTACGAGGAGTCTTGAGGCAATTTCCTGGATTACGCAAAATGCCCCTAACTCTGCCATGCTCCCTTCGCTTTCACAGAAGAGCAGAATTAGTTCGGAAATTTCGGCTAAATCCGTTTCAAATTGAAGCACATCATCATAAGCGTCTGAAAATATATGAAGCTTAGTAATGTCTTCTGCTTGAATTATAACTTTTCCCCTGAGCACTGGATTATCAAGTATTTTAAGGAAGCCATCGCGAAGTGAAAGCGGAACAGGCTCGCTGATATCTGAGTATTGTCCACCACACAGGAATACCACCGCAGAAGGCGATTGGACATGGATTTTATCCACGTCGAGCTCTTCTGCGAATGGCAACATTGCTTACCCTTAAAGCCCTGTAAGGTAGGGATGTTTCATCGAGCGGAGCGTCCCGTAGGGCGATGTTTCATCACTACCTTACAGGGCACCAAAATTCCGCAATATAATGAGACCCAGACGAAACGCTAGGCCAAGTGCCACACTATGCACTCAATACACGTAAGCAAGATCAAAATAGTAGGAAGAGATAAATTGTCAACTAGGTTTAATTACGTGAAAGCAGAAGTATGTGTAACAGTAATGGAGCAAAAAAATGCCAGTATGAGGCAAGGCGTGCCTTGAGCGTGTCCCTTGATAGCGCACCAGCGCTGAGCAGCGCACGGAGATCCATACGAGCAAGTTGTATTCAGGTTAAGTATTTGATACAATTAATAAAATCGTAGGATTCGAGCCCGACATAGTGCGACCTCCTGTAGCAATGAATTACATATGCAGAAACGCATTCTTGTCCGCACCTCGTGGTTGATGCTAGATCATCTGAAAATGGGGTGGGTCATGCGTAAGTCTTTTGTTTGCGCCGTTGCGGGCATTTTGTCAGCATTCTATATAATTGCCGTCGGAGTCGCGTTTGCGACCGAGACTAGCTTCGGTCCTTTTACGGTTGATGAATCTAAGCCAGATGTAATTAAGATGAATGGCATTGTAGCTCCGGGGGCTGCTCTGGATTTTCGTAGAGCTCTCCGCGCTGCACCAGATGCCAAACTGATCATACTTAATAGCGATGGTGGCAACGTTCAGGCTGGCTTGCTCATAGCCGACGACATCCACCAGCGAGCCTTGGCGACTTACATTCCAAAAGCGAGCAAGTGCTATTCGGCATGTTCATATATCTTCCTGTCGGGCAAGGAGCGCAAGGCTGATGGCGAATTAGGCGTTCATCAGATATCGTCAGACTCACCTGATCTGGTCGGTGCTCAATTGGCGATATCCGACATTATAGAAGTGCTGAGCAGATTTGATACGCCGCCAGCGGTTATGCAGATCATGTTCAAGACGCCACCAAATGAGATGCACGTATTCAGTCCGGAAGAAATTCAGCGATACGAACTTAATCGGTCAGTCGATCAGCGAATAGACGTTGGTCGGCCAGCTGCTGGTTCAACTTCTGAAAAAAACGAGGAAGATGCAGGAACTGTCAGGCCTGAAGCCGGTATTGAAACTATAGCTCCTGCGCCGCCCCCAAATGTTGAAGCTGAAACCCTCGCCAAGCTGTCACCGCTTGAAGAGTTTACCAAACGCCCGAACAGGATAGCGGTTTACACAGGGCTTGATCTCTTCGGTGAAGATATATCCAGCGTTCGCGTCGTCGACGCTGCTGCATGTGCTAAAAGCTGTCTTGAAATGAACGGCCAGTGCAAGGCGTTTACGTTCAATACTAATCCTAAGGTTAAAAAGGGGCCGAACTGCTTTCTTAAGTCGAACGAGGGGCGAGCGGACGGAAATAGCGTCGCATTCTCTGGTCGTTTTCTCAGCGGTTCGGAGTCTGATCCTGAACCATTTTCGCTTGGTATGATTGATCCGGCAAAAGCGCTTTTTGACGATGTCGATTTGCCAGGAGGCGATCTGTCTCGTCGCCCTCATACATCAGCTCGAACCCCTTTGACGTGCCGTCTTGCGTGTATCGACAATAATCGCTGCGTGGCTTTTACATACGTCAAACCTAAAAAGGAGTGCTGGCTGAAGGGAACTGTTGGATCACCGAAGTTTGGTAAGGGGCTGGTTACCGGTGTCAAAAAATATGAGACGTTCGCGCCTGCCAAAATTATCACTTTGAACTGAGATTTAATGATGCGTTTTTCGGAAGAAGTTTGCGAGAAGCTTGGCAATTATGTCTATCGACTAATCGATCCGCGCAACGGCGAGACGTTTTATGTCGGAAAAGGCAAAGCCAATCGTGTGTTTGACCATGCGGCAGGCGTGTCCGCTGGCGACGGAGACGGGGATCAAATCCTTGGCGCCAAGCTGGATCGTATTCGGGCAATCAAGAACGCCGGTCTTTCCGTCACCCACGTCATTCACAGGCACGAAATCCCGGACGCAGCTATATTCGAAGTAGAAGCGGCGCTGATCGATGCTTATCCCGGACTAACCAATATTCAGGGCGGTCATGCAAGCACTGATCGTGGTCCGATGAATCACATCGAATTAATAGACAAATACAGCCTTCCTGAGTTTCCGACAGAACCTGCAGACGGGCTGGTCCTTATTTGCATCAACAAGCTTGAGGAGCGTTTCAATCGGAAAGCGATATATGATCTCGTCCGATACTGCTGGCGCATCAATAGGAAGCGGGCGGAGAATGCCGCTTACGTGATTGCGGTCATTCGTGGTGTGGCCGTTGGGGTGTTTTCGTCGGAGGTCTGGCTACCCGCAACGCTTGAAAACTTCTCTGATGTGCCACACGCGTCAGATGCTGAGGGACATCGATTTGGGTTCATTGGCAAAGAAGCACCAGAAAGTGTGTGGGATCTGTATGTAGGAAACCGGGGCAAGCAGATTACGAACCCAGAATTAAAGCATGTTCAGAATCCCGTGCGATTTTGGAAGTGCTGAAATGCGATAAGACCGATAGAATTAGCAGGAGCTATTTTATATGCGAGTAATCCCTGAACATCCGAGTAAGCTTGCACGAATTGGCTCCTGCTTGGCTGTCATGGGGTCACTTGTGTGGGTGCAGTGGCCGATTGACTTTCAAAATCTGAATATCGCGGGCGTAATCCTCTTGATCGGATCACTCGTTACGTGGTTGGGAATCGAGCTTGCAGATTTCTCTAATGGCAACAGTGCGCACGACGGTATGATGGTCGATGATGTAAATAAGTTGAACTCGCTTCTTAAGCTCGTAGACCGGCATCAAGCTTACATTTTACGCGAGCACGCTATTGAAACATCTATGCACGATACCGACTACGATGGCATCCAACAACTCGTCCGGTATCACAACGACGATATCTTCCCCTTCCACAATAAGAATATCCAGGTGCACTATGAACAGCTTTGTCGCGATGCTGAAAAATTTCTACGTGACCTTTTCAATCTCTACACCTCGGATGGTCGTGGTTGGATGACTTGGCGCGTTGCCGGAGAGGGCTGGGTGTCGCAGGATGTGTATGATAGAGTTATGAGTAGGATAGGTGAACTGAATCGGCAAACCTCTTTGCTCAGCCAAACATGGGAAGAACTCATAACATTGGCTTTAGCGGAGTTGAAAGGAGCTTCTCAGCCTATCAATAGATATGAGTAGAATCTCTGCGACGTGCCTTGAGCGTGGCTCTTGATTGCAGACAAGCGCTGGGCCGCGCGTGGAAATCCCTACGATTAAGCTGTATTTCGTGTAAGAATTTGATTTCAATAATTAAATGGCGGAGAGGGTGGGATTCGAACCCACGGTGGAGTTACCCCCACGCCGCATTTCGAGTGCGGTACTTTCGACCACTCAGCCACCTCTCCGCATTGTGCACTACGGTAAAACGATCTATGAAAATCGCGCCGTCGGTAAGCATCTAAAGCGAATGCTAAGTGTGTAGCGGCTCAATAACGGGCCAAACACAATTAGACAAGACCTAATTTGCATTCCGGGACGAAAATTCTTGACTTTTCCGCTACCTCATATCTATAAGCACCTGACTTTATGTGTGGGGTAGTCCGCGCTTATTGTTTTGATTGGAGATTTCCGGTTTTCCGGGCTCTGATCAGGAGGCTGAGAAGCTTCCAAAATCAATCGACTGATAAAAAGACGGCCCGTGCCCAAGGCGCTTGCGTTGCTGGGTATGAGAGCTGGACCGAACGACCCGAAAGGAAAACAAATGTTCGCAGTCATTAAGACTGGTGGCAAGCAGTACCGCGTTGCCGCAAACGACCTGATCAAGGTTGAAAAGGTTGCTGGCGAAGCTGGCGACATTGTAGAATTTGCAGAAGTTCTGATGGTTGGTTCGACCATTGGCGCGCCAGTTGTTGAAGGCGCTCTGGTAACGGCAGAAGTCGTTGAACAGGGCCGCGCTCGCAAGGTGATCGCGTTCAAGAAGCGTCGTCGTCAGAACTCCAAGCGTACCCGCGGTCATCGTCAGGAACTGACGACTATCCGTATCTCGGAGATCCTCACCGATGGTGCGAAGCCTTCCAAGAAGGCAGAAGCCAAGAAGGCAGCTCCGAAGGCAGACGCCGCTGAAGGCGAAGCCGCAAAGCCAAAGAAGGCAGCGCCTAAGAAGGCTGCAGCCAAGGCTGAGTCGGCTGAGTAAGTAGAAGAGATTAAAGGAGAAATCCAATGGCACACAAAAAAGCTGGTGGTTCGTCGCGTAACGGTCGCGATTCAGAGTCGAAGCGCCTTGGCGTGAAGAAGTTTGGTGGCGAAGCTGTGCTCGCTGGCAACATTATCGTGCGTCAGCGCGGCACCAAGTGGCATCCGGGCGCCAATGTAGGCATCGGCAAGGATCACACCTTGTTTGCGCTTACCCAAGGTTCGGTGTCTTTCCGCGCGAAAGCCAACGGCCGCACCTACGTGTCGGTCAATCCGATCGCGGAAGCAGCAGAGTAAGCCGGACCTCTATAAAGTACCGGCGTCCCATGGACCCGGTACATATGGCGACCTGCCAGAAGATCGAAGGGAAGATGGGACAACCATCTTCCCTTTTTTTCATCTGGAGGACAGAACAATGGTCGTCGAAGTTTTAGAAGAAGATTATTACGAGAGCTGTAGTGAGCGGGAGGACAGCTATGCTGATCTCTCGCCCGGATTAGCAGATCAGTTAGATTGCCCCGTCCTCGTTACCGAACGGCTGGTGCTCCGCCCGCCGCACACTGAAGACGTGGATGCAATTTCCTATCTTGCCGATAACACCCGCGTCTCCGCTATGCTCGCCCGTATGCCTCATCCGTACACCCGCGAAAATGCAGTCGACTTTGTCGAGCGCGTGCGAAAAGGCGAGATGGGCAATTGCATTTACGCAATTACCCAAGCTGAAACTGGCATATTTATGGGCTGTTGTGGCATCCACGCGCATAAACACGGCGAAGGGCTGGAGATCGGATATTGGCTCGGCGAGCCCTATTGGGGGCATGGTTTTGCCACCGAAGCCGCGCACGTGTTGATTGATCTGGCTTTCCGGGCAACGCCTATAGAACGGCTGCATGTTTCGTGCCGTGTCAGCAATGACGGTTCAAGACGGGTGATCCATAAGTGTGGCTTCCAGTTCAGCGGAATGGGCATGTCGGATTCGCTGGCCGTTGGTAACGTTCCTGTCGAACGTTACGTTCTTGACCGTCGGACTTGGATCGGCCTGAGAAGCTGGCAGTCATAATTATAAAAAATGGCCCTGTGGCTTCAGTTACAGGGCCGATAATGATCGGGGAATGAAATGATTGATATTCACGCGTTAAGCCGCGACCGGCTGACGTTACGTGCACTCGACAAAGGCGATCTGCACAGGTTTCGGGCAATCCGACTTTCGGCGCTACAACTTGCGCCGCAGGCATTCGGATCGAGTTTTGATGAAGAAAACGCCTATTCCGACAGCGTGTTTGCACGTCGTCTGGAACAGGTGAATGGCAATGTTATTTTCGGTGCCTTTGATGGCGAGAACTTGATGGGCATTGCCGGGCTTTATCGGCACGAGCGCAAGTCGGAGCGGCATCGCGGCACTCTGGTAAGTGTCTATGTTGCGCCGGAAGCACGTGGATTAGCTCTTGGTAAGGCGCTTGTTGAACGGATTATCGAACACGCGGCGCAGCACGTCGTGATACTGGATGCGAAAGTCGTGGCGACCAATGAGCCTGCGAAGCGCATCTATTATGAGCTTGGTTTCAAATCCTATGGCGTTGAGCCAAAGTCGCTTTTCGTGCAGGGGCAGTATCTGGATCAGGAACTGCTCTATATCGATTTCAGCGATCCTGCGTGGAAACAGAATTTAGGCTGAAAACCAGTGTCGTCGAGTGGATTGAATTTGACATTTGTTCGTTACCTGCAGCGGAGTGATGCAAATGTCGGAATCGGAGCACTAGCTGTTTGCAGGACAAGGGTTTTGCTGTAATTGCAAATCGGATTGCACGAGATTGCGTGCGGTCCCAAGTTTAAGACGCGCTACGATACAAGTTTCGGATGCGTCACAAGAGGTAAGTTCAATGAAATTTCTCGATCAGGCCAAGATTTACATTCGCTCCGGCGCGGGCGGTGCAGGCGCTGTTTCGTTTCGGCGCGAGAAATTTCTTGAATTCGGTGGTCCTGACGGCGGTGATGGCGGTCGTGGCGGTGATGTGTGGGTCGAGGCGGTAGACGGTCTCAATACGCTGATCGATTATCGCTACCAGCAGCATTTCAAGGCCAAGACCGGCATGCATGGCATGGGCCGCAACATGACGGGTGGCAAGGGCGACGATGTCGTGCTTAGAGTGCCTGTTGGTACGCAGATTTTTGAAGAAGATAATGAAACGCTGATTTGCGACATTACTCAACTCGGTCAGCGTTATCGTCTCGCCAAGGGTGGTAATGGTGGCTTTGGCAATCTGCATTTTACAACGTCAACAAACCGTGCGCCGCGCCGCGCCAATCCGGGCCTTGACGGTATCGAGCGCACGATCTGGCTGCGCCTGAAGCTGATTGCCGATGCCGGTCTGGTCGGATTGCCGAATGCGGGCAAATCCACATTCCTCGCAAGTGTGACAGCTGCCAAGCCAAAGATTGCCGATTATCCTTTTACCACGCTGCATCCTAATCTTGGTGTTTCGCGTGTTGATGGTCGTGAGTTTGTGATTGCCGATATTCCTGGGCTTATTGAAGGCGCAAGCGAAGGTGTGGGCCTTGGTGACCGCTTCCTTGGCCATGTCGAGCGCACGCGTGTGCTGTTGCATCTGGTATCGGCGCAGGAAGAGGATGTGGCAAAGGCTTACACCGTCATTCGTGGCGAGCTCGAAGCTTACGAGCACGGTCTTGCTGAAAAGACGGAAATTGTAGCGCTATCGCAAATTGATACGCTTGATCCGGATGCACGCAAGATCAAGATCAAGGCACTGAAAAAGGCCTGCGGGCGCGATCCGTTGCTACTTTCTGCGGTCAGTCATGAAGGTCTGAACGATACGCTGCGTCAGCTTGCAAGCGTTATTGATAAGAGCCGGGCTGCAGAGGCGGGTACGGCTGAAGCCGAAGACTGAGGATAATTATTATCTTAAGCGCATCTTGTCCGAAAACAACTTCACCCTTTTGGGGATGCGCTTTCGGTGCGGCGAGGAAATGAATGCATGCTGAAACAACTCAAAGACTATCGCCGCATCGTCATAAAGATCGGTTCCGCTCTGCTGGTGGACCGATCAACTGGTCTCAAGCAGAGCTGGCTTGAGACATTGGGTCAGGACATTGCCAATCTGGCGCGTGCCGGGGTGGAAGTTCTGGTAGTTTCTTCAGGGGCCATTGCACTTGGCCGCACAGTTCTTGGGCTGCCGAAAAAGTCGTTAAAGCTTGAGGAAAGCCAGGCGGCAGCTGCCGCAGGTCAGATCGCGCTTGCCAAGGCTTATGCCGACGTGCTCGGCAGCCACGGCATCAAGTCTGGCCAGATTCTGGTGACACTTTCAGACACCGAGGAGCGCCGCCGCTACCTCAATGCGCGCGCGACCATTGAAACGCTTTTGAAACTTGGCGCGGTTCCGATCATCAATGAAAACGATACGGTCGCGACAACCGAAATTCGTTATGGCGACAATGACCGTCTGGCAGCGCGTGTAGCCACCATGATGGGTGCTGATCTGCTGATCCTTCTTTCGGACATTGACGGGCTTTATACGGCACCTCCGCACAAGGACCCGAACGCGCAGTTTCTGCCGCTCGTTACAACGATTACTCCCCAGATTGAGGCTATGGCGGGTGCGGCTGCATCCGAACTTTCGCGCGGTGGCATGAAGACCAAGCTTGATGCTGGCAAGATTGCCAATGCTGCAGGCACCGCGATGATTATCACCTCCGGCACGCGTATGGCGCCACTTTCAGCCATTGATCGTGGAGAACGCGCAACCTTGTTTGAGCCGTCGCGTGCGCCGGTTAATGCCTGGAAGACCTGGATTTCCGGCAATCTGGAACCTGCTGGAAAATTATTGGTCGATGCCGGTGCGGCTAAGGCGCTGAAGTCTGGAAGATCGCTACTGCCTGCGGGTGTGAAAGAGATTGAAGGTCAGTTCGAGCGCGGTGATACGGTTGCAGTGCTGAATGAAGAGCGCCGCGAAATCGCGCGTGGACTGATTGCTTACGATGCTGACGATGCGCGCAAAATTGCTGGGCATAAAAGCGATGAGATTAGTGCCATTCTTGGTTATGATGCGCGCGCTGCGATGATCCACCGTAATGATCTGGTGGTACGAGGTGTGACCACTACCGAGACGGAAGAAGCGTAAGGGGAAGAGGATGTTGAACAAAGTGGATGCCGGAACTGACATCGCAGCCATCATGGCAGAAGTTGGTCGTAAAGCCAGACAGGCAGCGGCTCCGCTTTCCATCGCTTCGCCTCAACAGAAAAACAAAGCCCTGCTTGCTGCTGCAGATAGCATCCTTGCAAGCAAAGACGCTATTCTTGAAGCCAACAAGCTCGATCTTGCCAATGCTGCGGAAAGCGGGATGGCAGCTTCGTTTGTTGATCGGCTGACACTGGATGACAGTCGTATTCAGGTGATTGCTGACGGCATTCGCGCTATTGCTGAATTGAATGATCCGGTCGGTGAAGTGATTGCCGAGTGGGATCGTCCGAATGGTCTCCATATCGAGCGTGTTCGCACGCCGTTAGGTGTGATTGGCGTGATCTATGAAAGCCGTCCCAATGTGACGGCGGATGCTGGCGCATTGTGCCTCAAAGCCGGTAATGCCGTGATTTTGCGTGGTGGTTCGGATTCCGCACATTCGTCGGCTGCTATTCATATGGCTCTGGTTGCGGGACTGGAGGCAGCTCAATTGCCTGCCGATGCAATCCAGATTGTGCCGGTTACAGACCGCGCGGCGGTTGGCGAACTGCTCAAAGGTCTCAATGGTGCGATTGACGTGATCGTGCCACGGGGCGGTAAAAGCCTCGTTGCGCGGGTGCAATCGGAAGCGCGCGTGCCGGTTTTCGCGCATCTTGAAGGCATCTGTCATCTCTATATCGATAAGTCCGCTGATCTCGACATGGCGCGTGCGATTGCTGTGAATGCCAAGATGCGCCGCACCGGTATTTGCGGTGCGACCGAAACCTTGCTTGTGGATCGCGCGGTGGCTCAAACGCATCTGGTGCCGGTTCTTGAAGATCTGGCTTCGAAGGGCTGCGAAATTCGGGGCAGCGGTGAAGTCGTCGCACTTTATGAAGCCGCGACGCCTGCCGCGCAAGAAGACTGGTCTACCGAATATCTCGATGCAATCATTTCGGTGGCGCTGGTCGATGGTGTTTCTGGCGCGATTGAGCATATCAACCGTTATTCCTCGCACCACACCGAAGCTGTTGTGGCTAGGGATGCGGATGTCGTTGCACGCTTCTTCAACGAGATCGACTCGGCCATTCTTTTGCACAATGCTTCGACGCAGTTTGCTGATGGCGGCGAGTTCGGCATGGGTGCGGAAATTGGTATCGCGACTGGCAAGATGCATGCGCGTGGTCCGGTTGGCGTCGAACAACTGACCTCCTTCAAATATCGTGTTCGTGGAAACGGACAGGTTAGAGGTTAGGCTCGACATGATCTTATCCGAAAACTGGTACCCCCTTTTCGGGATCATGTGCTAATGCGGTTCGGCTTTGGGCTTTCCGCATTAAAGGCGAGTTATCCGGACGTTGATGCACAATATTTGCGCATGCCGCATGTCGAAAAGGGCATGACGGTCGGCCTGTTTGGCGGCTCGTTCAATCCACCACATGGTGGTCATGCGCTGGTCGCTGAAATCGCCATCCGGCGGCTGAAGCTCGATCAGCTCTGGTGGATGGTGACGCCCGGCAATCCACTGAAGGATAAGCGGGAACTTGCGCCGCTTGCTGAACGCTTAGAGCTCAGTGAGCATGTCGCAAGCGATCCGCGCATCAAGGTGACGGCGCTGGAAGCAGCCTTCAATGTGCGCTACACAGCCGACACTCTGGCGCTGATCCGCAAGGCCAATCCCGGTGTGCATTTCGTCTGGGTTATGGGTGCAGACAATCTGGCTTCTTTCCATCGCTGGCAGCGCTGGCGGGAGATTGCGCAGAACTTCCCGATCGCAGTGATCGACCGGCCGGGTTCGACTTTGGCTTATCTGTCGTCACGGATGGCGCAAACATTTTCCGATAGCCGGCTAGATGAACATTACGCGCCGATCCTTGCACGGCGTAATCCACCGGCCTGGACGTTTATTCACGGGCCGCGTTCTTCGCTTTCTTCAAGTGCGCTGCGTAAACAAAAATCGAACAAATGAAGGATGTCTTGAGCACATCCGAAAAGTGTAAAGCCACTTTACGTCTAAGATGCGCTTCAAAAGAAGCCAAGACTCTTGAAAGAATACAGGGACTCTGCCTATCTTAGGTATGTGCGGTGCTTATGACTGCCGTACGGCGTTGTTCTTGTCGGAAAGGAACTACACTGAGAACAGCAATTGAGAAGAAGGCTCACCACGCGCCTTCACCGGTCGGGATGAACGAAACAGCTTTCGTGTCCCAGACCTTCGACGCGGCTTTGGCCAGTCTCGAAAACTCCAAAGCAGAATCCATTATCCCCATCGACATTCGCGGAAGATCTTCGATCGGCGATTATATGATCGTCGCTTCTGGTCGTTCGCATCGTCACGTGACGGCTGTCGCTGACCATCTTTTGCAGGCGCTCAGTCAAATGGGCTGCAAGAATGTCCGGGTCGAAGGGCTCGAGGGCGGTGATTGGGTTCTCATCGATACAGGCGATATTGTCGTCCATATTTTCCGTCCGGAAATCCGTGATTTCTATAATCTGGAAAAAATCTGGATCAACGACGATGCCGAAGATCAGCGCGCATCGGGAACGGTGCACTGATCAAGTCGTAAGAGGGCACTATGCGTGTGAGTGTGATGGCCGTGGGCCGGATGAAAGCCGGCCCCGAGCGGGAGTTGGTCGAGCGTTATTTCGGCCGCTTTTCCAAGGCGGGACCGCCATTAGGGCTCGAATTTGCGGGTGTGAATGAAATACCCGAAAGCCGCGGACAAACAGCTGATCTGCGTAAGGCCGAAGAAGCACAGCGCATCAATGAAGCACTTGATAACGGGGCAGCCCTTATCCTGCTCGACGAGCGCGGCAAAGCGCTCGGCTCAGAATCTTTTGCTGAACGCATTGGCCGCATGCGTGATGATGGCAAGCGCCAGCTGATTGTTGCCATTGGCGGCCCGGATGGGCACGATCCTTCGTTACGATCGCGCGCAGATCTGGTTCTGGCGCTAGGCGAGCTCACATGGCCGCATCAGATCGCGCGTATATTGATAGCTGAGCAATTATATCGTGCTGCAACAATTCTTGCAGGCCATCCGTATCATCGGTCCTAGTTCTTTCATGTTTTTCAAATAGGTGGCGAAATCGGTCCTGTTTTTTGGCCGATTTTATAACTGCCTCTTGCATCACCTGCAGAAAACCATGTCACATAACTCACTTACCGAGACGTTGCCACAGATCGCTTTCGTGACGGATAGCGGCTTTCTCAAACCCACTCTTGTGGCTATGTGGGGCGTGCTCCGTCACTTGACCCTACCGGGTATCATTCATTTCTGGGGTGACGGCCTTAGCGACCAGGACTGGGACGCGGTCAGGCGTGTTGCGATGACAAATCCGGCTGTTACACTTAATTGCCTCGCTTTGTCGGCCGATGATCTGGATGGCGCCAAGGGGCCGACCGCACATATTTCAGCTGCAACGATGGGGCGTCTGCATATTCCAGCTCGAATTTCTGGTCGCGTTCTTTATATCGACGGCGATACTCAGGTCGTCGGTGATGTTGCACCGCTTTTCTCGCTCAATCTCAATGGTTGTCCGATTGGTGCAGTACGTGATTGCGTCGTGGCGAAGTGGTCGGCGCGCGGTCTTAAAGTGCGCGATAAATGTCTGGTTCGCGTAAGCGAGTTACAGGGACTGATGGAGCAGACCGATATATCGCGCTATTTTAACGCCGGTGTCTTGCTGCTTGATACAGATGCGATCCGCGCCGAGCCAGAACTACATCAAGCAATGCACGATCTCGTTCGAGCTTCCGCATTCCCGCTAGGTGATCAGGACCACCTCAATAATGTGTTTCGTGGTCGTGTGCATCTTATCAATCCGGCTTACAATTCTTCATGGCGCGATTCCTCCCGACAACGCAGACATATTGTCCGACTTGGTGGAGACGCCGAGGAAAGCAAGACGGTTCCGGATATTATCGTGCATTTCCATGGCCCGGAAAAACCGTGGAAAAGACCGCGCCGCGATCTTTGGAAAAGTCGCGCACGAGCCGTCTGGCGCTATCGCCGTGAAATGCAGGAATATGCGAGCAAATACCCTGACCTTGCCCTTTGAGTAATCTTCTTGCCTAATACTGCCACGAACAATGGTTGGACAAGCACGGATGCATATCACTCGGCTCGATCATATACAGCTGGCGATGCCAAAGGGCGAAGAAGAAAAAGCTCGTGCTTTTTACGAAGGACTTCTGGGAATTCCTGAAGAGCCGAAGCCATCAAATCTGGCGGTAAGAGGTGGTTGCTGGTTTGAGCGAGGTTCGTTGAAAATTCACCTCGGTATCGATCCCGAATTTGTTCCCGCCCGCAAAGCGCATCCGGCCTTCATTGTTAAGGAGCTGGCAAAGTTGATCGAAACGCTGACCGCCGCCGGTGTCTCTGTTGTCGACGATGAACCGCTGATTGGTTATGCAAGATGCTATATCTCTGATCCATTCGGGAATCGTATCGAATTGATGGAACAGCTCGCGTCATGACGGCTATAATCGGCTCTGCCGGGTTATGGTTGATGGTTCGTTAACAGTATGCGGCTAGTTTTGGCCTTGTTTGTTCCTGATATAGCGCGCCATGAGTCCTTTTCGCCTTCCAAAAAAGTCTTTGCTGTCTGCCTTGATGCGGGCTGGCCTTGTTGCGACTGCGCTTATGTCGGGCGCAACGCTGGCTTTTGCACAGGAAGGAATCCAGCAGCAGCGCGACAAGGCAGCAAGTGAATATGAGCAGCTCAGCACCGAACTCTCGGTATCAAGCGACAAGCTGAAGCAGCTCGAAGACGAGGTAGCCAACCTTAAGAAAGACCAGGCAACGATTACGGCAGCACTGATCCAATCTGCAAAGACTGACAAGAAATTGCAGCAGGATATTGCTGATAGTGCCGACAAACTCATGTCTTTGCGTGAGCAGGAAGACGGCATTCGCAATTCCTTGCGTGCGCGGCGCAGCATTCTGGCTGAAGTGCTGGCAGCCCTGCAGCGGATGGGTTTGAACCCGCCGCCTGCCATTCTTGTACGGCCCGACGATGCCCTGGCATCGGTACGCAGTGCGGTGCTGCTTGGCGCGGTTGTGCCTGAAATGCGCGAGCAGGTGGAAGAACTCACAAGCGATCTCCAGGATATGCAGCGTGTCACGGCCTCGATTACTCAAGAGCAGGACAAGCTCAAGGAAACACGCACTGCGCAGGCCGAAGAGCAGAAGCGTCAATCACTTCTTCTTGAAGAAAAGAAGAAGTTGCAGGCACAATCCGAGCAGGAAATAGAGACACAGCGCAAGCGTTCGGAAGAACTTGCGGCCAAGGCGGGTAGCATCAAGGAGCTGATCGACGGGCTCGATGAGCAGATGGCAGGGGTCCGGGATGCGGCTGATGCTGCGCGCAAGGCGGAAGCCGAACGTCTTGCAAAAGCGCAAGAAAAGGCCGGAGAAGCAACGCCTGGCGAGAACCGCTTGCATGCTCAGATCGACTTTGCATCATTGCAGGGAAAGTTGGGATTGCCTGCTGCGGGCAAGACAATCCGACACTTTGCTGAAAAGGATGGGGTTGGCGGCAACATGATGGGGCAGGTGGTCGAAACCTTGCCCGCTGCCACGATTACGTCACCTTCCGATGGCGTTGTGCTTTATGCAGGTACATTCAGATCTTATGGGCAGCTCTTGATCCTGGACGCGGGCGGCGGATATCATATCGTGATGGCTGGCATGGGTCGAATCGATGTGGCGCAAGGTCAGTTTGTGTTGGCGGGTGAACCTGTCGGCGCAATGGGTGAAAAACTTCTCGCAAGTGTTGCACCGATAGAGGTGGGCAATGGCGCGCCATTGCTTTACATTGAGTTTCGAAAGGATGGAAAACCCGTTGATCCGGCCCCGTGGTGGACTGAACGGCTTTCTGGAAGGACACAAAATGATACGTAAACTGTCGCTGCTGTTCGCCGGAGCCCTTATGGGGGCGTCAGCCATGGTGATGGTTCAGGGCGCGCCTGCTTCCACTGCCTTTGCGGCAGCGGGGAAAGACAGCGATGTCTATAAGGACCTTGCACTCTTCGGTGATATTTTCGAGCGTGTGCGTCAGCAATACGTGACGCCGCCCGATGACAAGAAGCTGACCGAAAGCGCGATCAACGGCATGTTGACGTCGCTGGATCCACATTCCTCCTATCTCAACCCGGAAGCCGCGCAGGATATGCGCGTGCAGACCAAAGGTGAGTTCGGTGGCCTTGGTATCGAAGTGACAATGGACAATGATCTTGTGAAGGTCATCGCGCCGATTGATGATACGCCTGCCTCCAAGGCCGGTGTTCTTGCGGGCGATCTGATCAGCAAGATCGACGGCCAGGAAGTCCGTGGATTGAGCCTCAGCGACGCCGTTGAAAAGATGCGCGGTGAAATCGGTTCGCCGATTGAGCTCACACTTATTCGTCAGGGTGCTGATAAGCCTATCACGCTCAAGATCGATCGCGCTGTGATCAAGGTCAAGGCGGTTCGCTCGCGGATTGAGAATGATGTTGGCTATCTGCGCGTGATTTCCTTCACCGAGCAGACTTCGGAAGATCTCAAGAAGGCGATCAAGGACATTCAGGAGAAGCTGCCGGGCGACAAGCTCAAAGGCTATGTGCTCGACCTTCGCCTCAATCCAGGTGGACTGCTTGATCAGGCCGTGGCTGTTTCAGACACGTTCCTCGATAAGGGTGAAATTGTTTCGACCCGTGGACGTGATCCGCAGGATGTAACCCGCTTTGACGCGCGCAAGGGTGATCTTGTTGATGGCAAGCCAGTGATCGTGCTGATCAATGGCGGCTCGGCCAGTGCTTCGGAAATCGTTGCCGGTGCATTGCAGGATCATCGTCGTGCGACCGTGCTGGGCACGCAGTCTTTCGGCAAGGGTTCCGTTCAGACGATCATCCCGCTTGGTGAAAATGGTTCGCTGCGTCTGACGACAGCGCTCTATTATACGCCGTCGGGCAAGTCGATCCAGGGCAAGGGCATCACGCCGGACATCAAGGTTGAACAGCCATTGCCGCCAGAACTGCGCGGTGAGGATGTTGTTCGCGGTGAGTCCGAGCTCAAGGGCCACATCAAGGGCAATGCTGAAGACGATCAGGGATCGGGTTCGGCAGCTTATGTTCCGCTTGAGACTAAGGATGACGTTCAGCTCAACGAAGCGCTGAAGCTTCTGCGCGGTGAGGAAGCCAATGCTGCGTTCCCGCCAGACCCTAAAAAGGGTGTGCTGAACTGATCTATCTGTGACGACGACTGAAACAACAAACGCGGAAGCCTCGGCTCCCGCGTTTTCTTTTTGTCGCAGTTTAATAACATTGAAACGCTAAGAGCTGCCGCATATCAATGGGTGCGCATACCTGCGAATACACGGAGATTACGATGTCGAAGCATAAAGGTCCTGTCGATCCCGAAAGCCTGCCTTATCGCCCCTGTGTTGGGTTGATGGTGCTCAACAAGGAAGGTCTCGTCTGGGCCGGGCGGCGCATCGTTATTCCAGGTGATGAGATGGATGGGGCAACACAGCTTTGGCAGATGCCGCAAGGCGGTATCGATAAAGGCGAAGATCCAGCAGTTGCATCGCTGCGTGAGCTTTATGAGGAAACCGGCATGAAGTCGGTATCCCTCCTTGCTGAAGCCCCAAACTGGATCAATTACGATCTACCTCCACGCCTGGTCGGGCAGGCGCTTAAAGGAAAATATCGCGGACAGACCCAGAAGTGGTTTGCTTATCGCTTTGAAGGCGACGAGAGCGAGATCGCGATCAATCCTCCTCCCGGTGGTCATACGGCTGAATTCGAGGAATGGGCGTGGAAACCGATGCAGGAACTGCCGGATTTGATCGTGCCCTTCAAGCGTAAGGTCTATGAAGATGTGGTTGCCGCTTTCCGGCATCTGGCGCCTTAATTCTCATAGCCTCTTGTCTGACAGGCCAACATATTGTCAACTCATTGCAGATGCGTCGCGGGATGCATGATGAGAGGGAGAATTGCTTATGGACGGTGGAAGTCTTCTCGTATTTCTATTGGTCGGCCTGATCGCCGGCTGGCTAGCTGGCAAAGTGGTTCAGGGTGGTGGTTTCGGCCTCATCGGTAACATCATTGTGGGTGTGATCGGCGCTTTCTTCGCAGGCTGGCTTTTGCCGCGACTGGGTTTTTCGGTCGGCGGCGGTATTATCGCGGCTATCGTCAACGCCTTTATCGGTGCTGCGATCCTTCTTGTTATTCTGCGTATCGTTAAACGCGTCTGAGGGCGCGTTCCAATCTTGAATTAAGGCCCGGTTTTTTCAAAAGCCGGGCCACTCTTTTTCAAAGTTCAATCCCATGACACCGAATTCGCGACTGTCTCTCGGTCTGGCTCTGACCGCATCGGCGGGCTTCATTGATGGAATTGCTTTTCTCGAACTGGGCGGCTTTTTTGCCTCTTTCATGAGTGGCAACACCACACAGCTCGGTCTCGCTATTGCCGGGCAGTCGGATGCGATGGGACGGGCAATTATCTGGCTTCCGGCGGCTCTTATCGCCTTGTTTTTCACCGGAGCTTTTTTAGGTACGTTGACCGTTCGCGCTCATGGCAAGAACGGTAGTCTTGCAGTTATGGCTAGCGTGGCGGCGATACTTCTTCTGGTCAGTGTCTTGCGCCACGAGGGGCTCAATCTTATCCATCCGGTGCTGCTTCTGGCAGCCGCCATGGGTGCGCAGAATGCCGCCGTACAACCGATCGGCTCAGCGCGCCTCGGTGTGACTTATGTGACAGGAACTTTGTTTAATTCTGCTGCCGATCTTGCCGGATCATTGCGGGGCGAAGCACCAAGGTGGCGCTGGTTGCAACATTTCGCCGTTTGGCTGTCACTGATGATTGGTGCCGTTCTGGGCGGCTTTGCGCATTATTTCATTGGCCTTGATGCGCTGTTTATCCCAGCAGCTATGATCCTCAGTGTGATGGCAATTTACTGGCGAGCGAATTAGAGCGCGTTTCTACGTGCATCCCGAAAACCGTTTCACACTTTTCGGGATCGCTCTAGCTAAACAGCGACTTCTCGCTCTCTACCAGCTCGGAAATCAAAGCTGAGACGGCAGTAACGCGCCGCAGGGTGCGCGCGGATTCGTGATAGGTCAGCCAATAGGATCGACGGATGATGCGATCGGGCAGAACAGGCACCAGATTGGGATCAGCGCGTGCGATGAACGCGTGAAGAATGCCAATGCCAGCACCCGCACGAACTGCCTCTACCTGTCCCAGCGCACTTGAAACTTCAAAAGCAGGCTTCCAATCGCGGCTGATTTCCGGCGCATATGCCAGAGACGGATTGATCACCAGATCTTCCACATAGCCAATGGTCCGATGCTTGTTCAGATCTTCGACGCTTTCCGGCATGCCATTCGCTTCAATGTAGGAGCGATGTGCAAAAAGACCGAGCGTATAATCGACCAGCCTGCGGGCGATCAGCCGCCCCTGTTCCGGGCGTTCGACCGTGATAGCTATATCTGCTTCACGTCGCGACAATGAGAAGGAGCGCGGCACCGGCACAAGCTGGATCGTGAGGTCGGGATATTGCTGTGTCAGCCTCGCCAGCCTTGGAGCCAGAAACGTAACGCCAAAACCATCGGGCGCACCGATCCGCACTGTACCTGAAACAGCGATATCCGCATTGCCGACCTGCGAACGCGCGGAAAGCATTTCTGCTTCCATGCGTTCGGCTGCAAGCAGAAATTCCTCGCCCGCCTGCGTGAGCGTCGAGCCGTTGGTTCGGCGCGTCAGCAGAGTCGTGGAAAGTGCAGCCTCAAGTGCAGTCAGTCTGCGGGCAACTGTTGTATGATTGAGGCCAAGCCTTTTGGCCGCGCCCAGAATCTGCCCAGAGCGCGCAACGGCAAGGAATATGCGGATATCGTCCCAGTTCATGGCGTTCTTTGTTTGAGCGTGATCTTACAGCGGTTCCAGTTAATATTGAATCGTTGGAGCCGCTGTAACTATTTGTTTTTACGCATTTCCGAACGCAAAAGCGGTTCCCACTTTTGCTGGAAATGCTTTAATTTGAGCATGACCTTGTCCGAAAACCGCTACGCACTTTTCGGAATATTGCTCCATCGTACTATAGAAAATGCACAACGGATACGCTTTTCAGCGCCTTGCAATTGTGAATTTGCAGAGCCAGGATGGATATCAAGATGGCAGTTTTGAATCTGCCAGATGGAACCGGAATTCAGGGAGGTCTTTTCAATGCGCACTGTAGGACATTTCATCGGCGGCAAGCATGTCGCTGGCAAAAGCGGACGTACATCGGATATTTTCCAGCCGCTTGATGGCACGGTGCAGGGTACTGTCGCTCTCGCCACAAAAGACGAAGTCCGCGAAGCGGTGGAAAATGCCAAGGCCGCACAGCCTGCATGGGGTGCAACCAACCCGCAGCGCCGCGTTCGTATTTTGCGCAAGTTCCTTGAACTGGTTGAAGCCGAATATGACAGCCTTGCCGAACTGCTTGCACGTGAACACGGCAAAACCATTGCTGACGCCAAGGGCGATATTCAGCGCGGTCTTGAAGTGGTCGAGGTTTGTCTTGGCTCTGCGCATATGCTGAAGGGCGAATTCACCGACAATGCAGGAACCGGCATCGACACCTATTCCATGCGCCAGCCGCTGGGTGTGGTTGCTGGTATTACTCCGTTCAACTTCCCGGCAATGATTCCCCTTTGGAAGGCCGGACCTGCGATTGCTTGCGGCAATGCTTTTGTGTTGAAGCCATCCGAGCGCGATCCAGGTGTGCCGATGCGCTTGGCCGAACTGTTCATGGAAGCCGGTCTTCCAGCCGGCATTTTCAACGTCGTCAATGGCGACAAGGATGCCGTTGATGCGCTGCTTGATGATCCTGATGTTCAGGCTATTGGCTTTGTCGGCTCAACACCGATTGCGCAGTATATCTATGGTCGCGGCTGCTCGAACGGCAAGCGCGTCCAGTGTTTCGGTGGTGCCAAGAACCACATGCTGATCATGCCGGATGCGGACATGGATCAGACCGTGGATGCACTAATCGGCGCGGGTTACGGTTCGGCAGGCGAACGCTGCATGGCGATCTCGGTAGCTGTTCCGGTTGGTGAAGACACTGCAAACCGCCTGATGGAAAAGTTGATCCCACGCGTTGAATCGCTAAAGATTGGTCCTTCGACTGATAATTCAGCTGATTACGGTCCGGTTGTTACCAAGGCTGCACTAGATCGCATTCGTGGTTATGTCGATCTCGGTGTCGAAGAAGGTGCAAAGCTCGTCGTCGATGGCCGCAACTTCAAGATGCAGGGTTATGAAAACGGCTTCTACATGGGTGGTTGCCTGTTCGATAATGTCACGTCGGATATGCGCATCTATAAGGAAGAAATCTTCGGTCCGGTTCTCTCGGTTGTGCGCGCTAAGACCTACGAGGAAGCGCTGGCCCTTCCGAATGAACATGAATACGGCAACGGCGTTGCCATTTTCACCCGCGACGGTGATGCAGCCCGGGATTTCGCAAGCCGTGTTCAGGTCGGCATGGTTGGTATCAATGTGCCGATCCCTGTTCCGATTGCTTATTACACCTTTGGTGGCTGGAAAGCTTCTGGCTTCGGTGATCTCAACCAGCATGGCCCGGATGCATTCCGCTTCTATACCAAGACCAAGACAGTCACCTCGCGCTGGCCGTCAGGCGTCAAGGACGGAGCCGAATTCGTTATTCCAACGATGAAGTAACGCCAGACGATTTTCACATTGCGCGTCCTCGCTCCGCTGCGGGCGCGCGGTGGCGTCAAGGACGGAGCCGAATTCGTCATTCCTACGATGAAGTAACGACCGCATTTTATGGAATATCGACCCCGCCCATCGTGGCGGGATTTTCTTTTCTAACGGCGTGCCGGAAAGGGAACAGAGTTTCTTTCCATTCGTTTAAAACAAGCACGAAGATTTCCGTGCGGTCGTTTCGCAGTCGAAGCGATTCACTTACGTTCGGATCAAGAGTAAGGGGCATAATGCCTTTTGATCAGCCAGAATGTGCAGGGAGTTTTCCATGGCCACGAAAGTCAATCAACGTATCGTCCTCGCATCGCGTCCCGATGGGCAGCCGGTAGCTGAGAATTTTCGACTTGAGGAAGTGGCAATCCCAAGCCCGGGCGAAGGTGAACTGCTTCTGAAACTGCGTTACCTTTCGCTTGATCCCTATATGCGTGGGCGCATGAGTGCCGCCAAATCCTATGCTGCACCTGTCGAGATCGGCGGCGTCATGGATGGTGGGACCGTGGGCGAAGTGGTTGAAAGTCGAAGCGCTGGTTTTGCGCCGGGCGACCTCGTGCTTTCCCATTCGGGCTGGCAAAGTTATGCGCTGGCAAAAGCCACCGATGTTCGCAAGCTTGATCAGAAAGCAGCGCCCGTAACCACGGCACTTGGCATTCTTGGAATGCCGGGCTTTACCGCTTATTCGGGCCTTCTCACAATTGGTCAACCGAAAGAAGGTGAGACCGTTGTGGTCGCCGCAGCAACAGGACCTGTGGGTTCAGCTGTTGGCCAGATTGCGAAGCTGAAAGGCGCGCGCGCTGTCGGCATCGCGGGTGGTGCAGATAAATGTCGTGCGCTGATTGAAGAGTTTGGCTTTGATGCAGCAATTGATCATCGTAGCGATAACTTTGCAGAAGAGCTGGCCGCAGCCTGCCCCAAAGGCATTGACGTTTATTTTGAGAATGTAGGCGGCAAAGTCTTTGCGGGAGTTTTCCCGCTGCTCAATCAGTTTGCGCGTGTGCCGGTCTGTGGTCTGATTGCCCAATATAACCAAAGCGGAGCGTTCGATGGACCGGATCGACTGCCGGTTTTCATGCGGGACGTTTTGTCAAAGAGCCTTACCATTCGCGGTTTTATCCAGCGTGATTTCGTGGAGCAGCGCCCGGCCTTCTATCATGATATGGCGAAGTGGATTGCCGATGGTCATGTGCGCTATCGCGAGGACATTGTTGACGGGCTTGAAAATGCACCAAAAGCCTTCTTCTCGCTGCTTGAGGGCGGTAATTTTGGCAAGCTGATCGTGAAAATCGCATGAGTGTATTTCGAAAAATGCCAATCTGTTTGCAGACGAGTTACGTTTGATCAAACATTCTGCTTGCAGAACGGCGCTTCGGGCGTGATGCTGTGGTTCTTCTCTGAGACGCGAGTCTTTTCTTGAGGGCAGGCAGGTCATGGGTGAACGCCAGCAGGCGGGTATAGGCGAGGGCAGCGGTCCGGGACGCGAGCGTCAGGACGAGGCGCAGCGTATTCTTGATCGGCTGCAGCGTGAACAGATTGGTGCCGAGGGCATTGTGCGGCGTGGGCTTTCTCGCACCGCCGATCATCTCTCCGCCAGCGACGCACCAGAGAATGATCCAATCGAACTCTGGGCTACGCGCGTTGGGCGCGGACTCGGCCTCATCATCACGCTGGCGATTATCGGCTGGCTCCTTTTCTATCTCATGCAAAGCTAGGTTCAACATGACGCTCTCAGCGCCGTCGGATGCGACAACCGTTATTGTCATTTCAAGTCATGTCGTTCGCGGTTCGGTGGGCAATCGCGCCGCGGTTTTCGCATTGGAAACGCTGGGTTTTCCTGTTTGGGCCGTACCAACTGTGGTGTTGCCATGGCATCCTGGTCATGGGCCTGCTGGGCGCATTGTGCCGCCGCCGCAGGAATTTGCGACATTGATGCAGGATCTGGAACGCGCGCCGTGGCTGGGTGAAGTGGGTGCGATCCTGACCGGATACCTCGGGCATCCCGAACAAACAGAAGCTGTAGCCGGACTGATCAAGGCGGTGAAAGCGCGCAATCCAAATGCGCTCTATCTGTGTGATCCGGTTATCGGCGATCAAAAGGGGCTGTATGTTCCTGAAGCGACGGCCGTCGGCATCCGCGACAAGTTGTTGCCGCTTGCCGATATTGCCACGCCCAATCGATTTGAGTTGTCCTGGCTGACCGGCGTGCCGCTTGAAGATAACAAGGCACTGATGGAAGCAGCACTTGATGCGGGGCCTGCGACGATGCTGGTGACATCTGCTTTCCCGCTTATGACGGGCAGTATCGGTAATATTTTGCTGACGCCTACGGCCGCATTGATGGCGGAGCATCGTTGTGTCGAAGGCCCCACCAATGGTCTTGGAGATCTAACTTCGGCGGTGTTTCTGGCGCGCAAACTTTCCGGTCTTTCCGACGAGAAGATGTTGCAAAGTACGACAGCTGCAGTGTTTGAGATCATGGCTCGTTCTGCGAAGCGCGGGGCTGATGAACTGATGCTGGAAGCAGATGCGTCCAGTCTCGCAACGCCGATGGCAATGGTACAAACCCGACGGTTGGTACATCCAACCAAGGGATTGCGCGCATAATACCAAAATCCCATGAGAATCACTCATGGGATTTTGGTTAAAGCATTTCCAGCAAAAGTGGGAACCGATTTTGCGTTCGGAAATGCCTAAAAACAAATAGCTACAGCAGTTCCAACGATTCACTATTAACTGGAACTGCTGTAAGCGCCAGTGATTGAACTTTTCAAGGCGTGATGCGTCTGCAGCATCTTGAGCCGCCTTGGTATAAGAGTTGGGTTAAGTGGCAACGGGTCGCAAGTTGTCGCCTCACGTTTTTAATTGCTCTGCGTTTTCGATAGGGATAATGGAAAGCCATGGCTGATATTCCAGATACACTCCTCGCCGGTTACCAAACCTTCATGAGCGAGCATTTCGCGTCTGAAACGGCACGTTATAAGGAACTCGCTGAAAAAGGTCAGGCACCAGAAACGCTGGTCATTGCCTGCTGCGATTCCCGCGCCGCTCCGGAAACAATCTTCAACACGGCACCGGGCGAAATATTCGTTTTGCGCAATGTTGCCAATCTTATTCCGCCTTATGAGCCGGATGGTGAATTCCATGCGGCTTCTGCTGCGCTCGAATTTGCAGTGCAGAGCCTCAAGGTTAAGAATATCGTCGTCATGGGCCATGGTCGATGCGGCGGTATTAAAGCAGCGCTTGATACGCAAAGCGCGCCGCTTTCACCAAGCGACTTTATCGGCAAGTGGATGAGCCTGATTGCGCCAGCGGCGGAGACCATCAGTGGCAACCAGCTGATGACACCGACCGAGCGTCAGACTGCGCTGGAGCGTATTTCGATCCGCTACTCGCTCAACAATCTGCGCACATTCCCATGTGTCGACATTCTTGAGAAGAAGGGCAAGCTTACCCTTTATGGCGCGTGGTTTGATATTTCGACCGGCGAGCTGTGGGTGATGGATCAGCAGACCGGTGACTTCAAGAGACCTGAAGGTTCGGTCATAGACGCACCGGAAACAGCAGCATAAGACGAAAAAAGCCCCGAATTTCGGGGCTTTTCTCTGTTCGTTTTATGGCGAAACAATGTTCTCACTTCGCCATAAGTATGATTATTCGTCGATTGCCTTGCCCATTTCGGCAATGGCGCGCTGGTAAACGCTTGCAGCATTCCAGCCCTGGATCGCGCCGTAGTTGGCTTCACCTGGCTGGTAGCCAGCGCCGCGTCTCCAGCCGTGACCGACGAGGAAGTTAGCAGTCGAATAGAGTGCATCCGCCTTAGAGCGAGCCATGTCAATATGACCGCTGCCATCGCCGTCCACGCCGTATTTCAGAACGTTAACAGGCAGGAACTGTGTCTGGCCGATTTCGCCATGCATGGCGCCGACAGCATTTGGATCGAGATCCTGATTGTCGATCAGCTTGAGCGCTGCATAAAGCTGCTGGGTGAAATAGTCGCTGCGGCGGCAATCATAGGCAAGCGTTGCAACAGCCGAAAGCGTGTGCTGCTTGCCGAGATAGGCACCGAAGCCAGTTTCCATACCCCAGATTGCAAGCAACGGGCCGGCAGGAACGCCATAGCGCTTTTCGATTGCAGCAAAGAGCGCTGCATTCTGCTTCTTCATCGAACGTCCGCGCTGGATGATCGTGTTTGCGCCACGCTTCTGCATGAACTGCTCGAAGGAAAGCTTGAAGCTCTTCTGATTGCGATCAGCATTGATCGTGGCCTGCGCATATTTTGTATTGGTCAGTGCGCTGATTGCACGCTTGCCAATACCACGTCCCTGCGCTTCCTTGATCGTCTGCTGGAGCCAGGCATTATAGCCAGCGCCGTTGTTTCCGCACTGGGCTGCCTCGGCTAGGCCAGTTCCGGCCATCATGCCCACTGCAAGAACTGCTGCTGCCGTCCAAGACCGGCCCTTGGCAAACAATGCCATTCGTTTCTCCTTCGGAGTTGATTCTACCTCGGCGCGAATTTGCCATTCTTTACGTCAAATGTCATGCCGGAACCGGACACCAAGTCCCACCATTTCAAGTATTTTATCGCTAAAATAGGGGAGTTTGACAAGTTTAGGGCTTGAGAACGAGCATTTTCGCCCCTGTTGACAAAGTGCTTCATACCTATGAACTATAGCCGAGGTGGTAAAAACTATTTACCACTATGATTACAATTTGATCTTTTAGGCCACGACATTGACGAGGGAGGACGCCACGTGTCGAATGGATTTCTTGCGTTATTTGCATTTTTGCCGATTTTCGTAGCCGGTGTAATGCTGGTTGGATTTCGTATTCAAGCCCGGACCGCCATGCCGGTCACTTACATTGTCACAGTCATTATTGCCATGGCCCTATGGGGTATGAGCGGCAATCGCATCATCGCTTCTACCATTCAGGGCTTGATCCAGACTGCCGGATTGCTCTGGATCATCTTCGGAGCGATCCTGCTGCTTAACACACTGAAGCATTCGGGCGGCATTTCTGCGATCCGGTCTGGTTTCGCACAAATTAGTCCCGATCGACGCATTCAGGTGTTTCTGATTGCGTGGCTTTTCGGTTCCTTCATTGAAGGGGCGTCTGGCTTTGGAACGCCTGCGGCTGTTGTCGCTCCATTGATGGTTGCCGTTGGCTTCCCAGCGCTTGCCGCCGTCACATTCGGTCTCATTATTCAATCGACGCCCGTTTCATTTGGAGCGGTTGGAACTCCTCTCATTGTGGGCGTTCAGTCGGGCCTCAATCGCGAGGCATTGACGGGGCAACTTCAGGGCGCTGGTTCAAGCTGGGAATACTTCTTTCACGTCATCACGTCGGAAGTAGCCATTCTGCATGCAATTTGTGGCACTTTAATTCCGCTCTTTCTTGTTCTTATCATGACGCGTTTCTTCGGGCGCAACCGGTCGTGGACAGAGGGGCTGGCCATTCTGCCTTTCGCGCTCTTCGCAGCCATTTCATTCACAATACCTTACGCTCTAAGCGCGGTGTTTCTGGGTGCGGAATTTCCGTCAATGATCGGCGGTCTGGTCGGTCTGGCTTTCGCCACGCTTGCAGCACGTGCCGGATTTCTGATGCCAAAAGACACGTGGGATTTTGCGCCAGCGTCTGAATGGCCGGAAGGCTGGATGGGCAGCGTCGAGATGAAACTCGATGAGCTGACATCACGGAAAATATCGTTGGGACTTGCCTGGACGCCCTACATACTTCTGGCGCTGTTCCTTGTGATAAGCCGTACATTCCCTGCTGTTGGCAGTGCATTGAAGTCGGTGACTTTCGCTGCAACCAATATCATGGGGGAAACCGGAATAAGCGGTGACTTTGCGCCCTTGTTCCTACCTGGAGGGCTGCTCGTCATTGTCTGCCTGATCACGTTCTTCATTCACCGCATGTCTGTAACACAACTATCCAAGGCGTTTGGGGAGAGTACAAAGACGTTGCTCGGCGCTGGCTTTGTGCTGCTCTTCACCGTCCCAATGGTTCGAGTGATGATCAATTCAGGCGTCAATTCAAAGGAGTTGGTAAGTATGCCGCTGATGGTTGCGGATTGGGTGGCTGTCGAGGTCGGCAATATCTATCCATTCTTCGCTCCATCCGTCGGTGCTCTCGGCGCGTTTCTTGCAGGTTCCAATACTGTTTCCAATCTCATGCTGAGTCAGTTCCAGTACGGTGTTGCGGAAGGGCTGGGAATATCCGGGGCTTTGATGGTTGCAGGACAGTCGGTTGGTGCTGCGGCGGGCAATATGATCGCTATTCATAATGTCGTTGCTGCTTCTGCAACGGTCGGATTATTGGGCCGCGAAGGCTTGACGATGCGCATGACCATCATTCCGACGATCTATTATGTGACGCTGGCAGGCACGTTGTTGTTAATCGGCTTCTATGTGCTGGGCATCGGCGATCCACTTGTCGGAGCAGTTGCACAATAACGCTCGAGCAAGCGGCTCTGTGCTACATTGTACAGGGCCGCTTCCCGCCTTTTGCTTGACATTGCAGGTTTATCGCCTTAGAGCCTACCCCAATCTATCCGCGATCTTCAGAACGCGAGCCGCCGACCGGGACCCATTGTGGTATAAAACGATCCCGGAGGTCCACATCCGACAGCGCGATGCGCCCTCGGGTGCTGTACCTCTTTGATTGGTTTTATAACTGGGCTGCTTCTTGAACTGGCAGATATGTGGGACGATCTATCCCTGATGAAGCATTAAGCCTCCTCTCGGATTAAAAGGAAATTCGATGTTTGAATCACTTCAGGAGCGTCTTGGCTCCATTCTGAACGGCTTGACCGGACGCGGCGCTCTCTCTGAAAGCGACGTGACGGCTGCGCTGCGCGAAGTGCGTCGTGCGCTGATTGAAGCCGATGTCTCGCTGGAAGTGGTTCGTTCGTTCACTGACAAGGTCCGCGAAAAGGCTGTCGGTGCAGAAATCCTCAAGAGCATCAAGCCCGGTCAGATGGTCGTCAAGATCGTCCACGACGAGCTTATCGAAATGCTGGGCACTGAAGGTGTCACGGTTGATCTGAATGCGCCTGCACCTGTCGTCATTATGATGGTTGGTTTGCAGGGTTCGGGTAAGACGACCACCACCGGTAAGCTTTCCAAGCGCCTCACGGAGCGTCAGCGCAAGAAGGTGCTGATGGCGTCGCTTGATACGCGTCGTCCGGCAGCGCAGGAACAGCTCCGTCAGCTCGGCATTCAGACGTCTGTTGATACACTGCCGATCATTGCTGGTCAGTCGCCCGTCGAGATTGCCAAGCGCGCCGTTCAGGCTGCGAAACTTGGCGGTCATGATGTGGTCATCCTAGATACCGCAGGCCGTACGCATATCGACGAGCCGCTGATGGTGGAAATGGCGGATATCCGCAAAGCCGCCAATCCGCATGAAATTCTGCTCGTAGCCGATAGCCTCACTGGTCAGGACGCCGTCAATCTGGCACGCAACTTTGATGAGCGCGTTGGCATTACCGGTATCGTTCTGACCCGTATGGATGGTGATGGCCGTGGCGGCGCAGCACTTTCGATGCGTGCCATTACTGGCAAGCCGATCAAGCTGATCGCCACCGGCGAAAAGATGGATGCGCTTGAGGAGTTCTATCCCAAGCGTATTGCCGACCGTATTCTCGGCATGGGCGACATTGTTTCGCTCGTCGAAAAAGCTGCCGAAAACATCGATGCGGAAAAAGCTGCAGCGATGGCCAAGAAGATGCAGTCGGGCAAGTTTGATCTTAATGATCTTGCTGACCAGCTTGGCCAGATGAAAAAGCTCGGTGGCATGGGCAGCATCATGGGTATGATGCCCGGCATGGGCGGAATGAAGGACAAGGCGGCGGCAGCCGGTCTTGACGACAAGGTATTTGATCGTCAGATCGCAATCATCGGTTCGATGACCAAAGCCGAACGCGCCAATCCAGACCTTCTCAAGCATAGCCGCAAGCAGCGCATCGCCAAAGGTTCAGGCACGAATGCTGCCGACATCAACAAGCTTCTCAAGATGCACCGACAGATGGCCGACATGATGAAAGTCATGGGCAAGGGCAAGGGCGGAATGATGAAGCAGATGATGGGCGGCCTGGCTGGCAAGATGGGGCTTGGTGGTCTTGGTGGTGGTATGGGTGGCATGCCTGATCTCTCCAAGATGGATCCCAAGCAGCTCGAAGCGCTGGCCAAACAGGCGGAAGCAGCTGGTCTAACCAAAGGCGGCGGTCTTCCAGGATTGCCCGGTTTAGGTGGACCTAAGCTTCCTGGTCTTGGTGGTGGTCTCCCCGGGCTACCTAAGAAGAAGTGAGTATCATGGCCGACGAACAGAACACCGTACCCGCTGAACTTCTGTCCTTGCGCGCGTCCATCGATAATATCGATGCAGCACTCATCCACATGCTTGCGGAGCGGTTTCGCTGCACCAAGGCTGTAGGTGTCTTGAAAGCCGAGCGCGGCCTTGCTGCTGCTGACCCGGCTCGTGAGAAGCGTCAGGTCGAGCGCCTTCGTGGCCTCGCTGTTGATGCCCATCTCGACCCAGATTTTGCCGAAAAATTCCTGAACTTTATCGTGAAGGAAGTCATTCGGCACCATGAGCATGCCGCTGCCAACCACAGCGGAAACTGAATAACCGAACAGAGCGGTTTCAGTGAAAATGAAACCACTCTGTTTGTTTAATTTACGCATTATCCGACGCAAAACCGCTTCGCACTTTTGCTGGAAATGCTCTACCGGATTAACCAATTGCCCGTCAGGGTAGAACTTTTGTCTAAAGGAAAGAAAAAATGGCTCTTAAGATCCGTCTCGCCCGCGCTGGCTCCAAGAAGCGTCCTTACTACCACATCGTTGTTGCTGATGCTCGCGCTCCACGCGACGGCCGTTTCATCGAAACCGTTGGTGCATGGAACCCAATGCTTGCCAAGGACGCTGAACGCGTAAAGCTCGATGGCGACCGCATCCAGCATTGGATTTCGCAGGGCGCACAGCCAACCGACCGCGTTCTTCGCTTCCTCGATCAGGCTGGTCTTGCAAAGCGCCCAGAACGCAGCAACCTGACCAAGGGTGAGCCAGGCAAGAAGGCTCAGGAGCGTCTCGCTCTCGCCAAGCAGGCTGAAGAAGATGCAGCAGCCAAGGCTGCCGCTGCTGCTGAAGCTGCGGCCGCAGCAGCTGCCGCTCCTGCTGAAGAAGCTGCAAGCGAATAATTTTTCGCAATTCGCGATTGGAAAAAGCGGCGGAGCAATCTGCCGCTTTTTTTATGTGCTGCCACAGGATTGCCCAAAGAGGCCGGATGCGTTCTAGAGCGCCGTGCGCCCTCTTGGGCGCACAAAGGTCGCTCTAACACTTTATATTTACAGCATAGTTTTACCTTAAACTGATTCAAGTTTAAGGATTTATGCTGTAGAGCGTGTCGCGTTTAATCGCACCCATGGTGCTCGCTCTAGATTCTTTTGATTGTCGCATGTTCGCGAACGTTAAATGAATCCATTTAACTGCGACATGCTTTAGAGATCCAGCTCCCATGTCTGGCCAATGAGATCTGCACCGAAAGAATGGTGTGGCTTTTCGTCGATAAGTCGGAAACCAGCTCGTTCATAAAGACGCCGGGCTGCCTTCAATATATCGTTCGTCCATAGTGTGAGGCGGTCATCGCCGACCTTGCGCGCATGTTCAATACAAGTGTTCACAAGCTTGGCGCCTACGCCAGAGCCTCGCGTCTCCGGTTCTACATAGAGCAGGCGTAGCTTGCCCAGTTTCGGTCTGTCGCCTCGTACCAGAAATACCGATCCCACGATGCGTCCATCGTTTTCGGCCACCCACGCGGCATCGTGGTCTGGATCGAAGGATTCCATGAAATCGGCTATGATACGGGAGACGAGTGCCTCGTAGTCGCTGTTCCAACCGTATTCATCCGTATAGAGCACAGCCTGCCGATGGATGATCCAACCCAGATCGCCAGGACGCAAGTTGCGCAGCTGCACTTCAGCACGCTCTTGTTTGTCGAATAAGCGCGTGATCGTTCCTGCCGCCGTCAGCAGGTCCTTGCGCTGATCCGGTCGCAATTCATCGAGCAGTTCGCCCACGGCCTCGCAGGTGTTTCGTTCTAATGCTGCAAATGTTCTCCGTCCCATCTCCGTCAGTTGTATCGGACGGCTGCGCCCGCCTTCGGGATGCTGCGATGTTTCGATCAATCCACGTTCGGAGAAGCGCTTGAGCGTCCTGCTGAGTTGGCCACGGTCGAGATCGAGAGCGCGCATGATGTCCGCCGCTGTAGGCGCCGGGCGGTGCGCGATCTCATAGAGAATGCGCGCTTCGGTCAGCGTGAACGGGCTGTTGTCGAGATGTGCATTCAGCAAGCCGAGGCGGCGGGTGTAGGTACGGTTGAAGGCACGCAACGTGCCGATGTCGGTTTGGTTGTCCGTCTGTTTCATGCCTCTTTACGCCACGTGCGGCGCCTCCGTATGTTGACACAATCAATATCCAATATGTTGACTAAGTCAACATCCTAATAATGACTGAGCTTTCTCCCCGATTTGAATCGTCGGGGAAATGCTTGAAGCCGGCTTTCACGTAGCCTCTGGTTGCTTTCGGTAAACGGGCTGGACGACGAGCAAATTTCGTCTATCTTATTGATTTGACGGCTCGCATTCTCGTGAACACAGATATGCGGGCTCAAGAAGAATTATTCAGGCGCTTAGAAGGCGCCTTTTTCAGGAGAACACCATGTCGGCCGTGACCGCTATCCGTTCTTTCTCACTTTCAATATTGGGTCGCCGCATTTTCATAGCTCTTGGGCTTGCGGTCCTTGTGCCGCTACTTTCGGCCTGTGGCTTTAACACCATTCCGACCAATGAAGAAAAGGCCAAGGCTGCATGGAGCGAAGTGCAGAACCAGTATCAGCGCCGTGCCGATCTCGTACCTAATCTGGTCGAAACCGTGAAGGGCTATGCCGCTCATGAAAAGGAAACTCTTCAGGCGGTAATTGATGCGCGTGCCAAGGCGACACAGGTGCAAATTACGCCGGAAACGCTCAATAACCCTGAACTCTTCAAGCAGTTTCAGGATAATCAGGCCAACCTTACCAGCGCGCTTTCACGCCTGATGGTGGTTGTAGAGCGCTACCCCGACCTCAAAGCCAACCAGAATTTCCTCGCGTTGCAATCGCAGCTGGAAGGCACCGAAAACCGAATTGCCGTAGCGCGCCGGGATTATATCGAAGCGGTACGTGTATATAATACGGCGATCCGCACCATGCCGACGATGATCTGGACATGGATCTGGTACCGCGATGCTGTGCCGATGCAGACATTCAGTGCGGATGCGGGAAGCCAGACAGCACCCCAGGTCAACTTTAACAATTGATCGGGTTTTCCGTGGCAGCTTTGCTTCCCATGCGTGCGGCGTTTCGCGGCCTGAACCGGCTGCGAAACCTGTTTGCTTTTGTCGCGCTTCTGTTCGCGGTCTTTGCGGCGGTGGGTGCAAATGCGCAGGACACGGCAAAGCCTGCGCAAGTTTTGACCGGGCGCGTGGTTGATGCAGCCGGTATTATTGACCCGACAGCACGGCAGCAACTCACGCAAAAACTCGCCGATTTTGAAGCGAAATCGTCCGATCAAGTGGTGGTGGTGACGGTTCCGAGCCTGAACGGCGAGGATATCGAAACCTATTCCAATCGCTTGTTCAGGGCCTGGGCGCTGGGTCAACGCCAGGAAAATAATGGCATCCTGCTGGTCGTAGCACCCAATGATCGAAAAGTGCGCATTGAGGTCGGATATGGCCTCGAAGGCACGATGACGGATGCGCTTTCGAGCGTCATCATCAATGGTACGATCATTCCGGCGTTTCGCACCGGAGATTATTCCGGTGGTGTGGTTCAAGGCGTTGACGGGATTTTGTCGGTGCTTTCCGGTGATGCAGCTGAGCTTGAAGCGCGTGCAAAACGCAACGTTCAGACAAGTTCTGGTTCCGACGACGTCGATTGGATTTTTGTCGTTTTCATCACTTTTTGGTGCCTGATCTTCTTCGGAGGCTTTGGCATGGCGATCCTGACGCCAATCTTTGGGCGCAAGATCGGTCCCGGTAAGTATCGCTGGCTGGGTATGGTGGTCGATTTCAACTCACGCGGCGGGTCTGGCGGCGGCGGTTTCTCCGGCGGTGGCGGTGGATGGTCATCAGGCGGTAGTGGCGGTGGCGGCTTTTCTGGCGGCGGTGGTTCGTCAGGCGGCGGCGGCGCTTCGGGTAGCTGGTAGGGGAGGAATCTGTGACAGGTAAAAACCTAATCGGCGGACAAGATCACAAGCGTATCGCTCATGCGATCCGCGATGCCGAGGCCAATACGAGCGGCGAAATCTATGCCGTTCTGGCGCGTTCCAGTGATGATTATTTCTTTGCTGCGGGCTTCGTTGCAACCTGCGGCATTCTCATAACCTCGGTCATTCTTGCATTTCTCGCGCATTGGTACTGGTTCGATATCCGGCTACCGATGTTTGGTCTCGCTATTCTGGCGGCTTTCATTTCGGCGATGCTGGTTCTCTGGTTTCTGCCTTCGATCCGTATGTTGCTGGTGCCGCGCCGCATTCGCTATAAACGCGCCCATCTCAATGCATTGCAGCAGTTTTTAGCGCGCAATGTACACATCACAGAACACCGCACCGGCATCCTGCTTTTTGTCTCTATGGCGGAGCATTACGCCGAGGTTATCGCCGATGCAGGCATTCACGCGCGGGTCGAGCAGGAAGAATGGAATGGGATTGTTGCAACCCTCATCCATCATGCTTCACGCAAGGAGGTAGCCGAAGGTTTCGTATTGGCCATTGGTCAGGCAGGCTTGTTGCTGGAGAAACATTTCCCCGCTGGTGACAATGATATCAACGAGCTGGACGATCATTTGATCGAGCTTTGATCGGGATTTTCACGGCTCAGATTCGCCCCTGATTTGTGGCAAAATTTAGCTGTTATGACGCTTACGTAAACCTGTTGTGTCACCTGAAGTGTGATTGACGCGAAGCGAAACGGCATATTTCGAAATTTCCCGGAGAGTTTTCGAAGTTTTGTTCCAAATTAAATGGATTAGATGCGAGTTTTCTGACTTTCACGGAATTTTTTGGTTGTTTTCAACGATTTGTCATCGAAACGGATACCCAATCTGCTAGTTTGGCGCGCATTGCCATCATGACAGGAGTATCCGACGTGACTGCAAAGCAGGATCGGTCGAGCAAAATTAAAGGTTCCAAGGCAAGCAAGGAGGAGAGGAAGGGAGGAAAGTCAAAGGCGCTAACCGCGTTTTCGCAGCTTCTCTTCGAATGGGCTCCGCCCGAAGATCTTGCGGCCTACGATGCTGCAGCGCTCGATAAATCTGCCCAATATGGCTACGAGGCGCTTCAATCCTATCGTAAGGGCAAGAGTATTATCAGCGTCGATAACAGCATCGAACGCCATGGTCGCCCCGTCAGCGTCATCACCATCGTCAACGACAATATGCCGTTCCTGCTCGACTCAATCATGGGTGAGCTGAACGATCATGTCAGCCAGATTTTTATGGTCGTGCACCCGGTTTTCGATATCGAGCGGGAAAAAGACGACCTCACCATTCTAGGCGAAGCATCGCAGCTCGCACCCGCCAAGGGCGTTGAGCGCGTAAGCCTTGTGCAGATTCATCTGCCAGCACTCGACAAGCAGGCGAAAGCTAATCTGACCGCCGCGATCAAGCGTGTGCTCGGACAAGTCCGTTCCGCTGTCAGCGACTGGAAGCCGATGATGAAGCGCCTTGATGGCGCTATCGCCGATTACAAGCGGGTTCAGGAATTGACGGGTAATGCCGCAATGCCGGAAGCAATCGCCTTTCTCGAATGGCTGCGCGATGATCGTTTCATCTTCCTCGGCATGCGTGAGCTGACCTTCAAGGGCAAGGGTGACAACCGCGAACTGGTTCCTGTCAAGGAAACACTGGGTATCCTGAACGACAGCGAAGTGCGTATCCTCCGCAAGGATGACGACGACACGGTGACACCACGCGAAATCACTGACTTCCTCGACAGCAATGAACCGCTGATCGTGACCAAGGCAAATTCGCTTTCGCTGGTCCATCGCCGGTCTTATCTTGATTATGTCGGCGTGAAGATTTTTGGTCCGAAAGGTGAAGCCATCGGCGAACTTCGTCTCGTCGGACTGTTCACCTCCGTTGCCTACACGAGCTCGGTCGCGGGTATTCCTTTCATTCGCTCCAAAGCCGACGCAGTTATCAAGCATCTCGGCTTTAACCGCGAAGACCATTCGGGCAAGGCACTTATCAATGTGCTTGAAGAGTATCCACGCGATGAGCTTTTCCAGATCGATACGGAAAGCCTGACGGCCAATGCCGAACTGATCCTGGCATTGGGTGAGCGTCCGCGTGTGCGTGCTGTTCCGCGCCTTGATCGCTTTGGCCGCTTCGCAACTGTGCTGGTCTACATCCCGCGTGACCGTTATGACTCGGTCGTGCGTGAGAAGATCGGTCGTTATCTCGTCGAGATTTACAGTGGTGACAGCTTCGAATTCCATCCGGTTTTTCTGCAAAACGGCCTGACCCGTGTGCAGTTCGTCATCCGCCGTCATGAGCGCTCGACGCCACATGTGGATCGCGAAGAACTGGAGGCGGAAGTGCGTGCCATCGTGCGCACTTGGGAAGACGCGGTGCGCGAAAGCTCGGATAGTGCGGATGCGAAGACTGTCGCATTAGCTGCAAGCTTCCCGCAATCTTATCGAGAAATCTTCACTGCACCTGAAGCCCTGATTGACGCAGAGCGCATAGCTGGCCTCAGTGCCGAGGCACCGCTTTTCGTGGACTTCTATCGCTATCGCACCGATGGGCCGGATGCGGTTTCGCTGAAGCTTTATCATCATGGTGCGCCGGTTGTGTTGTCGCAGCGGGTGCCGCTTCTGGAAAACATGGGCTTCCGTGTCGTCAGTGAGCAGACCATTGATTTGCCGCAAGCAGGCAAAGACAGCGCTCCGGTCTATGTCCATGATATGCAGCTTGTGAACGCCTATGGTGCTCCGGTCGATCTGTCTGACGATGGCGAGATGCTGGAAGATGTGTTCCGCAATGTCTGGGATGGGCTGGCGGATAATGACGGCTATAACGCACTGGTGCAGACAGCACGTCTGACCGCGCGCCAGATCATGATCCTGCGCTCTTATGGCCGTTATCTGCAACAGGCAGGTATCGCCTATTCGCAGGGCTTTATCGCAGCCGCATTAAACCGCTATCCAGAAATCGCCAGCGACCTTTATTCGCTGTTTGACTTGCGCTTTAACCCATCGGCCAAGCGTCGCGAATCTGCAGAAAAGAAGCTGGTTGATGGTATCGAAACGGCACTGCTCGGAGTACCGAGCATTGATGACGACCAGATACTGCGTCGTTTCCGTAATCTGATCGAAGCCACGTTACGTACCAATGCCTATCAGCCGGATGGCGAAGGCAAGCCACGCGTGACCTTTGCGTTCAAGCTCAATCCACGGCTTGTGGAAGGGCTGCCTGATCCGCGTCCATATCGCGAAATCTTTGTTTATGGTCCTGAAGTGGAAGGCGTTCACCTTCGCTTTGGCGCCGTTGCGCGCGGTGGCCTACGCTGGTCAGACCGAGCACAAGATTACCGCACAGAAGTCCTGGGCCTTGTGAAGGCCCAGCAGGTCAAGAATGCGGTGATTGTGCCAGTGGGTGCCAAAGGCGGCTTCTATCCGAAGCGTCTGCCGGTTGGCGGCGATCGCAATGCGGTGTTCGAAGCCGGTCGTGATGCCTATAAGGTTTTCATCTCCACGCTTCTGTCGGTCACCGATAACATCCATGACAATGATGTTGTGCCGCCTGCGGAAGTCGTGCGTCATGACAATGACGATCCTTATTTCGTTGTTGCTGCCGACAAAGGCACAGCTACCTTCTCGGATACAGCTAACGCGATCAGTCAGGCGCACGATTTCTGGCTGGACGATGCTTTCGCATCGGGCGGCTCTGCCGGTTACGACCACAAGGGCATGGCGATTACCGCGCGTGGAGCATGGGAAGCCGTGAAGCGGCATTTCCGTGAGTTCGACAAGGATATTCAGACCGAGCCGTTCACGGTTGCGGGTGTGGGCGATATGTCGGGCGACGTGTTCGGTAATGGTATGTTGTTGTCGGAGCAGATCAGGCTTGTTGCCGCATTTGATCATCGCGACATCTTCATCGATCCCGATCCGGTTCCTGCAGACGGTTTTGCAGAGCGCAAGCGTCTGTTCGATCTGCCGCGTTCAAGCTGGCAGGATTATGATCGTTCGAAGCTTTCGGCTGGTGGTGGCGTCTATAGTCGCAGCCAGAAGACGATTACCCTGTCGGCAGAAGCTGCAAAAGCTATCGGCCTTAGCAAAACCACAGCATCACCTCAGGAGATTATGACGACGATCCTGAAGGCGCAGGTCGATCTTCTGTGGTTCGGCGGCATTGGTACCTATATCCGTTCGACGGCGGAAACGGATGCTCAGGTTGGTGACCGAGCCAATGATGCAATTCGTATCACGGGTTCTGAAGTGCGGGCGCGGGTGATTGGCGAAGGTGCAAATCTTGGCGTCACGCAGCGCGGCCGTATCGAATATGCGCTTACTGGCGGCCGCAGCAATACCGACGCTATCGACAATTCAGCAGGCGTGAATTGCTCGGACGTCGAGGTCAACATCAAGATCGCACTGGCCGCGGCAATGCGTTCGGGTAAGTTGAAGCGTCCTGCACGCGACAAGCTGCTGGTAAGCATGACGGATGAGGTTTCGGAGCTGGTGCTGCGTAACAATTATCTGCAGCCGCTCGCGCTTTCCTTGAGCGAACGTCAGGGCCTTACAGAGCTGCCTTATCAGGCACGCTTCATGGCCGAGCTGGAAACCCGAAAGCTGCTTGACCGCAAGGTTGAGTATCTGCCTTCGGATGCGCTTCTGAATGAACGCCAGAAATCTGGTCAACCGCTGACACGTCCAGAACTTGCTGTGTTGCTTGCCTATGCCAAACTGTCGTTATCGGATGATCTGGTAGCAAGCAGGCTTCCGGACGAGCCTTATTTTGATCAGCTGCTGTTCGGTTATTTCCCCAAGCGCATGGTCAAAAACTATGCCGAGGAAATTTCCAACCACCGTCTGAAGCGGGAAATTGTTGCTACTTTGCTGGCTAATGATGTCATCAATCGTGGGGGCATCACCTTCATCAGCCGTCTGGCTGATACGACGGGCAAGTCGGCTGCCGATATCGTGCGGGCTTATGTGGCAGTGCGTGATGGCTTCGAGATCAATGCGATTTATGATGCCATCGATGCGCTTGATAACAAGGTGACGGGCGATGTGCAGAACCAGTTCTATCATCTGGTTGGTGAAATGCTGCTGTCGACCACCGCTTGGGTGCTCCGCAACGATACAACGCGAGCCAATCTCACAGAACTAGTGAACACGATCACGACGGCACGTGCAGCTCTTGAGCCACGCTTCGATGGCCTGATGCCAGACTACCTCATCGAGGCCGTACAGGCAGACAAGGCAGCCTTCGTCGAGAAGGGCGCGCCTGAGAAGCTTGCTCAGCGTCTGGCCAATCTGCAGCTTGCAGGCATCATGCCAGATATTGCTTTGATTGCGCATCTTGCGTCTGCTGATCTGGTGGCGACCGCCAAGACCTATTTTGGTGTATCGGAAGCCTTCCGCATCGGTCGTATCGAGGAAGCGGCACGTACCATCCCCGTCACAGATTATTATGACGGTCTGGCATTGTCGCGTGCGAGCGATACGATCACGCAAGCGGCACGTGGTATCACGATTGCAGCGCTCAAGAAGCACGGGAAGGATAAGGATCCGGCGGCAACATGGTTCGCTGAAGATGCAGCACGCATCGATCAGGTCAAGAACCGTATGGTCGCTTTGACCGAGGGCGGTGATCTGACCGTGTCTCGGCTGGCCGTTGCTGCGGGGCTTATGTCTGATTTAACTCAGTAAGGCACGACAACTCTGGGTTAAAGGGGCGGCTTCGGTCGCCCCTTTTTGTTTATTGTGGGCTTTAGCAGCGCAGTATAAGGTCCAGCTTAATTATGAAGGAGCAGCTTCAAGCATCGGGGGCAAGGAGCAATTCATTGAGCGATCAATCTGTGAGCGCGAGAGGCTATGCTTCTCGACGCGGCGTATGGGGCTGGATATTTTTCGACTGGGCGGCACAGCCCTTTTTTACAGTTGTCATCACTTTTATCTTCGGCCCTTATTTCATTTCACGCATGGCTGAAACGCCTGAGGCGGGGCAGATTGCCTGGGGCTATGGCTTTGCTGCGGCAGGCTTTGCCATCGCAATTCTATCACCCATTCTGGGTTCTATTGCCGACCAGACCGGTGCGCGAAAGCCTTGGATCGCGTTCTTTGCGGTTCTCAAGATCGTCAGTCTGATGACGCTTTGGTTTGCAGTACCCGGAGCCAATCTGTTCTGGGTATTGCTTGCCTTCAGCATAGCGATGGTTTCTGCGGAATTTTCTATTGTCTTCAACGATTCCATGATGCCACGTCTTGTGCCGCGTGAGGATATAGGCAGAGTTTCCAATCTCGCTTGGGGACTTGGTTATCTGGGCGGCATGATTGTTTTGATCTTCGTCGTCTTTTGTCTTGCGGCTTCACCTGAAACCGGCAAAACGATCATCGGTATGAAACCCCTCTTTGGGTTGGACCCGGTCCAGGGAGAAGATGCCCGTATCACGGGGCCGATTTCCGCCATCTGGTATCTGATTTTCGTTCTGCCGATGTTTTTGTTCACACCCGATCAGGCGCGTGGAAAGCCTCTGCGACAGGCACTCGGCAAAGGTCTGTCGGAGTTAAAGGCGACATTGGGCGAAGTACGCAGGCGTCCAGGCGTTGCACGGTTTCTGATTGCCCGCATGATTTATCAGGATGGCGTCAATGCCATCATTGCCTTAGGTGCAGGCTATGCCGCGTCAATGTTCCATTGGTCGATCACGGAGATCGGTCTTTTCGGCATGATAACCAATGTCATGGCGATTTTCAGTTGCCTTGTTGCGAGCCGCATGGATGCGCGTTTTGGCTCCAAAGTGATCGCGATGATTTCACTCGTATTGCTGTTTCTCGCTTCCATCGGCATTGTTTCGACTGGAAAGGATTACATGCTGTTTGGCATGGTGGCACTGGAGTATACGGCCGCTCAGGGATTGTTCGCGACCGCTGCCGAGCATGCCTATCTGATTTACGGCATCATGATGGGGGCAGCCTTTGGCCCAGTGCAGGCGTCGTCCCGCTCGTGGTTCGCACGCAGTATCAAGCCGGAAGAGTCGGGTCGATATTTTGGCATCTATGCGTTGGCCGGAAGAGCGACAAGCTTCCTCGGCCCGTTCCTGGTGGCAAGTGTTACGGCACTCACGCATTCAGCGCCATTGGGTATGTCGGTATTGGTATTGTTTTTTGCCGTTGGTTTGGTGCTGACTGCGAGAACCCCATATCCTGCGGACAGATAAGGAACGCAGCGCGCCAAGCGCGCTGCTTTTAAACGCTCACATCATGCCTGCGGCTTTGGCACAGGCAATGGCGACAAGCCCGCCAACTACGGGTGCTGCAACGGGCACCCAGGCATAGGACCAATCCGAACCGCCTTTACCCGGAATGGGCAAGAGAGCATGCGCAATGCGTGGCCCGAGGTCGCGCGCTGGATTAATTGCATAGCCGGTGGGGCCGCCCAGCGAAACGCCAAGCGCCCAGACAAGCAGGCCAACCATCAGCGGACCCAGTACGCCTGTTGCACCAACAGCCTTTGTACCAATGGCAATGACCACGAATACAAGCACGAAGCTGCCTATGATTTCAGTGATGAAATTGGCCGGGATGTTGCGGATGGCCGGGCCTGTGCTGAAAACAGCAAGCTTGATACCCTTGTCTTCAGTGGGTTTCCAATGGGGTAAATAGGCAAGATAAACGAGTACCGCTCCTGCGAATGCACCAAGCATTTGTGCGGCTATGTAAGGCAGTACATCAACAGCGGGAAACGTACCTGCAGCATATAAGGCCAATGTTACAGCGGGATTGAGATGGCCTGCGGCACCTGCTGAAACCGCAACCATGACACCACACAGAACAGCAAAGCCCCAGCCTGCCGTAATCACAATCCAGCCAGAGTTCTGACCTTTGGATTTAGCGAGAAGCACATTGGCGACGACGCCGTCGCCCAGCAGGATAAGCACCATTGTGCCGAGAAACTCTCCGATAAAGCCATGACTCATTATCTGCTCCGAGAATAATTTGATGCTGAAAAGCTGTCCGGTGGGCAGCAACGCTCACCGGCTGTCTAAAAATATATTTTGCTATCATGCGACGGCCGATTGATCCGGCCGGTTTCATAAACCTCAATCGACCCAGTTGAGCGAGCGCTGAACGGCCTTTTCCCACGAGGTGAACAGGCGGGTTCGTTCCTTTGATGTCATCTTGGGATGCCAGCGCTGACCGACTTGCCAGTTTTCGATAATGTCGTTTGTCGATCTCCAGTAGCCAACGGCAAGACCAGCCGCATAGGCTGCTCCAAGTGCTGTGGTTTCGATGATCTTGGGACGCACGACAGGTACATTCAGGATGTCGGACTGGAACTGCATGAGAAGCTCGTTGATGGTCATGCCGCCATCGGCGCGTAATTCGGTGATTTCGACACCAGAGTCCTTCACCATGGCTTCCAGCACTTCGCGGACTTGATAGCAGCTTGCTTCGAGTGCTGCGCGGGCAATATGGCCCTTGTTTGCAAAGCGGGTCAGACCGGCAATGATGCCACGCGCGGAATCTTCCCAGCGCGGTGCGTAAAGGCCGGAGAAGGCAGGAACAAAATAGACATCGCCATTGTCTTCGACGGTGCGCGCCAGTGTTTCAATGTCGCCACTGGTTTTGATGATGCCGAGATTATCACGCATCCATTGCACCAGTGCGCCGGTGATCGCGATGGAGCCTTCCAGCGCATAGACCGGCTTTTGGTCACCAAGCTGATAGGCAATAGTCGTTAGAAGCCCGTAGGTGGATGGAACCAGTTTCTCGCCGGTATTCATCAGCATGAAGCAGCCGGTGCCATAGGTGTTCTTGGCTTCGCCTGGCTCAAGGCAGGCCTGACCGAAAAGGGCTGCCTGCTGATCGCCTAGAATGCCTGCAAGCTTGACATTGACAAGCGCGGGTAGGGTAATCTCGCCATAGATTTCACTGGAAGAACGAATTTCCGGCAGGCAAGCTGCGGGAATATCGAATATCCGCAGGAGTTCCTCGTCCCATTCGAGCGTAGACAAGTCCATCAACTGCGTGCGTGACGCATTGGTTACGTCGGTGATGTGAATGCCGCCTTTTGTGCCGCCGGTGAGGTTCCAGACAAGCCAGCTATCCATCGTGCCGAACAGCGCATCGCCTGCTTCTGCCTTCTCGCGCACACCGGGAACATTATCGAGTATCCAGCGCAGTTTAAGGCCTGAGAAATAAGTCGAGATCGGCAGTCCGGTCTTATCGCGGAGACGATCTGCGCCGCCATCTTTCGCAAAATGATCGACCAGCTCGTCCGTGCGTGTGTCCATCCAGACAATGGCGTTGTAAAGTGGTGTGCCGGTTTTCCTGTCCCACAAAAGCGTGGTTTCGCGCTGGTTGGTGATGCCGACCGATGCGATATCGGAAGCTTTGAGGTTGGCTTTCTTCAAGGTCGCGGCGATGACATGCTGCGTGTTGCGCCAGATTTCATTGGCGCTGTGTTCCACCCAGCCAGCCTTCGGGTAAATCTGCTCGTGTTCTCGCTGGTCCATGGCGATAATGTCGCCGTTCCGGTCAAAAATGATAAAACGTGAACTGGTGGTTCCCTGATCGATGGAACCGACGAACTGTGTCATTTACTATGCTCCTCCCGCTCGAATGGCAGAGATCTTGTCAGGATGCGAATATGTATGTCCGTTGCAACCCATTTTCGCTAATTTCGAATGAATATATGCGTCTCTCCAAAAGCCACTGTGCTCTTTTTGAGCAGGTGGCCACTTCAACATAATTCAGGCCCGTATTGCAGCACTCCCAATGCTTTTTTACTGACATCCCTTATTTCATTTATACGTTAAATGAACTTAATCGAAATAATATGAATATCAAACGAAAGCAATAGGGGTATTTTAGAGCGATTATCCCGCCTCTTTGATAAGATTTGCAGGCTAATTAATAGGGTGCACTTTCGTTTGCGAAAATGTACCCAGCTTACCAAGAACTCAAAGAAAAAGCCCCGGCAACATAGTGTTGCCGGGGCTTTTGCGTTCAATATAGATTGCTGTATTAGTGACGGAAGTGACGCATACCGGTCATCACCATGGCAATGCCATGTTCGTCAGCCGCAGCAATGACTTCATCGTCACGCATCGAGCCACCCGGCTGGATAACCGCCGTGGCGCCTGCCTGGACAGCAGACAGCAGACCATCGGCAAACGGGAAGAACGCGTCGGAAGCGACAACACAGCCCTTGGTCAGCGGCTCTGCAAGACCAGCTGCTTCGGCTGCATCTTCAGCCTTGCGGGCAGCGATACGAGCTGAATCTACACGGCTCATCTGGCCTGCGCCGATGCCGACCGTTGCGCCGTTCTTAACGTAAACGATAGCGTTCGACTTCACGTGCTTGCCAACGCGGAAAGCAAACTTCATGTCGTTGAGTTCGGCTTCGCTTGGGGAGCGCTTGGTCACGACTTTCAGATCAAGATCGTCAACGACGCCATTGTCGCGCGACTGAACCAGCAGGCCGCCAGCAACTGTCTTGGCCGCAATGCCTTTGGCGCGCGGGTCAGGCAGTCCACCTGTTACCAGAAGACGCAGGTTCTTCTTGGCCGCAACGATAGCCTGTGCGCCTTCGGTCGCGTCTGGTGCGATGATGACTTCGGTGAAAATCTTGACGATTTCTTCGGCTGCAGCCTCATCAAGTGTTTTATTAAGCGCAACAATACCGCCGAAGGCTGAAACCGGATCGCAGGCCAGTGCCTTGAGATAGGCTTCGGTGATGGTTGCAGCTTCTGCCACGCCGCAAGGATTGGCGTGCTTGATGATGGCAACGGCTGCGGTGCGGGCCGGGTCAAACTCGGCAACGAGTTCGAAAGCCGCATCGGTGTCATTGATGTTGTTATAGGAAAGCTGCTTGCCCTGAAGCTGGGTTGCTGTGGCAACACCAGGGCGCTGTTCGCCGGTCAGGTAAAAGCCAGCAGTCTGATGTGGGTTTTCACCATAGCGCATGACAGAGTGCAGCTTGCCAGCAACCGAACGGTGGGTCGGAGTCTCTTCATTGATTGCTTCGGCAAACCAGTTGGAAATGGCTGCATCATAAGCGGCAGTGCGCGAGAATGCCTTGGCTGCGAGCTTTTTACGGAAAGAAATCGGGAGCGATCCTTCGTTCTTTTCGAGCTCGGCTACAACGTCCGCATAGTCAGCCGGATCGACAACGGTTGCCACATAGGCATGGTTCTTTGCCGAAGCGCGGATCATGGCCGGCCCACCAATGTCGATATTTTCAACAGTAGTGTCGTAGTCGCCGCCCTTGAAGCGGACTTCTTCAAACGGATAAAGATTGATGACGGCAAGATCGATACCGCCAATGCCGTGTGCTTCCATGGCTGCGATATGTTCAGGATCGTTGCGCACTGCAAGCAGGCCGCCGTGCACTGATGGGTGCAGCGTCTTCACGCGTCCATCCATGATTTCCGGAAAGCCGGTGACTTCCGAAACGTCCTTTACAGGAATGCCTTCTGCGGCAATCGACTTGGCGGTGCCGCCTGTCGAAAGGATTTCAACGCCGTTTGCGTGAAGTGCTTTGGCGAAATCAATGAGGCCGGTCTTGTCGGACACGGAAAGGAGGGCGCGGCGCACCCGATGAAGATCGGGAGCGGGAATATGCTTGGAGCTGACAGCCATAGGGAGTTGGTCTCTTCGTTGCTGAAACATAAGCGTTCAGGAAGGGTGGACGGCTGCGAGTTAGCACAGGAGAGGAACGAATCATACCTCAAAACACCCGAAAACTGCAGAGATGTGGGTTTCTGTGCTTAAGCCAATCTCTTGTCGACTCTCGAAGGCCGGGGAGTGCAAGAGATTGTTCATAAATCCGTGGGGGCGTGAAGCCAGTTAAGCATAGCTTCCGATGGCGACACGGCTGAATTGCCAGTTCACTTCCGGCAGGTCAGAGGCCGGGAAGGACAACACAATTTGCTTTGATGTCACAGGCCCGCGGAAGCCGGCGAAGAAGATACTGTCTTCCAGCTGTGGCGCCACTTCGAAGCAGGAAAAAGCCCATGTGTCGTCATGGGGCGCACTCAAGATAATCAGACCATTTTCATCAAATGAGATATCGACAGAAGGGTGGATATGAAAACGCACGGCGATGTTATCGCGCCCGTTGGCTTTCAAAGCCTTGGCATCGCCACGATAGAAACGGTCGGCACCCTGAATGACACTGCCATTGTGCGAGAGCACTGCGCGGCGCTCGTGGAAAATTCCAAAAAGCCGAACATAACCGTCATGGCTTGCCATAAACCCTTGTCGGCCCATGTCTTCCACACGATCACGCTGCACTTTGGTCGGTCCCGCAATGATCGGTGTGCCGATCATGTTGGAAAGGCCTGCATTCAAGCTGAAACGGCAGGATGATGTGTCGTTGATGGTTGCGGTCGAGTGTGCGGCGGTCGAGCGTCCCAATGGACGAAATTCCGGTGGACCAAAGCGGTCGACGCCGGAATTGACGATATAGCGCTGACGTCCGGAGGACATTTCAAAGGCGAGACAGCCTGCATGGGCATCGCGCGAAGAGGTAACCGGTGGCGGCAAACCCGTATCTGCAATGATCGTGGTGGAACCCATCGACAGGCGTTCATAACCGGAATAGGGCGCATGGGTCAACGGTGAGCCTGCGGTTTCATCATGGCGCAGAACCGAGATGATGCGTTCCGACATGGTCGGGCCGACGCCGTTGAACAGTGCAAGGCTGCCGTCCTGATGACGGAAGAAACGAAGTGCTGGCAACATACGCTCGACGGCTTCGATCAATGCTTTGGGCGGTGATTCCGTGCCATTGGCGTAGGTCTGGCGCAGCGGCAGAAGGTCAGCCAGCAGTTCGAGAATAGTCAAAGGGTTGCGCGAAACATGGCCGCCGTCAGGCAGGATCTGGCGCTTCAGTTCATATTCGAGATTGCGGCGTGCCGCACGCGCAGTCGGTGGTGAAACCGGGAGCGCGAGGGCTGCAAAAGCCAGTGCGATGCGGGCGCGAAGGCGTTCTTCGCCGTCATCCATGGCCGAAGCCACCGTGCGCAGATAGCGCACCTGCATGGCGAGAGAGCGCATGAATTTGCGGTAAGCGGGCAGTTCAGCGCCCGAAAGAATCAGATTGGAATGCTGCAGCCATGCGATGATGCGTTGCGCTGTGACTTCCGGTGACCATGCCAGTCCGCCAATGCGTCTTCCATAAAGGCGCATCCAGTCATCGAGCAAAGCACGTGCATTGGCAGTGGCAAGCTCGCTGTTGGCGCTTTTGAGGTGACGCAGCCAGCTGAAGCTGTGGAGTGCCGCCTCCCATTCAGGCGTTGGTGGCTCAACGGCAAAAGGCGAAAGCCCGCCCGTTTCGACAAGGCGACCGGCAAGCGCAAAGCGGCCGTGATAGAATTCCTGCGCGAGCTGGGGGTCAGCGACGCGAAGATCGGGCGGGGCGATGAGGATGCGTTCCGGCGTGAAGCCGGTGAAACGCCAGCGATAAAGCGGGCCCATGCGCAGGCGACGGCTGAACCTGCGCCAAGCCTGTGCAACAGCCAGTCCCCAAAGATGCGGGGTTTCGCTCAACGCGACTGCCACCCTCTCGTTCTCCGTATTAAAGTTCATTCTCACTGGACCCGATAAGGCAGGTCCGCCCTTTCATGGCATGATTCATTCGAATGCTGTTTCTGCATCGCGGAATCATGCATTAATAGAATCGTATATAATGGTGAACCGAGTGTTAACCATAACGGACGCAGAGCACCCGCTATGGCAATTTCATCGATTTTGATGGTCTAAAGCCGCGTGATCAGGCCTTGCGCTTGAAACGCGCGGCAAAGAAGCCATCCATTCCGGCCATATGCGGATTTCCACCGAAGTGTTCGGCGGGCAAATCGGCAGGTGTTGAGCGCAGGAAGCCTTCTTTGGTGATCAAGCTTTCAAGGCCGGGGCAATCTTCGAGGGTGATCGGATAGGCTTCAATGACCGGGTTTTTGAGTGCATTGCGGGCCAAGTCCTCGCCTTCCTGCGGATGTAGCGAGCAATTGGAGAACAGCACTGTGCCACCGGGTTTCACAAGCGTGATGGCCTGATCAAGCATTTTGGCCTGAAGGGTCGCAAGCTTCTTGATATCCTGCGGTGTCTTGGTCCACGGCACATCCGGGTGACGGCGGACAGTTCCAGTGGATGAGCAGGGCGCATCGAGCAGCACGGCATCGAACAATGCATCTGGCTTAAAGTCCATCATATTGCTTGAAACCGTGCGGGCTTTAAGGCTCAGACGTTCCAAATTGCCTTCAAGCCGCTTGAGGCGGTTTTCGGACATATCAAGGGCTGTCACATCAGCGCCCTGAATCACAAGCTGTGCAGTCTTTCCACCTGGGGCTGCACAAAGATCAGCCACGCGCTTGCCTTTAATGTCGCCCATCAGGCGCGCAGGTAGGCTTGCGGCGGCATCCTGCACCCACCAGTCACCCTCGGCAAAACCGGGCAGGTCGGTGAGGTTGCCCTCGACTGTCTCAAGACGCACAGAACCGTTAGGCAAGGCTACGCCGCCGAGCTTTTCAGCCCATTCCTTCGGATCACCTTTCACGGTGAAATCGATTGGCGGCTCATAACCATGCATGGTCAAAATGGCTTCGGCTTTTTTCGGGCCATAGGAATCGGTAAGGCTCTTTGAAAACCATTCCGGCACATTTTTTTCAGGCTGCAATGTGTGTTCGAGTGCCCGCTCTTTGTTGCGCGATAGACGGCGCAGAAGAGCGTTTACCAGACCTGCATATTTGCGATTGCGCGGATCGGCATTGGCCGCTTCGACCGCGAGATCGACTGCCGAATGATCGGGCAGGTTGAGGTAGAAAATCTGCGCGATGGCCACATGCAGCAAATGTTTGAGCGCATGTGCATTTTCCGGCAATGGACGGTCGAGGCGCTTGTTGATTGCGCGTTCAATGCTGCCGCGATTACGCAGAGCCGAACCGAGAATGGCGCGAACCAGCGAGCGGTCGCGCGGTTCCAGCGCCAGATATTGCGGATGGCCATGGCTGTTATCAGTGAGGCCGTCGAGCGATGTGTTCTTTTCGATCACCGCACCAAGCAGGCGTGCCGCGCACAAACGCGCCGCAAGGCCCGGCCGTTGTTCGGCGCGGTCTGCGGCGTAATTGTGTGTCTGCGGCTTGTTATTTCCACGCTTTGGCGCAGGTTTCTTATCGTTCACGCTGTTCTACTTTATCTAACGCACATCCTGCTTTCGGGACGCGCTTTTACGACCAAGGGCCCCGATAGCCGGAACCGCCACTGTTGTTATCGCCTGCATTACCACTACTTTGTCCCCATGGGCCACTGCTTTGTGATGGCGTCGAGGTGCGTTGCGCCATTCCAGCCGAACGAATACCCATTTCGGCAGCCATTTGTTCGAGTGCTGAGATGCGGTTGTCTGTGTCCGGATGCGTCGAGAACAGATTGTCCGCACCACGTCCGCTCAGTGGATTGATGATGAACATATGGGCTGTCGCCGGGTTATGCTCGGCTTCCTCATTCACCACGGTTTTTGCGCCACGCGCAATCTTGCCGAGCGCCGAGGAAAGCCAAAGTGGATTGCCACAGATTTCTGCACCGCGCCGGTCAGCGGCATATTCGCGGGTACGGCTTACGGCCATCTGCACAATCATAGCGGCAAATGGCGCAACGATCATCGCAAGGATCGTGCCGATCACGCCCATGATGCCATTGCCGTTTTCGCGGTTACCACCTAGGAAGAAAGCGAAATTACCAAGCATGGAGATTGCACCCGCGAGGGTGGCGACGATTGTCATGGTCAGGGTATCGCGGTTTTGAACATGGGCTAGTTCATGTGCCATGACGCCTGCGACTTCTTCCGGTGTCAGGCGCTGAAGAAGGCCAGTTGTGGCTGCGACCGCTGCATTTTCCGGATTACGGCCCGTGGCAAACGCGTTGGGCTGATCCTCATTGATGATATAGACTTTTGGCATCGGTAGACCTGCATTGGCGGCAAGGCCACTGACCATGCGGTAGAAGTCGGGTGCCGAGCGCTCATCGACTTCCTGCGCATTATACATGCGCAGTACCATCTTGTCGGAATTCCAATAGCCAAACATGTTCATGGCAACCGCGATTACCAATGCGATCATCATGCCGCCGCCGCCGCCCAATAAGTAACCGATGCTCATAAACATGACTGTCATGAGAGCGATCAGCATGGCAGTTTTCGTCATATTCATGCGTAGGGGTCTCCAGTTCAGCGAAAGTTTATCTCAAACAGGGTTTTGCTTACCCGCCAGATTTACCTATATGATGGGTATGAACGGCCCCAGCTTCAATAATGGGGCTTCAATAATGGATTTGCTGCGGATGACCGATAAATTCAACGAAACCGACATCAATGACAATGTAGCTCCGCGTAAGCTGGACGATCTGCCAGCTGCAGCACAGCGCGCGCTCAAAGAAGCTGAAGCACGTCGCGCGAGCGAAAATGTCGAAAAGTTACCGCGTGAGATTGGCGGACGGGGCGGCAAAGATCCCGCTCGTTTTGGCGACTGGGAGATCAAGGGGCGGACAATAGATTTTTAAATTGCGATACTTCCGCATTTGCGGCCCGCAGTTACCCTCACCCTGAGCCGGTGCGATAGCACCGTGTCGATGGGCGAGGGATATGATTTCCTGATCCTTCGAGACAGCGCTTCGCGCTTCCTCAGGATGAGGGGTGTAGCGATATTAAAAAGGCCGGGAAATCCCGGCCTTTTTGTTACTTCTTGTTCTGGCGATTTTCGATCAGATCGTCCACGACGCCCGGGTCGGCGAGGGTCGAGGTATCGCCCAGTGAGCCGAATTCGTCCTCTGCGATCTTGCGCAGAATACGGCGCATGATCTTGCCTGACCGGGTTTTCGGCAGGCCGGGCGAGAACTGAATCTTGTCTGGTGTCGCAATTGGCCCGATTTCCTTGCGCACGTGGCTGACCAGCTCTTTGCGCAAAGCATCGGCATCTTGTGTTTCAGCGCCCGTCATCAGAGTGACGTAGCAATAGATGCCTTGTCCCTTGATCGGATGTGGGTAGCCAACGACCGCAGCTTCCGAAACGGAATGATGCGAGACGAGTGCCGACTCGATTTCCGCCGTGCCGAGACGGTGACCGGAAATATTGAGCACGTCATCGACGCGGCCGGTAATCCAGTAATAGCCGTCGTCATCGCGGCGGCAGCCGTCACCGGTAAAATACTTGCCTTTATAGGTTGAGAAGTAAGCTTCGATGAAGCGCTTGTGATCGCCATAGAGCGTACGCATCTGGCCGGGCCATGAGTCGATGATGCAGAGATTGCCATCGACTGCACCTTCAACAACGGCACCTTCGCCGTCAACCAGCTGCGGTTTCACGCCGAAGAAAGGACGCGTTGCCGAACCGGGCTTGAGGTCGGTTGCACCGGGCAGCGGCGTAATCAAAATACCGCCGGTTTCCGTCTGCCACCATGTATCGACAATCGGTGAATGCTGATCACCCACGACGTTATAATACCATTCCCAGGCTTCGGGGTTGATCGGCTCGCCAACCGAACCAAGCAGGCGCAATGTCGAGCGCGATGAACGGGTAACAAATTCATCGCCCGCCCCCATCAGCGCGCGGATTGCGGTTGGCGCGGTATAGAAGATATTGACGTGGTGTTTGTCGATGACTTCCCAGAAACGACCCTGATCGGGGAAGTTCGGTACACCTTCAAACATCAGCGTGGTAGCACCATTGGCGAGCGGCCCGTAGACGATGTAGGAATGGCCTGTCACCCAGCCCACATCCGCAGTACACCAATAGACATCGCCGTCATGATAATCGAACACATATTGATGTGTCATCGAAGCATAGACGAGGTAGCCGCCGGTGGTATGAAGCACACCCTTCGGCTTGCCTGTCGAGCCGGAGGTATAAAGGATGAATAGCGGGTCTTCCGCATTCATGGGTTCCGGTTCGCAGGTAGGTTCTACGCTTGCCACTTCCTGATGATACCAGAGATCACGGCCAGGGCCCCAGCTGACCTTGCCACCGGTGCGGCGAACGACCAGAACCTTGTTGACCATGACATATTGCTTGGCAGCTATGTCGATAGCCGTGTCGGTGTTTTCCTTGAGCGATACCGGCTTGCCACCACGTACGCCTTCATCAGCGGTGATGACGAAAGTGGATTCACAGTCGACAATACGGCCAGCGAGCGCTTCCGGCGAGAAACCTGCAAAGACGACCGAATGCACGGCGCCAATACGGGCACAGGCGAGCATGGCATAAGCCGCTTCCGGGATCATCGGCAGATAGATGGTGACGCGGTCGCCTTTCTTGACGCCATGCTTTTTCAGCACATTGGAGAGACGGCAGACATTTTCGTAAAGTTCACGGTAGGTGATCTTTTTATCTATGTAAGGGTTGTCGCCTTCCCAGATGATGGCGACCTTGTCACCACGGCTTTTCAGGTGGCGGTCGATACAGTTGTAGGAGACGTTGGTCACGCCATCTTCATACCACTTGATCGATACGTCGCCGTTGAAATCAGTGTTCTTGACTTTGGTAAAGGGCTTGAACCAGTCAATGCGTCGGCCGTGCTTGGCCCAGAAGCCATCCGGGTCGGTTACGCTTTCATTGTACCAGTCGAGATAGGTCTCGTTGTCAATGAGCGTGTTCTTCTTTGCCCCCGGCAGAACGGGGTAAAGCTTTTCCGACATGTGTTCCTCCATAACTGTCCGGCGATCCTCCCGCCAGAATCGACAGCCCGCATCGGGGCAAAGCCATCGCCAGACTCATCTACATTCCGTCGCGTCCAACGTAAATTAGACATTGGGATCGACTATGGTCCACAATGACGCAGCACAAAAATATGAACGGAGCGGCAGCACTCACGTCGTGTTGGTGCTAACATACTGTTTTTACACTTTAAAAACTATTTTTGGCGATTATAATTCCTGTCGGAGCCGCTGAACACCTATAACGGGCTCCCTGTGAAAAGGGGAAATCGCCATGACGACATCCGCTTTTGTTTTAAAGTCGGCCTTTGAATTGCAGCTCGCCGGTTATGGTCTGACGACGGCGAAAATCTTCTATCATCTGCCTGATCACCCGCATTTGCTGCAACTTTTTGTATGGCAGGACTATGATCTCGCGCCGGAATTTCCGGTGCTCAATCATTTCATAGAATTCTGGAAGGAAAAGATCGACGGGCCGCTGCATTCGGTCGCCTACGCGCATCATCGGTTGCTTGGTCCATCCGACTGGAAGAATGTGCAAGGAGAAATTCTTTTACACTGACAACGGCTCATCTATGATGCGTGCCACGGTCTGATTTGAGAGCGGTTCCAGTTGAGGTTGAATCGTTGGAACCGCTCTCATTGTTTGTTTTTACGCATTATCCGACGCAAAACCGCTACGCACTTTTGCTGGAAATGCTTCAATGTAGGCTGCTGGAAGGCCAAATGGCGTTTGTGCATCTTTCCCACCCAGAAAAGGCGCTGCTTTACGCCTCAAAGACGTTGCTCGGCTGTCTTATTTGTTGGTTTGCATTGCAATGGGCAGGGATTGAGCATCCGATTTGGGCGGTGATCACGGTCCTAATCATTTCAGATCCCGACGTTCGCACAACGCTTGCTCTTTCGCAGGCACGGGCGATCAACACCGCAGTTGGATGTGCCATTGGCATGATAACCATCTGGTTAGTGGGATATTCGCCGGTTGCGAGCTTGTTCGGAGCAGCCCTAACGGTATTTGTCATCCTGATGATCGACCGATATCCAGTCAATTGGCGACTGGCGCCCGCAACCGTGGTAATTGTGATGGATGCGGGACGCTTTGCTCAAACACGCAACGAGGAACTGCTGCTCGCCCTATCGCGGTTGATTGAAATCGCGCTCGGCTGCGTGGTAGCGATTGCTTTGGCCTGGATTTATACCAAGTTCATTGAGCGGGTGCGAGCACATAGGCAGCAACTGCCACCTCACGCGGAAGGCGAATAGCTTCGTCCGCCAAAGATCGCCGAACCAACACGCACTGACGTTGCACCAAAGCCAACGGCGGTCTCAAAGTCGCCCGACATGCCCATGGAGAGTTTACCGACATTGGCTTCGCGCGCCAGCTTTTCGAGCAAAGCGAAATGCGGCCCCGGATTTTCGCCCGCAGGTGGAATGCACATCAGCCCTTCAATGGCGAGGCCGTGTTCGTTGCGGCAACGCTCGACGAAGGCGACTGCTTCTTTGGGTGGAATACCAGCCTTTTGTTCTTCAAGCCCGGTATTGACCTGAACATAAAGCTGCGGGCTTATACCTTGCTTTTTGATCTCGGCAGAAAGAGCAACCGCAATTTTCTCACGGTCGACGGTTTCGATAACGTCGAACAGCGCCACCGCATCGGCGGCTTTGTTGGATTGCAGCGGACCGATCAGGTGCAGCTCGACGCCAGAATAAGCTTCTCGAAGTGCTGGCCACTTGCCTTGTGCTTCCTGCACGCGGTTCTCACCAAACACGCGCTGACCGGCATCTAGAACCGGGCGGATTTCGTCTGCCTCGAATGTCTTGGACACGGCTACGAGCATCACAGAGCCCTTATCGCGGCGCGCTTCTTCTTCGGCATTGGCAATGACCGCCTTGACCTTGTTCAGGTTCGCTACAATATCTGACATGAAACTCTCGCTTTCAGGCTTTTCATCCGCAAAAGGTTGACGCTTTCGCCAATACGTGGTGAAGGTCGCCATTAAATATCGACTCTCCTTATTGCATCACCTTCGTACGAGTAAATACGCTCATGGCAGCCGAACGTTATAATCCGCGCGTGGCGGAAGCACATTGGCAGAAAATCTGGGAAGAAAACCAGACTTTCGAGACAGACAACAGCGACAGCCGCGAAAAATATTACGTGCTCGAGATGTTCCCCTATCCATCGGGGCGCATTCACATGGGCCATGTGCGCAACTATGCGATGGGTGACGTGGTCGCTCGCTACAAGCGCGCCAAGGGCTTCAACGTGCTTCATCCAATGGGATGGGACGCCTTTGGTATGCCTGCGGAAAACGCGGCGATGCAAAACAACGTGCATCCTAAAGAATGGACCTATCAGAACATCGCCACGATGAAGCGTCAGCTGAAATCGATGGGTCTGTCGCTCGACTGGTCGCGCGAGTTTGCGACCTGCGATGTTGAATATTATCAGCGCCAGCAGATGCTGTTCATCGATCTGTTTGAAAAAGGTCTGGTGACGCGCAAGACCTCCAAGGTTAACTGGGACCCGGTCGACAACACCGTGCTTGCCAATGAGCAGGTTGTGGATGGTCGCGGCTGGCGTTCGGGTGCGCTGGTCGAACAGCGCGAACTGACGCAATGGTTCTTCAAGATCACCGATTTCAGCGAGGAATTGCTGGCCGGTCTCGACACGCTTGACCAATGGCCGGAAAAAGTTCGCGTCATGCAGAAGAACTGGATCGGCAAGTCGGAAGGCTTGCAGGTTCGCTTCGCGCTCGACGGCAAGACCGCGCCACAAGATTTTTCGGAAGTGGAAGTCTACACGACTCGTCCAGATACGCTGTTTGGCGCATCTTTCGTGGCGATCGCCGCTGATCATCCGCTGGCTAAGAAGCTTGCCGAAACCAATGCCGATCTGTCTGAGTTTGCAGATGAATGCCGCCGCACCGGAACCTCCGTTGCAGCGCTTGAAACGGCTGAGAAAAAAGGTTTCGACACAGGCGTCAAGGTTAAGCATCCGTTCGATGAGAACTGGGAACTGCCGGTTTATGTCGCAAACTTCGTGTTGATGGAATATGGCACTGGCGCGATTTTCGGTTGCCCTGCTCATGATCAGCGCGATCTGGATTTCGCCAACAAATATGGTTTGAAGGTAACGCCGGTCGTTCTGCCAAAGGACGAGGATGCGGCGAATTTTGTGATCGGCGAGACAGCCTATACCGATGATGGCGTGATGGTAAACTCACGCTTCCTCGATGGCATGACGCCGGAAGCAGCTTTCAACGATGTCGCGAATCGTCTTGAAAAGACCGATCTTGACGGTCGTGCGCAGGCCCAACGCAAAGTGCAGTTCCGTCTGCGCGACTGGGGTATTTCGCGTCAGCGCTATTGGGGTTGCCCAATCCCGATGATCCATTGCGAAAGCTGTGGCGTCAATCCGGTGCCGCGTGCTGATTTGCCGGTCAAGTTGCCGGATGATGTCGAGTTTGACCGTCCGGGAAATCCGCTTGATCGTCATGCAACATGGCGTCATGTGAACTGCCCGAAATGCGGTGGCGAAGCGCGTCGCGAAACCGACACGATGGATACATTTGTCGATTCGTCCTGGTACTATGCACGCTTTACCGCCCCGTGGGAAAACGAGCCTACAAACCGCGCGATTGCCGATCACTGGTTGCCGGTTGATCAGTATATTGGCGGCGTAGAACACGCGATCCTGCATCTGCTTTACTCGCGCTTCTTCACCCGTGCCATGAAAGTGGCTGGTCATGTCGGCATTGATGAGCCGTTCAAGGGCCTGTTCACGCAAGGCATGGTGGTGCACGAGACCTATAAGTCTGATGGCCAGTGGGTGGCACCTGCCGATATTCGCATTGAAGACATTGATGGCAAGCGCACCGCTACCATGCTTGATAGCGGTGCTCCGGTTGACATTGGCTCAATTGAGAAGATGTCGAAGTCGAAGAAGAATGTGGTCGATCCCGATGACATTATTTCTTCTTACGGTGCTGACACTGCGCGCTGGTTCATGCTGTCTGACAGCCCGCCAGAGCGCGACGTTATCTGGACAGAAGCGGGCGCAGAAGGCGCGCATCGTTTCGTGCAGCGCGTCTGGCGTCTGGTATCGGAAGCGGCACCTGTTCTGAAAGATGTTGCGCCCAAGTCGGGCATTGACGGTGATGCTCTCGCTATTTCCAAAGCTGCGCACAAAGCAGTTCAGGCTGTCGGCGACGATATTGAAAAGCTCGCTTTCAATCGTGCGGTTGCGCGTCTTTATGAATTGGTGAATGCGCTTGCAGCATCGTTGCAACTGGCTGCCTCGGGCAAGGCTGATGATCAGTTGAAGGGAGCTCTGCGTGAGGCCACCGAAATGCTGGTTCTGATGGTTGCACCGATGATGCCGCATCTGGCTGAACAGTGCCTGACTGAACTCGGCGGCAAGATCACCGGCAAGGACACGCTCGCTGCAACAGCAGCATGGCCATCGTTCGATGCCGCGATGATCGTGGAAAACGAGATCGTTTTGCCGGTACAGATCAACGGCAAGAAGCGTGGGGATTTGACAATCGCCCGCGACGCTGATCAAGCTACAATCCAGCAGGCGGTGCTCGAACTTGACTTTGTCAAGGCTGCGCTCGATGGGGGCTCGCCGAAGAAGATCATCGTGGTGCCGCAAAGGATCGTCAATGTCGTTGCCTGATCGCCTCATTTCCACATTCAAGGCTTTCCGCGTCGCAATCGCTGCTCTAGGGGCAGCGGTTCTGATCGCAGGCTGCACCGTGCAACCGCTTTATTCGTCGGGTGGTGCCGGCGGCACAATCGGTGGCAGCGTCACGCCGGATATGCGCAGCAAGCTTGCGTCGATTTCAATCGACCCGGCAGGCAATGTGTTTCAGCAGCAGGTTCGTAACCGCTTGATCTTTTTGCTCAGCGGTGGGGCAGGTGAGCCTGCCGCTCCGAACTATCGCCTCAGCCTGGGCTTAAGCAGCAACACGCTGAACGCGGTGAGTGTGGATATTGGCGATCAGACTGACCGTACCGGTCGTCCATCGGCTGGTATCGTCAAAGCGACATCCAACTATGTGTTGCGTGACAAGGACGGCAAGCCTCTTGTCTCGGGCACACGTACAGCGGGATCGTCATTCGATCGTCCACGTCAGGAATTTGCTAACCTGCGTGCTCAACGCGATGCCACCAAGCGCGCGGCAGAAGAACTGGCAGAGCAGATATTCCTCTCACTTGCGATGCAGATGTCGAAGCTCTGAGCGGGTTAGATTTTGTGAATTTTAAAAGGCGGCGCAATTTGTGCCGCCTTTTGTTTATGGAGCAGAGAAAACATGCGTCTCGTTTCGTTCTCGGCAAAAGGCTATCGGTCGCTTAGATCCGTCCGGTTTGAGCTTGGACAGGTTACGGTCTTTGTCGGTGAAAATGGTGCGGGAAAGTCCAATCTTTATCGCGCGCTTCAATTGGTGAAGGCCGCGGCTGAAGGTACATTCTCGAATGAGATTGTTCGTGAAGGCGGCATGCAATCGGCCATGTGGGGAGGAATTCGACGCAAGCATGAGCTGGCTCGAATCATTCTTGAAGCCGAGTTTGAGGATGAGCGGCTTGCATCGCGTCTGTCTTATCGGGTTGAGGCGGGATTGCCGCCGCCGGTATCGGGTGCTTTTCCGTTTGAGCCGCAGATAAAGGAAGAGCAGCTCAATCTCGACACCGGACGCCGCCCCATTGATCTGATGGATCGAAAAGGACCTGCCGTCTTTGCACGAGATGGAGAAGGGCGGCGGATGGAACATCCGGCACGGCTCCTTACTTCCGAAAGTGGCCTCGCAGTCCTCGGGCAGTCGGGTCACTATCCCGAAATTGGCGATTTATCTGCTCAATTGCGGGGCTGGCGCTTTTATCATGGTTTCAGAAGTGATCGTGATGCGCCGGTGCGGCAGCCATCCATTGCTGCAACTGCTGCGATGCTGGACGAGGACGGTAGCAATCTCGCATCGGTGTTTGCGACACTCGCCCATATTCGTCAGGATACAGTCGATCTGGACCGTCTGATTGCCGATGCCTTGGAAGGCGCAAAGCTTATCATTCCGTTTCCGGAAGAAACAGCAACATTCGGTCTGAATTTTCCAGCTTTCCCACCACGTGTGTTCAGACCCGGTGAATTATCGGATGGGCAGATCAGATTACTGGCCCTGGCAGGTGCGCTTTTATCTTATCGTTTGCCGCCGCTGATTGCATTGAACGAACCAGAAGCAAGTCTGCACCCGGATATGATTCCTTCGCTTGCGAAGATGATCGCGCGAGCCTCGGAGCGCAGTCAGATATGGATGGTGACGCATTCGGCTCGGCTTGCGGATGCAATTACGGAGCATTGTGGCAGCAGGCCCATCCGTGTTGCCAAGAACGATGGCGAGACGATATTGGGATAAGCAAAAACGGCGGATCATTGATCCGCCGTTTTGCTTGATTAAGTGATCTGCCTTAAGCGATCTTCTGGCCAGTCTTCGCCCAGTCGGCGAGGAAGGCTTCGAGGCCCTTGTCGGTCAGCGGATGCTTGACGAGTGCCTTGAGCGTTGCCGGAGGTGCAGTAACAACATCGGCACCGATGAGAGCAGCTTCCTTGACGTGGTTTACGGTGCGAACCGAAGCGGCAAGGATTTCGGTGCGGAAATCGTAATTGTCGAAGATGGTACGGATTTCGGCAATCAGTTCCATGCCGTTGACGCCCATGTCATCGATACGACCGATGAATGGCGAAACGAAGGTCGCGCCAGCCTTGGCAGCGAGCAGAGCCTGATTGGCTGAGAAGCAGAGCGTCACGTTGGTCTTGTGACCGTCCGAGGTCAGAGCCTTACATGCCTTGAGGCCATCAAGGGTCAGTGGAAGCTTAATGCAGATATTGTCTGCGATCTTGGCAATGACTGCCGCTTCCTTCATGATCTGCTCATACTCTGTTCCAGCAACTTCAGCCGAAACCGGGCCCTTGACGAAGGAGCAGATTTCTTTGGTTACTTCAAGAATATCGCGGCCCGATTTCAGGATGAGGGATGGGTTAGTGGTTACGCCATCGACCAGACCCAGGTCGTTGAGTTCGCGGATTTCCTTGACGTCCGCAGTGTCGACGAAAAACTTCATAACAGCGTTCCTCCATAGTGAGCGCGGGTGTTGAGGGAAACTAAATCCATTTAATTCCCGGAAGGTGGCTTTTCTTTAGCGCAAAGCCACGCCAAGGTCACGCAATCATGTCGAAAGATTCGCACGATATTTTGGGCCTCTTTGCGGAACCCACTCCGAGTGTGGTGCCGGTGCTTGTACCCATGCCCGCTGAGCGGCCTTATTCTTATATGGTGCCGGAGGGAATGCGTGTCCAGCCCGGCTCGATCGTGCGCGTCCCGTTGGGACCGCGTGAGGTTGCAGGAATCGTTTGCGATGGCGTGACCGATGCGGTGGATGCCAAAAAGCTCCGCGCAATCTCACAGGTTTTTGATTGTCCGCCCGTGGACAGCGAAATGCTTCGCTTTATGCGCTGGGCTGCTGACTACACGCTTTCACCACCCGGAATGGTGGCGCGCATGGTGCTGCGGGCCCCTGCGGCCTTTGATCCAGAACCCGCTGTTCCGGGTCTTCGCTACAATGGCGGCGAGCCAGAGCGTATGACTGATGCTCGCGCCCGCGTCATGGAATTGGCGCGCGATGGACTCGCCTGGACACGCTCAGGCCTTGCCCATGCAGCAGGTGTCTCGCTGACCGTTGTCGATGGTCTGAAAACGCAGGGCGTGTTTGAAGAAGTGATGTTGCCTCCGCCTGCGGTTGTGGCAACACCTGACACTGATTATGCGCGAGCAGCGCTTTCAGAAGACCAGCAGGCTGCCGCTGAAATGCTGGCCGAATCGGTTGTGGCAAAGTGCTTTTCGGTTTCGCTTCTTGATGGCGTGACGGGCTCGGGCAAAACGGAGGTTTACTTCGAGGCGGTAGCCAAAGCGCTCGATCAGGGCAAACAGGTAATGATTCTCTTGCCTGAAATCGCACTCACACAGCAGTTTCTCGACCGTTTTCATGATCGATTTGGTGCAAAGCCCGCTGAATGGCATTCCGATCTTGCACCGCGCACGCGCGAGCGTGTCTGGCGACAAGTGGCCGAAGGCACGGTGCGTGTTGTGGCGGGCGCACGTTCTGCGCTGTTTTTGCCGTTCAAAGAGCTTGGGCTGATCGTTGTCGATGAAGAGCACGATCCGGCTTACAAGCAGGAAGATCGCGTTTTCTATAATGCGCGCGATATGGCGGTGGTGCGCGGACATATCGGTAATTTTCCGGTCATATTGGCATCGGCTACGCCTTCGATCGAGAGCCAGGTGAATGCCGATCAGGGCCGGTACAAGCGAATCAAGCTTTATGGGCGATATGCGGAAGCGGCATTGCCGACGCTCAAGACCATCGATATGCGCCGCTCTCCGCCGCCGCCAGGACGATTTCTTTCACCGGCACTAACAGAAGCTGTGGGAAAGACGGTGGAGCGTGGCGAGCAGGCGCTGCTGTTCCTCAACCGCCGTGGCTATGCGCCGCTAACGCTTTGCAGGGTGTGCGGACATCGCTTCCAGTGTCCGCAATGCTCAAGCTGGCTGGTCGAACATCGTTTTCGCGGTCAGCTCATGTGTCACCAGTGCGGCTATCATGAGCCAGTGCCGGAAGCGTGTCCTGAATGCGGTACGCTTGATCATCTGGTTGCTTGTGGCCCTGGCGTCGAACGTATTGCAGAAGAAGTTGCTGCGACTTTTCCAGATGCGCGAATCATAGTGCTTTCGTCTGATATGGCTGGTGGTGTAAAGCGTTTGCGGCTTGAACTTGATGCCATTGCTAAAGGCGAGGCCGATATCGTGATTGGCACGCAGCTCGTGGCCAAGGGGCATAACTTCCCCAACATGACACTGGTGGGCGTGGTGGATGCCGATCTCGGGCTTGCGAATGGTGATCCGCGTGCAGCTGAGCGCACATTCCAGTTGCTCAATCAGGTCACGGGCCGCGCTGGGCGTACAGGTCGCAAGAGCTTGGGTCTTCTTCAAACCTATCAGCCGGATCATCCCGTGATGCGCGCCATCGTTAGTGGCGATTCGGAAGCATTCTACGCCCGCGAAATCGAAGAGCGGGAACGCAGTGTTTTACCGCCCTTCGGTCGTCTCGCCGCGCTTATCATTTCGGCCGATAATCGACCCGATGCCGAGAATCACGCACGTGCACTGCGCCGTGCAGCGCCAGCATCGACTGAGATTTCAGTGCTTGGACCTGCGGAAGCACCACTCGCCCTTGTGCGTGGCCGGCACCGGTTCCGCATCCTCGTGCACGGAACAAAAAGAGCAGATATTCAAGGGTTTATACGCGCATTGCTCGCCGCCGCTCCCAAGGAACGTGGTTCTATCAGAGTGCAGGTGGATATCGATCCGCAGAGCTTCCTTTAGTTCTGTATCCTACAAAAACGGAGGTCAGAAAAAAGGGTTTGCATCTCTAGTGACTAGAGGATGTAGCCTTTATCTTGCGCGCTTTTTAAGGTTTTGAAAAATGATGAGATATGACCGAACTTCGCAACAGCAACGCGTGAGAAACGGGAGTCGCTTTTGGATTATCTCACTGATTGGATTAATGATCTGGTCGCTTGCGATCTGGCTTTCCTATTCTTTTTCTGATGCTGTAATCGCCTGGATTGACAGCAATGGGCCAGCTCTGACCTCCATTGGAACAACGGTGGTCGGTAATGAGGCGAGTGCCTTGATCGGTATTTTCAAGCTTGATCAACTGGCTGGTTCTGGGGGCGCTATTCTGCGGGGTTTGCTCGCACCGGCGCTTTGGATCATATGGGTGATTGGCGCGGCGATTATTCTCTTCATTCCGTTAATTGCAGGGCGCATCGCCAAATTACGCAGCTCCAATAAGCACTGAACGTCTGCGGTTCGGTCTGACTGCTGTGTCGTTGCCGGTTAATATACTGCGTAGTGATCGACCTGATCGGTTTTCGGTCGCGCAAAACTGGGTTATAGCCAAGCAGTTCAGATTGAGGGTGAAACGCAATGGAATTTTATCTTCCCGCCACAACCGGCGAATGGCTCGCATGGAGTGCGGCGGTTGTAACCGCTTTTGCTGGCATCGTTATGCTTTTCGCACCGGGCATCACCATGAAACTGATGCGGCTTCAACCGATCAATGCGCGCCCGGAAGCTTATAGCTCCATTCGTGCCGTGCTGGCTGGTCCTTATCTGGGGATAGGGCTTGGCTGCCTCATTTTTGCACAGCCATTTTTGTGGGTCGTTCTTGGCGCTGCGTGGGGATTTGCGCTGTTCGGACGTTTCATTTCGATGATGTCGGATAAGGGGGCAACTTTCTATAATATTGTCGCTGCCGTTATCGAGTTTGCGCTGGCTGCCGGACCTTTGCTTTATGCTTTTGGCTTTATCCGCTGAAGTCGGATTGATGCGCTAAAGAGCACCTTGCTGTATTAGTGGGCTTGGTTAGTACTTTTCTAACCTAAAATTGCGGCAAAACTTACGCAAAAGTGCGGGATTCGCGTGTTGCGAGTCTGGTTCGTCTATGCTAGACGGCAATCACATTTCGGTGTTGTCGCGCTCGCGCGTCAGGGGTTACCCGGAAACATTCAATAAAATCATCTGCTTGGCCTTTCGGTCCTGCCGAATTCCCAAAAAGATGGTTTCAACGTAGAGAGCAGGTTTTTCGTGGCAGAAACGTCTTCGCTCATTTCAGGTGTCGCACAGCGCTACGCCGGATCGTTGTTTGAGCTTGCGCTCGACGCTAAATCCGTTGCTGCTGTGGAAAAAGATCTTGGTCGTTTCGAGGCGCTTCTGAGCGGAAGCGAAGACCTGAAGCGCCTGATTTCCAGCCCGGTCTTCTCTGCTGAAGACCAGCTTCACGCTATTAGCGCGATTGCTGACAAGGCTGGCATCAAGGGTCTGGTCGGCAATTTTCTGCGCGTCGTCGCGCAAAACCGTCGCCTTTTTGTGCTGCCGGGCATTATTGCCGCTTTCCGTGAGATTGCAGCTGAACATCGTGGTGAGATTTCCGCTGATGTTATTTCTGCGCACGCATTGACTGCCGCGCAGCAGAACGAATTGAAGGCAACGCTGAAGGGCGTCGCCGGCAAGGACGTGACGATCAATGTCACCGTCGATCCGTCGATCCTCGGCGGTCTTATCGTCAAAATGGGTTCGCGTCAGATCGACACGTCCCTTCGCACTAAACTTTCTTCTCTCAAGCTTGCACTGAAAGAGGTCGGCTGATGGACATCCGCGCCGCGGAAATTTCCGCTATCCTGAAAGAGCAAATCAAGAACTTCGGCAAGGAGGCTGAGGTCTCCGAAGTCGGTCAGGTTCTGTCCGTCGGCGACGGTATCGCCCGCGTTTACGGTCTGGACAATGTTCAGGCTGGCGAAATGGTCGAATTCCCTGGTGGTATTCGCGGCATGGCGCTTAACCTTGAAACCGACAATGTCGGTGTGGTTATTTTTGGTGCTGACCGTGACATCAAGGAAGGCGACGTCGTCAAGCGTACCGGCGCGATCGTCGACGTTCCAGTCGGTCCAGGCCTGCTCGGCCGTGTTGTCGATGCTCTCGGCAACCCAATCGACGGCAAAGGCCCTATCGTTGCTACTGAACGTCGCCGCGTCGACGTCAAGGCACCGGGCATCATTCCGCGTAAGTCGGTTCACGAGCCAATGTCGACCGGCCTCAAGGCTGTTGACGCTCTGATCCCGGTTGGCCGTGGTCAGCGCGAGCTGGTCATCGGTGACCGTCAGACCGGCAAGACCGCGATCATTCTCGATACCTTCCTTAACCAGAAGCCAATCCACGACAACGGCCCAGACAAAGAAAAGCTTTATTGCGTCTATGTCGCTATCGGCCAGAAGCGTTCGACTGTTGCTCAGTTCGTTAAGGTCCTCGAAGAACGCGGCGCTCTCGAATATTCCGTCGTGATCGCAGCTACTGCTTCTGATCCGGCTCCGATGCAGTACCTTGCGCCATTTGCAGGCTGCGCGATCGGTGAATATTTCCGTGACAATGGCCAGCACGCTCTGATCGGCTATGACGATCTTTCCAAGCAGGCTGTTGCTTACCGTCAGATGTCGCTTCTGCTTCGTCGTCCTCCGGGCCGTGAAGCTTACCCAGGCGACGTTTTCTATCTGCATTCGCGTCTTCTTGAACGCGCTGCAAAGCTCAACGACGAAAACGGTGCTGGCTCGCTGACGGCTCTGCCGGTCATCGAAACGCAGGGCAACGACGTTTCCGCGTTCATTCCGACCAACGTGATCTCGATCACCGACGGCCAGATCTTCCTCGAAACCAACCTGTTCTATCAGGGTATCCGTCCGGCTGTTAACGTCGGTCTGTCGGTTTCCCGCGTTGGTTCGTCGGCTCAGATCAAGGCCATGAAGCAGGTTGCAGGCTCGATTAAGGGTGAACTCGCCCAGTATCGTGAAATGGCAGCATTTGCTCAGTTCGGCTCGGATCTTGATGCTTCGACGCAGCGTCTGCTTAACCGCGGTGCTCGCCTGACCGAACTTCTCAAGCAGCCACAGTTCTCGCCGCTCAAGACGGAAGAACAGGTTGCCGTGATTTACGCTGGCGTGAATGGCTATCTTGATAAGATCGCCGTCAACCAGGTTGGCAAGTTCGAAGCAGGTCTTCTTTCTTCGCTGCGCACCGAGCACAAGGATGTGCTGGATGCGATCCGCGATGAAAAGGCACTCACCGACAACATCAAAGCAAAGCTCAAGGCAGCGGTCGACGCGTTCGCCAAGTCTTTTGCTTGAATTTTGTGACGGGATGAACGGATGCCTTCACTAAAGGATCTGAGAAACCGTATCGCCTCGGTCAAGGCGACGCAGAAAATCACCAAGGCGATGCAGATGGTCGCCGCAGCGAAGCTGCGCCGTGCCCAGGAAGCTGCGGAGGCTGCACGGCCTTACTCGCAGCGCATGGGTGCCGTCCTCGCTAATATCGCGCAAAACGTGAGCGGCGAAGACGCACCGGCATTGATGGCTGGTACGGGCAAGGACGACGTGCATTTGCTCGTCGTCGCGACTGCAGAACGTGGCCTTTGCGGCGGTTTCAACAGCCAGATTGCGCGTCTTGCGCGTGATCATGCTCGTAAGCTCCTCGCTGAAGGCAAGACGGTCAAGATTCTCACCGTTGGCAAAAAGGGCGCAGACATTCTGCGTCGTGAATTTGCCTCGCTGATCATCGACCATGTCAATTTGCGTGAAGTCAAACAGCTTGCTTTCGTGCATGCCGACCAGATCGGCCACAAGGTGATTGAGCTGTTTGAACAGGGCGCATTTGATGTCTGCACGCTGTTCTATTCCGAGTTCAAGTCGGTAATCGCACAGATTCCGACCGCGCAGCAGCTCATTCCAGCTTCGGCTGGTGATGTTGCGCAGGCGGATACTGCAGGCGATGCGATTTATGAGTACGAACCTGATCCTGCGGCGATCCTGAGCACGCTGATCCCGCGCAATATTTCGGTCCAGATTTTCCGCGCTCTGCTGGAAAATGTGGCGGGCGAAATGGGCGCGAAGATGAGCGCAATGGACAATGCGACGCGTAATGCCGGTGACATGATCAACAAGTTGTCGATCACATATAACCGTCAGCGTCAGGCTCAGATCACCAAGGAACTGATCGAAATCATTTCGGGCGCGGAAGCGCTTTAGAGTTAAGGTTCATCGCATGATCTTCCCCGAAAAGTCTGCAACTTTTCGGGATCATGCTAACGGAAGGTAAAGGATCGATGGCAAAAGCAGCGACCCCGAAAACTACCGCCGCGGCCGAAGCGAAGCCAGCAGCGGCCAAAGCTCCAGCCAAAAAGGCTCCAGCCAAGACTGCTCCAGCTAAGGCAGCTGCCGCTCCTAAGGCAGCTACGACCGGTGCAGTGGGCAAGATCACTCAGGTCATCGGCGCTGTTGTCGACGTACAGTTCGAAGAAGGTCAGCTCCCGCTGATCCTCAACGCTCTGGAAACCGACAACCTGGGCAGCCGTCTGGTTCTTGAAGTTGCACAGCATCTGGGCGAAAACACTGTTCGCACGATTGCTATGGACTCGACCGAAGGTCTGGTTCGCGGCCACGAAGTGCGCGACACGGGCAACCCGATCATGGTTCCGGTTGGCGAAGAAACGCTCGGCCGTATCATGAACGTTATCGGTGAGCCGGTTGACGAAGCTGGTCCGATCAAAACGACTGCACGTCGCGCGATTCACCAGGAAGCTCCTGAGTATATCGAACAGTCGACCGAAGCTGAAATCCTCGTAACGGGCATTAAGGTTGTTGACCTTCTCGCTCCTTACGCAAAGGGTGGTAAGATCGGTCTGTTCGGCGGCGCAGGCGTTGGCAAGACCGTTCTGATCATGGAACTGATCAACAACGTTGCTAAAGCGCACGGCGGTTACTCCGTATTCGCAGGCGTTGGTGAACGTACCCGTGAAGGTAACGACCTTTACCACGAAATGATCGAATCGGGCGTTAACAAGCTCGGTGGCGGTGAAGGCTCCAAGGCCGCACTCGTTTACGGTCAGATGAACGAGCCTCCGGGTGCGCGCGCTCGCGTTGCCCTGTCGGGTCTGACGGTTGCTGAAAACTTCCGTGACAAGGGCCAGGACGTTCTGTTCTTCGTGGACAACATCTTCCGCTTCACCCAGGCTGGTTCGGAACTCTCGGCACTTCTGGGCCGTATTCCTTCCGCAGTGGGTTATCAGCCAACGCTGGCAACCGACATGGGCCAGATGCAGGAACGCATCACCACGACGACCAAGGGTTCGATTACCTCGGTTCAGGCAATTTACGTTCCTGCCGACGATTTGACCGATCCTGCACCGGCAACGTCGTTCGCTCACTTGGATGCGACCACGACGCTTAACCGTTCGATCGCTGAAAAGGGTATTTACCCGGCTGTGGATCCACTTGAATCCACGTCGCGTATGCTCGATCCGATGATTGTTGGTGAAGAACACTACGCAGTTGCACGTCAGGTTCAGTCGATCCTTCAGCGCTACAAGTCGCTTCAGGACATCATCGCCATCCTCGGCATGGACGAACTGTCGGAAGAAGATAAGCTGACTGTTGCGCGCGCTCGTAAGATCGAACGCTTCCTGTCGCAGCCGTTCTTTGTTGCTGAAGTGTTCACCGGTTCGCCGGGTAAGCTGGTTGATCTCGCCGACACCATCAAGGGCTTCAAGGGCCTTTGCGCAGGTGAATACGATCATCTTCCAGAACCAGCCTTCTACATGGTTGGCTCGATTGAAGAAGCGATCGAAAAGGCGAAGAAGTTGGCTGCTGAAGCCGCGTAATGAATTGAGTTTTCGGCGGGCTTTCATGCCCGCCGCAAATGCCTGTTCATTTGTTTGAGCATGATCTTTTCCGAAAATCGGTTTCCACTTTCGGGATCAAGCTCTGGAAATTTAAGTGAGAACCATGGCTCAAGCTTTCCAATTCGAACTCGTGTCGCCTGAACGCCTTCTGCTATCCGCGCAGGTGACGGAAGTCGTCATTCCGGGCAGTGAAGGCTATTTGACGGCTCTTGCCGGACATTCGCCGTTGATGACGACGATCATGCCGGGTGTTGTTTCGGTTAAGCTGAGCGACGGCAAGTCCGATTCCTATGTGGTTTTTGGCGGCTTTGCCGACATTACCCCACAGGGCTGCACTGTTCTGGCCGAATCGGCAACACATGTTGACGATGTTGATCCTGCCGACATTCAGAAGCGTATCGAAATCGCTCGCAAGCATCTTGAAGATGCTTCGACGAACGAACATCGCACGAAGGCAGAGATTTTCCTGCATCAGCTGATGACACTGCAGGGAACCGTATTGCCGGCCTGAAAAGGTTAGGCTTCGGCTTCCTATACCAACAATTCTTTAAAAGCGGGCCTTGGCCCGCTTTCGTTTTTTTCACGCTCTTACTGCCGGGGATTTTTCGGCCGAACCGGCACTATGCGTTGGTTGTACCATCACGCTTGCGTGAGTTTGGTATGATCGCTTGAAAACCGTGTGCTGGCCATTTATCTCATTAATTAATTGTTAGGTCCCTAATATAAGGCTTTCACGATGAGCAGAGCAGATCTCAGTGCGGAGATGATCGACGCAATGGCGAAGGTCAATCGCAGGCTTCGCACATTGTTTGATGCTCGCGTCAAGGAGCGAGGCCTTACGCTGGCGCGTGCGCGTACTCTGCTGACGCTGATCGAACAAGAAGGCCTTTACCAGAAGGAACTGGCAGAGGTGCTTGAGATCGAAAACGCCACCATGGTTCGTTTGATCGACGGCTTGGAGCGTCAGGCTTTTGTCGAGCGGCAAGCAGTGGAAGGTGATCGTCGCGCAAAGCGCATTATGATGACCGAACAAGGCAAACAGCTCGCTGAGGAAGTCGTCAAACTTGCTGGTGATGTTCGTGCTGATTTGCTTGAAGGCATCAGTGACGAAGATCTGAGCACAGCACTTCATGTGATGCGTAAAATGTCTGACTCCATGAACAAACCACTGTAGATCGGATCGCGGTTTCGTGAACCGTCGCCCTGCCTTCGATCCACATCTGCCATTTTTTTGACATCAGCGACCGCTTAATTTCATCTCATTAAAGTTCATGGCGGAGCGTTGGAGATGCGTTACTGGTCGCAGACTGTATTTGGTCTTCTGGCCATTCTTTCCATAGCTTCGGTTCAGACGATGGATATGGGGCATGGAACACGGCATTTGTATGCTAATGCGGTCAATGACATAGGCACTGACGATGGCCTTATTTTCGATACGAGATCAACGACGGCCGTTGGCGTTAATGCCCTAGCACAAGTGCGTAATTCGTTAAGCGCAGCCTGATCCATCGGCGCTTTATTGTACTGTTAATTCAAGTCCCAAGCCGTTTTGAATTTTGCTGGATGCGGGTTCGATCTTATGGTGCAAGCGTCCGCAGATAAGCCATCAATTCACTGGCCGTGTCGCTGGCGCGCTCCGGCTCACGAGATACGATAGCTTCGATCAGGGTGGCGTGGGCATTGGCAGAACCGGTTATGCCGGTCGAGGGGCGCAGTCTAAACCAGAATCTGCGGCTATGCGTTTGTAAAGGCGCTGCCAGACGTGCCGCGTAGGGATTGCTGGCTGCTGTGCCAAGCACGATATCGAATGCTTTATCCGCATCCAGAAATAGTGAAACATCTTCGGAAGGTATGGCCTGACGCATGGCGTCCGCGGCAGCCTTGAGTCGCTCGTAATCGCGCGCGCTGCCAAAACGCGCAGCATCACGCGCTAGTACCCGCTCGACACCTTCGCGCGCATCCAGAACCTTGGTGAAGTCCGTGGGATCAATTTGCGCGATAGCAATGCCAGAACGCGGACGCACCTCAACCAGTCCTTCCCAAGCCAAACGCTGGATCGCTTCGCGAATAGGGGTTCGGCCCATTCCGGTTAACTCGATCAAGGATCGTTCGTTGACGATAGCACCAGGTTCCAGCTCAAGCGTCACAATCGAGCGCTCCAGAACGCGATAGGCCTGTTCTGCGAGGCTCTCGCTGCCCCAGCTATCAATAAGAGTCGCGGTATTTTTCGCTGTCTTGTCGTGGATGCTTGCATGTTCCATGCAGATCTAAGCCTTATAATGATAGCAATTGACAGGTTTGAACCTTACAGATATATCTGTGATATATCAATGAAGAGCGCTATGCCGTCGCAAAAATAGCAAGAATACCGATACTGAGCGATTATCATCGATAGCGAGCTTTTGGCATGGTGTCATTCCAAAAAATGGATGGACAGAACCGGTGCGAAATGCGCGAAAATAGATCAGAGTTGTAAGCTGAGGCGAATATTAGCAGACCGGTCGGGAGCCGTGCATTTATGAATTCTGATCCAAAGGGGCAACACGACATCGTCATCGTTGGAGGTGGGATCGTGGGTGTGGCCACCGCTGCATTACTGGCCGAAAAAGGTCGCGATGTTCTTGTGATCGACCGCAGCGGCATCTGCGAGGAAACAAGTTCCGGCAATGCCGCCGCCCTTGCATTTTCCGATATTCTACCAATGGCATCCAAAGGCGTCATGCGCAAGGTTCCCGGTTGGCTGATGGATCCTCTTGGGCCGTTTTCGATCCGGCCTTCCTACTTCCCGAAAATGATCCCTTGGCTTTACCGTTTCTGGCGTGCGAGCAGTGTGGAAGCACTTGAAAAGACGACAGTCGCTCAGGGCAATATGATGCGCCTTGCCGAGAGCGAGATGCTCGGGCTGATTGATCGTGCTGGTCTGCGCGATTGTCTGCGAGAAGACGGAAATCTTGAACTTTATGAAAGCGAAACAGAGCTTGCTGCGTCGCAACCCGGATGGGATGTGCGTGAGAAGGCCGGTATTGCTTATGAACATGTGCGCGCGAGCCGATTGAAGGAATTGCAGCCGGGTCTTGATGCGCGATTTGTGGCTGGCACCTTTGTTCCCGGCTGGAAGAATGTCAGCGATCCAAAACTGTTCGGTCAGGCCATCTGGGCCTATGCGGAGAGTAAAGGTGCGCGCTTCCTGCAGGCGAAGGTGGTAAATGCACAAAAGCGCAATGATGGTGCGGCTGTTCGCCTTGATGATGGTACGGAAATCAACGCATCGCACCTTGTGCTTATGGCGGGTGCGTGGTCGAAGGATATCGCCCAAGGGTTTGGCGATGCGGTGCCTCTCGATACGGAGCGCGGCTATAATACGACACTGCCGGTTGGCAGTTTCGATGTGAAGCGGCAGCTGACTTTTCCCGGTCATGGCTTCGTCATCACGCCAATGGCAACGGGTTTGCGCGTGGGTGGTGCTGTCGAATTTGGAGGCCTTCAATTGCCGCCAAACTTTGCGCGCTCAGCTGCGATGCTGAAAAAAGCCTCGATGTTTTTGCCGGGACTGAAGACAGAGGGCGGGCGGCAGTGGATGGGCTATCGTCCTTCGCTGCCCGATTCCATGCCAGTTATCGGCCGCGCATCCTCAGGTGGCAATATTTACTATGGTTTCGGCCATGGTCATCTGGGTCTCACACAATCGGCAGCGACAGGGAGAATTATCTGTGATCTCATCACAGGTTTTGCGCCTGTCATCAATATTGAACCATTCAAGCCACAACGTTTTCGGAACTGACCACCATGGCAAGACATTCTTTCTTTTGCATCGACGGACACACATGCGGTAACCCAGTACGTCTGGTGGCTGGCGGTGGCCCGAACCTTGAAGGTTCCAACATGATGGAAAAGCGCGCACATTTCTTGCGCGAGTATGATTGGATCCGCACTGGTCTCATGTTCGAGCCACGCGGACATGACATGATGTCTGGCTCCATCCTCTATCCACCGACACGTCCGGATTGCGATGTGGCAGTGTTGTTTATTGAAACGTCGGGCTGCTTGCCGATGTGTGGCCATGGTACCATCGGCACCGTGACCATGGCGATCGAGCAGGGGCTTGTGACGCCCAAGACGCCAGGAAAGCTCAATCTAGATACGCCTGCGGGGCTTGTGTCCATTGAATATAAGCAGAACGGTCAATATGTGGACCGCGTCCGTCTCACCAATGTTCCGGCCTTCCTTTATGCGGAAGGGCTGGAAGTGGAATGCCCCGATCTGGGGCCTCTCAAAGTAGATGTCGCATATGGCGGAAACTTCTACGCAATTGTTGAGCCGCAAGAAAATTACACGGACATGCAAGATTATTCCGCGTTGCAGTTCATTGCCTGGAGCCCGGTGCTGCGCGAGCGTTTGAACGAGAAATATAATTTCCAGCACCCTGAGCTGCTGGACATCAATCGTCTGACACATATTCTCTGGACGGGAAAGCCGACGCACCCTGAAGCTCACGCACGCAACGCAGTTTTCTATGGTGACAAAGCGATTGATCGTTCGCCTTGCGGCACCGGCACTTCGGCCCGAATGGCGCAGCTTGCGGCCAAAGGAAAGCTGAAACCAGGTGATGATTTCGTGCATGAATCCATCATTGGATCGCTGTTTCACGGTCGGGTGGAGCGTGCTGTGGAAGTGGCTGGAGGCAGCGGAATCATCCCGTCCATTGCTGGTTGGGCACGCATGACAGGCTACAATACCATCTTCATTGATGACCGCGATCCGTTTGCGCACGGATTTACTGTTGCGTAAAACCGGTACGGTAGGCAAAAATAGGGGGAAACTCCCTATTTTTTGTCTGTGACGCAGTGGGGAAACTATGGAATAAACGGCTCTGGGTAGGAGAAAAAAATATATACAGGGCCCTTCTTAGGGGACATAACTAGTTTGTGGAGGAAGGAAGTCATTAGTCTTTTGTCTGAGACAAAAGGGGCTTGCATTCCTTTATACAGCCGTTAGGTGTAATTATCCGGGAAAAAATGAAGTCGCACGAAATAATGATGCGGCAATAAAACCGGGTAGAGTAAAATGGGTGGCTTCTAGATGGAATATTTCTTCCAGCAGGTGATCAACGGGCTCGCGCTCGGGTCGATCTATGGCCTGATCGCCATCGGCTATACGATGGTCTACGGCATTATCGGCATGATCAACTTTGCGCATGGCGATGTCTTTATGCTCGGCGCCTTTATGGCGCTGATTGTTTTTCTAATCATCACAACATTCATAGGAGCGCTGCCGATCGCGCTCATGCTGCTTCTTATGATGGTTGTCGCAATGGTGCTGACGGGGCTCTGGAGTTGGACGATCGAACGGGCGGCCTACCGGCCTCTGCGTGGGTCGTTTCGCTTGGCGCCGTTGATTACAGCAATCGGTATGTCCATTGCATTGTCCAACTTCGTTCAAGTGACGCAGGGACCGCGCAACAAGCCGGTGCCACAGTTGCTCAACGGCTCCTACAGTATCTTTGGAACCGATGTGACGATCTCGCTTAAGCAGATTGTGGTCATTGTGGTGACGGCGGTTCTGCTGACGATCTTCTGGTATATCGTCAACCGTACATCGCTTGGGCGTGCGCAGCGTGCCTGTGAACAAGATCGTAAGATGGCGGCACTTCTCGGCATCAATGTCGACCGCGTGATTTCGCTGACCTTCGTTATGGGTGCGATGTTGGCTGCTGTCGCCGGTACGCTTTATCTCTCCTTCTACGGCGTGATTTCGTTTGCTGACGGGTTCATCCCCGGCGTCAAGGCGTTCACTGCTGCTGTTCTGGGTGGGATTGGCTCACTGCCGGGTGCTGTTGTCGGTGGTCTGCTGATCGGTCTCATTGAGGCATTGTGGTCGGCTTATTTCTCGATCGATTACAAGGATGTTGCTGCGTTCTCGATCCTCGCAATCGTTCTCATCTTCATGCCGTCCGGCATTCTTGGCCGTCCTGAAGTCGAAAAGGTGTAATCATGGCCGTACAAACAGGTTCACGCCCGGATTCCCTTTTTGCCCGGGCTATTCGTGAAGGGTTCATTGCCGGTCTTGTGGCATTGGGGCTTTTCATTCTGATCGTCGGTTTTAAAACCGAACAGAATATCAACAATGAGCTGGTGCTGCAGCAGCGTTGGGGAGCGCTCGCGATCCTCGTTGCGATGGCTGCTTTCGGGCGCTTTGGCTTTATCGCCTTCCTGCAGCCCTGGCTTGAAGCACGAAAGTTTGCGAAAGCGAGCCGCCCGACGGTTGCAGCCGGAAGCCCGTCTTTCTTCCGCAGGCATTTTTCGCAGTTCGGCGTCGTGTTTCTCTTCGTTTACCCGATCCTGATCGTCGGCATGCTTGGTTGGCAGGGATCGCTTAAGTGGGTCGATAACTTTGGCGTTCAGATCCTTATCTATGTGATGCTAGCATGGGGCTTGAATATCGTGGTTGGCCTCGCTGGCCTACTTGATCTGGGGTACGTCGCTTTTTACGCGGTGGGTGCTTATTCCTACGCGCTGCTTTCTTCTTATTTCGGCCTGTCCTTCTGGATGCTGTTGCCGATTGCAGGCATTCTGGCTGCAACATGGGGCGTTATCCTCGGTTTCCCGGTCTTGCGTCTGCGCGGAGACTATCTGGCTATCGTGACGCTGGCATTCGGTGAAATCATCCGGCTTGTGTTGATAAACTGGACGGATCTGACCAAAGGAACGTTCGGTATTTCCGGCATTGCCAAGGCAACCTTTTTTGGTCTGCCTTTCAATGCCAGCAAGGATGGCTTCGCAGCATATTTCGGTCTGACCTTCTCGGCCGCCCACTACAAGTTCTTCCTTTACTATGTGATCCTCATTCTCGCCCTGATCACAGCTCTGGTCACGATCCGTCTTCGCCGCATGCCTGTGGGTCGTGCATGGGAAGCACTGCGTGAAGATGAAATCGCTTGCCGTTCGCTCGGGATCAACACCACCACGACCAAACTCACCGCCTTTGCGACGGGTGCGATGTTCGGTGGTTTCGCCGGTTCCTTCTTTGCTGCCCGTCAGGGCTTCGTAAGCCCTGAATCATTCGTGTTCCTTGAGTCCGCTGTCATTCTCGCCATCGTCGTTCTGGGTGGCATGGGGTCGCTTGTCGGTATCGCCATTGCTGCGATTGCGATGATCGGTGGCACGGAAATCCTGCGCGAGATGGGCTTCCTTAAGGCCATCTTCGGTCCAAATTTCACGCCTGAACTCTACCGCATGCTGATCTTCGGCCTTGCCATGGTGGTTGTCATGGTCTGGAAACCACGCGGATTTGTCGGAAGCCGAGAACCAAGCGCGTTCCTTAACGAGAAGAAGATGGTGTCGGGTGCCTTTACCAAGGAAGGGCATGGCTGATGGCGGAGACAAAAAATATGGCTGGCAATGGTTCGAAAGACACCATTCTTACAGTTGAGCATCTGTCGATGCGCTTTGGCGGTCTCGTCGCAATCAATGATCTGAGCTTCGATGTGAAGCGCGGGGACATCACGGCGATCATCGGTCCGAACGGTGCGGGCAAGACGACTGTCTTCAACTGCATCACCGGCTTCTACAAGCCGACCGGCGGTATGCTGACGATGAACCGTAATACCGGCGAGAAGTTCCTTCTAGAACGCTTGCCTGATTTCAAGATCACGCAAGTGGCACGTGTCGCCCGTACATTCCAGAACATCCGCCTGTTCTCAGGTCTGACAGTTCTGGAAAATCTCCTTGTCGCACAGCACAACACGCTGATGCGCTCCTCGGGCTATACGATCCTCGGACTTCTTGGGCTGCCGGGCTACAAGAAGGCTGCCAAGCAAGCGGTTGAAAAAGCCCGTTACTGGCTCGAAAAGATCAACCTCATTGATCGTGCGGACGATCCGGCCGGTGATCTGCCTTACGGCGATCAGCGTCGCTTGGAAATCGCCCGTGCCATGTGCACCGAACCCGAAATCTTATGCCTTGATGAGCCTGCGGCTGGTCTTAATCCGCGAGAATCAGCTGAACTCAACAAGCTGCTGCTCGATATCCGTAAGGAAACGGGTACGTCGATCCTGTTGATCGAACACGATATGTCGGTGGTTATGGAAATTTCCGATCACGTGATCGTACTTGAATATGGCACAAAGATTTCTGACGGTTCGCCGGAAAAAGTGCGTAACGATCCACGCGTTATTGCAGCTTATCTTGGTGTCGATGATGATGAGATTGCCGAGCTGATCGAAGAAGCTGACAAGCCGGGTACCGGCGATCCTGCAGACTTTATCGCAACTCAGCTTGCTGTAGAGGCAATTGAGGAAGAAAAAGCTGAGGAAGCTGTTCGTTTTGCAGGCGGATTGGCAGCCGCGCGTGACGGGAAGCCTGACAATCTGACGCTCATCAAGGGCATCGGTGCAGTCAACGAGAAGAAGCTCAACGAGCACGGCATCTATCATTTCGATCAGATTGCTGCCTGGACTGAAGCCGACATCGTTCAGGCTGAAACCTATCTCGAGTTCGACGGTCGCATTTCCCGCGAAGACTGGGTGGGGCAGGCAACCGAGCTTGGTTCTGGTCAGGCAACCGAGTTTTCAGCGCGTGTTGAAGCCGGTGATGTTCCAACGAGCCATAAGACTGCTCCCGCAAAGGTAGCCAGAACCCCTAAAGGCACAAAGAGCGCCAAAGCTCCGGCAAAGCCCAAGAAGGGAGCTGAATAATGACGGCTGAAACCATGCAAATAAAGCAACCGCTTCTGGCCGTCGAAAAGGTCGAGACCTATTACGGCAACATCCGTGCGCTCAAGGGTATCGACCTGACTGTCAACGAAGGTGAAATCGTAGCGCTTATTGGCGCCAACGGTGCTGGCAAGTCCACGCTGATGATGACCATCTTCGGTTCCCCGCGTGCGCGCACAGGCCGTATTCTTTTCGGAGGCAAAGACATCACGTCGATGCCGCCACATGAGATCGCAAAGCTCCGGATCGCGCAGTCGCCGGAAGGTCGCCGTATCTTCCCGCGCATGACTGTTCTTGAAAACCTTCAGATGGGCGCCAGCCTCGATCACCAGCAATATTTCGAAGAAGATGTTGCGCTGATGTTCGATCTATTTCCGCGTCTGAAAGAGCGTATCACACAGCGTGGCGGGACTCTTTCAGGTGGCGAGCAGCAGATGCTGGCAATTGCGCGTGCACTGATGGCGCGTCCGAAGCTTCTGCTTCTTGATGAACCGTCGCTGGGCCTTGCTCCACTGATCGTCAAGCAGATCTTTGAGGCGATCAAGGAGTTGAACCGTACGCAGGGCTTGACCGTGTTTCTCGTCGAACAGAATGCCTTTGGTGCGCTGAAGCTCGCGGATCGCGGCTATGTTATGGTCAATGGATCAATCACGATGAGCGGCGCGGGCCGCGAACTGCTGGCTGACCCGGAAGTGCGTGCTGCCTATCTCGAAGGCGGAAGGCATTAAGGAGAAAAATCATGCAGGGAATTCTCTACGAAGAACCGTCATTCTGGTTGTTTTTTCTCATCACCTGTCTTCTGGGCGGTTGGGCGGCCTGGATGACCGGTCGTGCCTGTGCGCAGACCTGGCGGACTTATCCGCAGCTGCTGCTCTATCTCATCCCTTTGGGTGCAGCGGTCCGGTTCATCCATTATGCCTTGTTTGAAGGCACGCTGCTTTCGCTGCACTATTATCTGGTTGATGTGATTGTGCTGATGATCATCGGCACGGTCGGGTTTCGTTATACCCGCACCAAGCAAATGGTGCGCCAGTATAACTGGCTTTATGAAAAAGCTTCGCCTCTCAGCTGGAAGGCAAAATAATTCAAAGCTTCGCCGTTACGCGGCGGAGCTTTTTTAAAAAGATCACGCTGAAAAACAGGTTCAGCGTAGATATTGCTGGCTAATCAGCAAGATAATAAGGCGATGCAAAAACATCGTTTCGGGGTAACTATAATCGGGAGTTCAAGTAATGAAGAAATCGCTTTTCTCAGGCGTTGCTCTTGCAGCGGTGATGGCTTTCAGTGGCTCGGCTTGGGCAGATGTACTGTTGGGCATCGGCGCACCGCTGACCGGTCCAAATGCTGTTTATGGTGCTCAGATTCAAAAGGGTGCTGAAGCGGCAGTCAAGGAAATCAACGATGCCGGCGGCATCAATGGCGAAAAGATCGCGATCTCGCTCGGTGATGACGTTTCGGATCCGAAGCAGGGCATTTCGGTTGCCAACAAGTTCGCTGCTGACGGCGTAAAATACGTTATCGGCCACTTCAACTCCGGTGTTTCGATTCCGGCATCTGAAGTCTATGCTGAAAACGGCATTCTCGAAATTTCACCGGCAGCAACCAACCCGGTCTATACAGAACGCGGTCTGTGGAACACGTTCCGTACCTGCGGCCGTGACGATCAGCAGGGCATCGTTGCCGGTCAGTATATCTTCGACAACTTCAAAGATGCCAAGATTGCTGTGATCCATGACAAGACACCTTATGGTCAGGGTCTTGCCGACGAAACCAAGAAGAAGCTTAACGAACTTGGCGCAAAAGAAGCACTTTATGAAGGCGTAAACGTCGGTGAAAAAGACTTCTCCGCTCTTATCGCCAAGATGAAGCAGGCTGGTGTGACGGTTGTTTACTGGGGTGGTCTCCACCCAGAAGCTGGTCTCATCATCCGCCAGCTCGCTGATCAGGGTCTGAAAGCCCAGTTCATCTCGGGCGACGGTATCGTGTCGAACGAACTGGCTTCGATCGCAGGTCCTGCTGTTGAAGGTACGCTGAACACGTTTGGTCCGGACCCACGTAACGCCCCAGCCAATGCTGAACTCGTCAAGAAGTTCCGCGATGCTGGCTTTGAACCAGAAGCCTATACGCTCTACTCCTATGCAGCGGTGCAATCTCTGGCAGGCGCAGCTAAGGCTGCTGGCAGCAATGACCCACAGGAAATTGCCAAGGCTCTGCGAGAAAAGGGTCCATTCCCAACCGTTCTGGGCGATCTTGCTTATGATGAGAAGGGTGATCCCAAACTCCCAGGTTACGTAATGTATAAGTGGGAAAAGGGTGCTGACGGGAAATATAATTACATCCAGCAGTAATATTCATTCAGAATTGTTGCGTTAAGCTAAAGAATGCCCGGACATGTGCCGGGCATTTTTATTTCATAAAATCTATACTCGCATGAAGTCATGCGAAAAAAGCATCATAATTAGATAATAATGTGGGTAGACAAGCGCAACATAAGCCATTCTACCTATAACAACGATATTGTTCGGTGTAAATCACGGTGAGCAATTTGTTCCCTGGAGGAGGGGTGAGGGCATGTCGCGATCTGATTAAGACAGCGCAACGCTCTGACATTTTGAGTTTACGCGCATCTTTTCCGAAAGCCGTTTCACTGTTTTCGGGGGCGCTCTAATGGGAGTAATTGAAATGAAGAAGTCCTTATTCTGTGGCGTGTGCTTTTCTGCTCTTGTTGCGATGGGCGGAGCGTCTTTCGCTGATGTGCAGCTGGGCGTTGGTGCGCCCTTGACCGGCGGTCAGGCTGCCTACGGCGACCAGATCAAGCGTGGCGTTGAAGCGGCTGTCGCAGAAGCAAATGCTAAGGGCGGCATGAATGGAGAGCAGATCACCATCGTTTATGGCGACGATGCTGCCGACCCACGTCAGGGTATTTCGGTTGCAAATAAGTTCGTCGGCGATGGCGTGCAATTCGTAATTGGTCATTTTAATTCTGGTGTCAGCATTCCGACATCGGATATTTATGCTGAAAACGGCGTACTGATGATTGCGCCAGGCACCACCAATCCGACCTTCACCGAGCGGGAATTGTGGAACACTTTCCGCACCTGCCGTCGCGACGACCAGCAGGGCATCGTTGCGGGCAAGTACATTGCCGACAATTACAAGGACGGCAAAGTCGCAATTCTGCACGACAAGACGCCTTATGGTCAGGGTCTTGCCGATGAAACGAAGAAGTCACTTAATGCCAATGGCAAGGAAGAGACGCTCTACGAAGGCATCAATCAGGGTGACAAGGATTTCTCGGCTCTGATCTCCAAGATGAAGGCCTCAGGCATCACTGCCGTTTATTGGGGCGGCATGCATCCGGAAGCAGGCCTGATTATCCGCCAGATGGCCGATCAGGGCCTGAAGGCTCAGTTCATTTCGGGTGATGGCATCGTGTCGAACGAACTGGCCTCTATCGCTGGTGATGCAGTGTCGGGTGTTCTGAACACATTTGGTCCAGATCCGCGTGACGACGCAGCGAATGCCGATCTGATCAAGGCGTTCCGCGACAAGGGGTTTGAGCCTGAGGCCTACACCTTCTATGCATATGCGGGTGTTCAATCGCTGGTGGATGCGGCCAATGCGGCCGGAAACAATGACCCGCAGTCAGTTGCCGAAGCCATGAAGAGCAAAGGTCCGTTCAAGACCGTGCTGGGCGATGTATCCTATGATGCAAAGGGTGATCCAAGCCTTTCTCCTTATGTCATGTTTGAGTGGCGCAAGGGAGATGACGGCAAGTATAATTACTTCCAGAAGAAATAAGGCTGATTGAGGCAGACTCAACTGCCAATGGGGTGCTGAGCAGTGTTCAGCTTGCTGAATGTATTATTTATTCAGTAACATTGTGCAGATTGCCTCATATATTAGCATATTTTGCTTCAAATTTCAGCAGATTGCCCGACTTTTGGTCGGGCATTTTGTTTTTATCTCCTGATTGCACAGTTTGTTTGCGCTGGCCCATTTTGCGGGTTAAGCAAAGGCACATTTTTCATTGCAGCCTGGGAGACCTGCCTTGTCCATACGTAAAATACTGGTCGCCAATCGTTCAGAGATTGCCATCCGCGTGTTCCGTGCAGCCAACGAGCTTGGCATAAAAACGGTTGCGATATGGGCTGAGGAAGACAAACTTTCGCTGCATCGTTTTAAAGCGGATGAGAGCTATCAGGTCGGTCGCGGACCGCATCTGGAGCGCGATCTTGGGCCAATCGAAAGCTATCTGTCGATTGATGAAGTGATCCGCGTAGCCAAGATTTCGGGCGCGGATGCCATTCATCCGGGCTATGGCTTGTTGTCGGAAAGCCCTGAGTTTGCCGATGCTTGTGCTGAAAACGGTATTATCTTCATTGGCCCGAAGCCTGAAACCATGCGTCGTCTTGGCAACAAGGTGGCCGCGCGCAATCTCGCGATCGAGATTGGCGTTCCGGTTGTACCTGCAACTGATCCGCTGCCAGACGATATAGCAGAAGTAAAGAAGCTTGCGGCCAAGATCGGTTATCCTTTGATGCTGAAAGCGTCATGGGGCGGTGGTGGTCGCGGTATGCGTGCGATCCGTGCCGAGGAAGATCTGGCGCGTGAAGTGACGGAAGCCAAGCGCGAAGCCAAGGCAGCGTTCGGCAAGGATGAAGTCTATCTCGAAAAGCTCGTCGAACGTGCGCGTCACGTCGAAGTGCAGATTTTGGGTGATACGCATGGCAATGCGGTTCATCTTTATGAGCGTGATTGTTCGATCCAGCGCCGTAATCAGAAAGTGGTGGAGCGTGCGCCTGCGCCTTATCTCAATGATGCGCAGCGTCAGGAACTGGCCGGACATGCGCTCAAGATTGCGCACGCAACCGATTACATCGGTGCTGGCACGGTCGAATTCCTGATGGATGCCGATACGGGCAAGTTCTACTTCATCGAAGTGAACCCGCGTATTCAGGTCGAGCATACCGTTACGGAAGAAGTGACGGGCATCGATATCGTCAAGGCGCAGATCCATATTCTGGAAGGTTTTGCCATTGGTACGCCAGAATCGGGTGTGCCTGAGCAGAAAGATATTCGTCTCAACGGTCATGCGCTGCAGTGCCGTATTACGACTGAAGACCCTGAGCACAACTTCATTCCTGACTATGGTCGCATTCAGGCCTATCGCTCGGCATCGGGTTTCGGCATTCGCCTTGACGGCGGCACGGCTTATTCGGGTGCGGTCATTACCCGCTATTATGATCCGCTGCTGGTGAAGGTGACAGCTTCTGGTTCGACACCGCTTGAAGCGATCCGCCGTATGGATCGCGCGCTGCGCGAGTTCCGCATTCGCGGCGTTGCGACGAACCTTACTTTCGTGGAAGCGATTATCAATCACCCAAGCTTCCTGGCGAATGACTATACAACGCGCTTTATCGACACGACGCCTGAACTTTTCACCCATATGAAGCGTCAGGATCGTGCGACCAAGCTTTTGACCTATGTGGCTGATGTGACCGTCAATGGTCACCCGGAAACCAAGGGTCGCGCCGAGCCGTCGAAAGATGCCGCAACGCCGGTATTGCCGTGGTTTGGTGATCGTCCGGTAGTGGATGGCACCAAGCAGTTGCTCGACAAGCTTGGGCCGAAAAAGTTTGCCGAATGGATGCGTAATGAAAAGCGCGTTCTCATGACCGACACGACGATGCGTGATGGCCATCAGTCTTTGCTGGCTACCCGCGTGCGTACCTATGACATTGCGCGTGTGGCAAATGCCTATGCACAGGCGCTGCCGAACCTGTTCTCGCTGGAATGCTGGGGCGGGGCAACCTTTGATGTGTCCATGCGCTTCCTAACGGAAGACCCATGGGAACGTCTGGCAATGGTGCGCGAAGGTGCACCGAATATCTTGCTGCAAATGCTGCTGCGCGGCGCCAATGGCGTTGGCTACAAGTCTTACCCGGACAATGTGGTGAAGTACTTCGTGCGTGAAGCTGCACGTGGCGGCATGGATATCTTCCGCGTGTTCGACAGCCTCAACTGGGTTGAAAACATGCGCGTGTCGATGGATGCTATTCTGGAAGAGGATAAGCTCTGCGAAGCAGCCATCTGCTATACAGGCGATATTCTCAATCCGGACCGCGCCAAATACGACCTTAAATATTACGTCGATCTGGCCAAGCAGGTTGAAAAGGCCGGCGCGCATATCATTGCGCTGAAGGATATGGCGGGGTTGTTGAAGCCTGCGGCTGCACGTGTGCTTTTCAAGGCGCTGCGTGAAGAAACCGATCTGCCGATCCATTTCCACACCCATGATACGTCGGGTATTTCAGCGGCAACGGTGCTTGCAGCGGTTGATGCAGGTGTCGATGCCGTCGATGCGGCGATGGATGCCTTCTCCGGCAATACCTCACAGCCGTGCTTGGGATCAATTGTTGAAGCACTGCATGGAACGGAGCGCGATCCGGGTCTTGATACGGAAACGATCCGCCGCATTTCATTCTATTGGGAAGCAGTGCGCAATCAGTATGCGGCCTTTGAAAGTGATCTCAAGGGACCTGCTTCGGAAGTTTATCTTCATGAAATGCCGGGTGGTCAGTTCACCAACCTCAAAGAACAGGCGCGTTCGCTTGGCCTTGAAACCCGCTGGCATGAAGTGGCCCAGGCCTACGCCAATGTGAACCGCATGTTTGGCGATATCGTCAAGGTCACACCATCCTCCAAGGTGGTGGGAGACATGGCGCTGATGATGGTCTCTCAGGACTTGACCACGGCAGATGTCGAAAACCCGGACAAGGACATTGCTTTCCCGGATTCGGTTGTTTCGATGATGCGCGGTGATCTCGGTCAGCCGCCTTCGGGTTGGCCAAAGGCACTTCAGAAGAAGATCCTGAAAGACGAAAAGCCGTTCACTGTGCGCCCGGGCTCGCTGCTTCCGGCTGCGGATCTTGATGCAGAACGCAAGTCGGTTGAAGAGACTGTTGGCCGTGAAATCAGCGATCAGGAATTTGCTTCCGCGCTGATGTACCCAAAGGTCTTCACGGACTATGCTGCGGCACAGGAAAATTATGGCCCGACCAGTGTTCTGCCAACGCCGGTTTACTTCTATGGCCTGAAGCCAGAAGAAGAAGTTTTCGTTGATCTGGAGCGCGGCAAGACGCTTGTTATCGTCAATCAGGCGATGAGCGAGACGGATGAGAAGGGCATGGTGACTGTGTTCTTCGAGCTCAATGGTCAGCCGCGCCGCGTAAAGGTGCCAAACCGCGCCAAGGGTGCGTCAGGTGGCGTCAAGCGCAAGGCAGAACTGGGCAATGACAAACAGGTCGGCGCGCCGATGCCGGGTGTTGTGTCTACTGTTGCTGTCTCGCAAGGGCAGAGTGTGAAGGCAGGCGATGTGCTGCTTTCTATTGAAGCCATGAAGATGGAAACGGCTCTTCGTGCCGAACGCGATGGTGCAATTGCCGAAGTTCTGGTCCGCCCCGGTGAGCAGATTGATGCGAAGGATTTGCTCATCGTTTATAACGACTAAGCTCGCTTATTTTACTGATCGAACAACGCCGCGTCCTGCAAAGGGCGCGGCGTTTTGGTTTTGGTTTGCGTCATCACAAAAATCTGGTATGCACGTTTGTACCGATTCATGCGTGTTTATGCATGTTAATAGGAAGGCGATTATGACCGAGCTTTTATTGCATGAAAGACAGGCGCACATTCAGGCGCTGCTCGACCAGTCAGGGCGTGTGCTGGCGAGTGAGTTGGCTGAGTCTTTTGGCGTATCGGAAGACACGATCCGCCGCGATCTGCGCGAGATGGCGGCTGCAGGTCTTTGCAAGCGTGTTTATGGTGGTGCACTGAAGGCAGCACCTTCTTACGCGCCGCTTGTTGAGCGCGATGGCGAAAGGCCAGAGGCGAAAGCAGCGCTTGCTACGGCTTTGGCCGGATTGATCGAACCGGATACAACAGTGTTTCTGGATTCGTCGTCAGCCAACCTTGCCCTCGCCCGTTTGCTGGTGGATCGCGGCGATCCGCTGACTATTGTCACCAACACGCCGTCCATCGCTGCTATCCTTCTGCAATCAGAAAACATTGATGTGGTCATGATAGGCGGTCCTATCGATCGCCGCGTCAGTGCAGCTGTTGGCGCCCGTGCTCTGCGCGATGCAGAACTGGTGCGGCCTGATCTTTGCGTGCTGGGTGCCTGCGGTATCGCTGCAGAAATAGGTGTAACGGCGCTTCATCTCGAAGATGCAGAATTCAAGCGGGTGATTGCAGGTCGCAGCCGTAAAGTTGCCCTCGCTATCACGACAGAAAAGCTTGGTACGGTTGCTGCTCACGATGTCGTCTCACTTGATGATGTGAGTGTCATGGTTGTCGAAGACGATGTGGATGAAGATGTGCTTGCGCCTTATACGGCGTTAGGCCTGAACATAGTATGCGCGGCACAGGGCCGTAACTGAGGACCAAATGGAACAGACTGCCGGACGAAATGATGTGCTGAATGACCGTGCGCCTATCGTGACCAGAGAGCGTATCGCTGTGGCGCTGCTCTTTTTGATGAATGGCTATATCTTTGGCGGCTGGGCACCGAAAATTCCCGAGTTTGCAGGGCGTCTCGGGCTCGATACCAGTGGTATGGGATTGATGATTCTCGTCTTCGGTGTTGGCTCTCTGTCGATGATGCCGGTGGCCGGTGCACTGTCTGCGCATCGCGGTTCGGGCGCGGTCGTCAAGCTATTTGCAATCGGACTTATCCCCGCTTTGCTGATTATTGCGCTTGTGCCGAATATCGTCACAGCTGTGATTGTCATGTTCTATTTTGGCGGCATGATCGGTGCGATGGATGTCGCAATGAACGCCAATGCAGTCGCCGTTGAGAAGAACATGCGCCGGGCCATCATGTCGTCCTGCCATGCATTCTGGAGTCTTGGTGGTCTGATTGGGGCAGCAACGGGCGGCTTTCTCATCGCGCATGTCGGCTCGACTATTCATGCGCTGATTGCGACCGTTGTGGCAGCAGGATTGCTGATTTTTGCATGGTCTTCGATTGTCGCGGACAAGTTTCATCATCCAAGCGGCGAGAAGCAGAAGCTGGTGCTGCCACGCAATGCGCTGCCATGGCTGGTCGGCATTATCGCTTTGTTCTCGATGATCCCGGAGGGCGCGATACTTGATTGGGGCGCATATTATCTGCGCGATGAAATGGGTGCGTCAGTGACGGTCGCTGGTTTTGGCTTCGCAGCTTTCTCCATGACCATGGCGATCATGCGCTTTGCAGGCGATATCGTCCGCGACCGTTTCGGCGCGATCAACACGCTACGCTTCTGCACTTCGATTGCGATTGTCGGCATGGTGATCGTCGGACTGTCGAGCCATCCTTACGCGGTGATCTTTGGCTTTGCCATTTGCGGTATCGGCATTTCCAACATGGTGCCGATAGCCTTCTCGATTGGCGGCAATCTGCCGGGCATCAATCCAAGTGTTGGCCTGTCGATTGCCACCACCATGGGCTATTCCGGTATGCTGGTTGCGCCTTCGCTGATCGGCTTTGTCGCCAAGCATAGCGGTTTCAGTATTGTGTTTTTGGCACTGCCTGTTCTGTTGCTGGTCGTTCTCGCGTTTTCAGGACTGGCGAAGTATGCGGATAGTTCACACTAAAAGCATTTCCCACAAAAGTGCGAAGCGGTTTTACGCAGGATAATGCGATGGAAAAAATGCATCGAGCGGTTATCGCTCGATGTTATTCAGCGGTCCAGCCGCCCTCGACTGGCAGGGCGGCACCGTTGATCTGTGCTGCTGCGTCCGTTGCAAGGAAGGCTGCAAGCGCGCCGATCTGGGCGGTGGTCACAAATTCCTTCGTCGGCTGTTTATCCAGCATGACTTCGCGGATTACTGTTTCCCGATCCATGTTATGGGCTTTCATCTGATCGGGGATTTGCGCTTCGACAAGCGGGGTCAGCACATAGCCGGGGCAGATGGAATTGGCCGTGATTCTGTCAAGGGCAAGCTCAAGTGCCAGCGTTTTTGTGAAGCCGACAATACCGTGCTTTGCTGCCACATAGGCCGACTTGAATGGCGAGGCGACAAGTCCATGGGCCGATGCGATGTTGATGATCCGGCCCCAGCCAGCTTTCTTCATATGAGGAATTGCAGCCGCTGACGTGTGGAACGCCGAGGTCAGGTTGATCGCAATGATCCGGTCCCATTGCTCGGTCGGAAACTCTTCGACCGGTGCCACATGCTGGATGCCGGCATTGTTGACGAGGATATCGGCACTGCCCAAGGCTTCCACGCTCTTGTCAATCAGCGTGCGGCTGTCGTCAGCTTTGGACATATCGGCGCTGACATAGATCACGCTTACGCCATGTTCTGCGGCGATTGTTCTTGCTAAATCGTGGTCTTCGCTGCGGTCCGTGAACGAGTTGATCACAACATTGTGCCCGGAGCCCGCAAGCGCGTGGGCAATGCCAAGCCCGATGCCTGAATTGGAACCGGTGATAATCGCGGTTTTGCGGGCATTCGCATTTGGCATGTTTAAATTCCTCCCATTTGACGCGCAACTCTTCCGAAAACCGCTTTGCACTTTTCGGGATGCACTTTGAATTCTTCGTATAATGAGGAGGCGACAAGGCGTCGGCAAGTGATTATATAACAACAAAGCGAGGCGGTCAGGCGTTGACAATTGCGCCTTGCTACGCCACCTGAAAGCAGGCCCGTACCAAGAGCAGTTCCCGATGCGTGAAATATGGTTTCCATCGGCAATTGCGGCAGGACAAAAGAACAGAGCACAATGTCTTCCGAGACCGTCAGCTATTTTTCGCATCCATTTCCCCGTCGCCAATCCGTTGGCGTGAGCGTTGGCGGAGTTATCGTTGGCGGCAGCGAACCTGTTGTTGTCCAGTCGATGACCAATACCGATACGGCTGATATCGATGGCACAGTAGCGCAGGTTGCAGCTTTGCATCGCGCGGGTTCCGAGATCGTGCGCATCACGGTGGATCGTGATGAATCCGCTGCTGCCGTTCCAAAAATTCGTGAACGTCTTGAACGCCTCGGCATGAATGTGCCGCTGGTCGGAGACTTCCATTATATCGGCCACAAGCTACTCGCCGATCATCCGGCCTGTGCGGAAGCGCTCGCAAAATATCGCATCAATCCGGGCAATGTCGGCTTCAAGGACAAGAAGGACAAGCAGTTCGCCGATATCGTCGAAATGGCAATCCGCTACGACAAGCCTGTCCGTATCGGCGTTAACTGGGGTTCGCTTGATCAGGAATTGCTGACCACGCTGATGGATCGTAATCAGGCTGAGGGTGCGCCTTTGAGCGCGCAGGAAGTCATGCGTGAAGCCATTGTTCAGTCGGCGCTGATTTCGGCAAACCTTGCAGAAGAAATCGGCCTTAGCCGCGACAAGATCATCCTGTCGGCCAAGGTCAGTCAAGTGCAGGATCTGATCGCCGTTTACACAATGCTTGCACAGCGCTCCGATCATGCACTGCATCTCGGTCTCACCGAAGCGGGCATGGGTACCAAGGGGGTCGTCGCATCGTCTGCTGCCATGGGTATTCTGCTTCAGCAGGGCATTGGCGATACGATCCGTATCTCGCTGACGCCAGAGCCGGGCGGCGACCGCACGCGTGAAGTGCAGGTGGCACAGGAACTGCTGCAGACCATGGGCTTCCGTCAGTTCATTCCGATTGTTGCCGCGTGTCCGGGTTGCGGACGCACGACCTCAACCGTGTTTCAGGAACTGGCGCAGAATATTCAGGACGATATTCGTCGCAGTATGCCTGTCTGGCGCGAGAAATATCCGGGTGTGGAATCGCTTTCGGTGGCCGTCATGGGCTGCATTGTCAATGGTCCGGGCGAATCGAAACATGCCGATATCGGCATTTCGCTTCCCGGAACGGGCGAAACGCCGTCCGCACCGGTCTTTGTCGATGGCAAGAAGGTTACGACGCTACGCGGACCTGAGATTGCCGCTGATTTCCAGAAGATGGTTGCCGAATATATCGAAAACCGTTTTGGGCTTGATCGGAAGATCGCTGCTGGTCAGAACTGATTTCAGTTTGATACTGGGCGCGTTGCGACCTCCGGCATTGATTTGCGGGTTGCTGCCCAGAATATGAGCGTGAATAGGCTGATGCTTGCACCAAGCAGAGAAACGCCGTTCCAGCCTGCATAGGCATAGATCCAAGTTGAAATTGCCGAACCACTGGCGCTGCCGATGGAATAAAAAACCATATAGGCAGCAGTCAGTCGATTTTGCGCGTCTGGACGCACGCGATAGATCATTGCCTGATTGGTGACATGTACGGCCTGAAGCCCGAAATCAATTACCAGTACGCCTATAATCAGCCAGAGTAACGAATGCCCAAGCAGAGCAATCGGCAGCCATGAAACCAGCATGAGTGTAAGCGCTACGCCAGTCATACGTTGGCCGTGCCCGCGGTCGGCGGCGCTTCCTGCACGTGAAGCAGCAAGCGCGCCTGCAGCCCCTGCAAGACCAAACAAGCCGATTTGCGCATGGCTCAGTTCGAATGGCGGCGCGCTCAGGGGCATGACAAGTGGTGCAAGCAGCGTGGTGATATCCGCAAAGATCAGCATCGCGATGATTGCACGAATGCGCAGTACTGGCTCTGCTCGGAAGAGCGTTATCAGTGAAAGGATAAGGGTTGGGTAGGAGACGCTCGCCGCCTGGCGATGCTGTTGCGGCAGGCTGCGCCATAGAAGAAGCGAGATCAGCAAGGTCAGTGCTGCAGAACTGAGATAGACGCTGCGCCAGCCGCCAATGTCGGTAAGCGCTCCGGCTATGGCGCGCGCCAGCAGTATACCGAGCACGATGCCGCTTGTGACAATACCCACCACATGACCACGCCGTGCGGGATCTGCGAGACTTGCCGCATAGGCTACAAGCGCCTGAGTAACGACAGCCAGAAGGCCCGTCGCGGCCATTGCCAGGAGAAGTATGCCCGCACTTCCTGCGAAGCCAATGGCGAGCAGCGATAAAGCTGATAGCAGGAAATGAGCGATAATCAGCTTGCGTCGGTCGAAAAGATCGCCAAGAGGCACTAAAAAAATGAGGCCGATTGCATAGCCAATCTGGCTGGCGGCGACGATTAGGCCTGCGGTCGAACGCTTAAGCCCCATATCATCTGCCATCACATCAAGAAGCGGATGCGCGAAATAAACATTGGCCACTGCTAGGCCGCTGGCGATGGCGAATAGCAAAAGTGTCGCTTTAGAAAGCGCAGGGCGTGCGAGGTCATTCACAGCAGACGGTGCTGCTGCGTCAACGGAGGACGTCATGATTGGCTCCTATAAATGGTTTTAAAATGAAACCATTTTGCTTTTAGCTCGATTGGTTTTATATTGCAACCAAGTTGCAATGATGGAGTAAACATGGTTCGCAAGAAGAGCCTGAAAGGTGACTATTGCCCAAGTGCGCGCGCGCTTGATGTGATCGGGGATTGGTGGTCGCTGCTGATCGTACGTGAAGCATTTGACGGCGTAACGCGCTTCAGCGCTTTCCAGAAGAGCTTGGGTATAGCGCGCAACATACTCGCCGAGCGGCTACGTAAACTGACCGGTGAAGGGATTCTGGAATCAGTGCCCGATCCCAAAGGTGGCGCGCATCAGGAATACAGGCTCACAGCCAAGGGGCGTGATCTGTTGCCAGTCGTCGTCGCCTTGCGGCAATGGGGAGAGAACTATCTTTTCTCGCCTGATGAGCCGCATTCAAAGCTGGTCGATACGGCAAATGGTAAAGGTGTCGCGCAGCTGCAAGTTCGCGCACTTGATGGTCGCCCGCTCTCGGTCGATGACGTTGCCATCATCAAGGTGCGCGAAGAGGAGTTATAAAACTTTGTTTTTGACGCGCATCTTGTCCGAAAACTGGTTCCCATTTTTCGGGATACGCTCTAGTTTCTTTTAACTAACGCATGTTCGCGACCGCTAAATGACGCCATTTGAGCGCGATATGCTTTAGCTCTGGCGTTCTGCGATGAAGCGGGCAGCCTGCTTGAGAATAGTCGCGTCGTCGGCAAAAGGCTCGAGTAGGCTCTCGGCCTGAGCGACAAGGCCGGATAGCTGCTTGCGGGTCCAGTCAATGCCATGAAGCGCCACGAGTGTGGCTTTGCCAGCGGCGGCGTCTTTGCCGGTTGCCTTGCCCATAGCCGCCGCATCTGCGGTCACGTCGAGAAGATCGTCGGCGAGTTGGAAAGCAAGGCCGATTGCCGAGCCGAATTCGGCCATACGCTCACGGTCCTCGCGTGATGCGCCTGCAATGATTGCGCCCGCTTCACAGGCAAAGCGGATCAGTGCTCCGGTTTTCATCGCCTGCAGGGTTATAATGCCTGCTTCATCTGGCTTGTTATCTTCCGCCATCAGATCAAGCGCCTGACCGCCAGCCATGCCACCAACGCCGGATGCACGTGCGAGCGCCGATACAAGCTGGATGCGAATATCGGCAGGCAGATCGGTTTCGTCTGAAGCCACAATGTCGAACGCATAGGTCAGCAGGCTATCGCCCGCGAGTATGGCTGCAGCTTCATCATAAGCTTTGTGTACGGTTGGCTGGCCGCGCCGAATGTCGTCATCATCCATCGCCGGGAGATCATCATGGACAAGCGAATAGCAGTGAATGCATTCAAGCGCCGATGCAACGCGCAGGACCGCATCGCCGTGTTTGCCGAACAGGGCCGCACTCTCGACGACGAGGAAAGGGCGCAGCCTTTTTCCGCCGTTCAGCACGCCGTGGCGCATGGCTGCAAGCAGTCGCTCCGGGCGAGCCACTTCTCCAGTGCGCAAACGAAGATCCAGAAGCCCGACCAGCATTGTCTCGACTTCGAGCGCACGCAGGTTCAGGGATTGAGCAAAATCGACAGACACGTTTTCCATGCAGAAGGGGATGGACGAAAGCGCTGAATTGGTCAACTGGGCACAACGATCAGCACAGGCTTTTTCATCAAGCGGTCATCAAACGGCAAGTTTGTAGCAAGGACTGGTTGAATTTGGTGTTTGAATACCGCCACCGGCTTATGGAATCGGGTTCATTATTGTTAAGGAATAGTTTATGTCGCTTGAAAGGGATTAACGGGCGGTGGAAGTGGCAAAAATCATTCTCAAGAGCAAAGATGGGCGCAATTACTTGGCTGATCCCGTTTGGGGTGGCAGAATTGCCCTTATGCTCAAGATTTTGGTGGCACTTGCTATTCTTCCGCTTTTTCTGATCCTGATCTATTCGGTTCCCTTTGTGCGCCCGATTTCGACTTTGATGGTCAAGGATTATGTCCTCTTACGGGATGTCGACCGGCAGTGGGTTAGCATAGACGATGTGGCACCCGTTCTGGTGAATTCAGTCATGATGGCAGAGGACGGACAGTTCTGCAGCCATGGTGGCGTGGACTGGCATCAGCTCAGTCTGGTGCTTGATAACTCGGGCGAGGGTGGCCCGAGCCGTGGGGCCTCTACCATCACCATGCAGACGGTGAAGAATCTGTTTCTCTGGAACGGGCGTTCCTATATGCGTAAAGGACTTGAATTTCCTCTGGCAATTGCTGCCGATGCGGTGCTTTCGAAACGGCGTATCATGGAGATTTATTTGAATATCGCCGAATGGGGGCCGGGTATCTATGGAATCGAGGCTGCAGCTCAACATTATTTCAAGCGCCCCGCATCTCGCCTCACACCTCAGCAAGCAGCACTGCTTGCCGTAACGCTTCCCAATCCTGCTCTTCGCAATCCGGCTAAACCCACCCGAAACATGCAGCGCATCTCGCGCATTGTTGCCGGTCGCGCTTCACGAGCTGGTCCTTATGTGACGTGTGTGCGATAAACGCCTGGACCGGAAAAAAGATAAGACTCCGACTGGTCAAATGCCGCAAGAGCGTGTATAGGCACGTGACTTTCCGGAATTTTGTCCGATGTGACAGGCTCCTCGGGGCCGTGCCGGACGTTTGTTTATCGATCAGTGGAGCTGGATCCATGGCAGTACCAAAACGCAAAACGTCTCCGTCGAAGCGCGGCATGCGCCGTTCGGCAGACGCTCTCAAGGCCCCGACTTACGTCGAGGACAAGAACTCGGGCGAACTTCGTCGTCCGCATCATATCGATCTTAAGAGCGGTATGTATCGCGGCCGTCAGGTCCTCGAAGCTAAGGAATAAAGTCTGAAGCTGCATTGCAGCTGAAAGATGGATTTCAAAAACGCCGTTTCCGGTTTCCGGAAGCGGCGTTTTCTTTTTGAGAGTTTTGAATTACGAGGCCACTACAGCATAATTCCTTCAACTTGAATCAGTTTAACGTAAAATTATGCCGTAAATATAGAGTGTTAGAGCGACCTTTGTGCGCCCAAGAGGGCGCACGGCGCTCTAGTGTACGTCACCTCGAGATGACAAACTCAGCCAGCGTCGGCGTTGAACCCGGTGGCTTCGATGCCAGCAATCGCTGCGAGTTCATCATTGTCCGACGTGTCACCTGAAATGCCGACGGCGCCGATGATTTCATTTGATTCATCTTTAATCACGACGCCGCCCGGAACAGGGACGATTTTCCCACCAGATACGCCTGAGAGACCTTCCAGAAAATGCGGACGATCCTTGGCCTGATTGTGGAGCCAGCGTGAGCCGGTGCCAACAGCCAAAGCGCCAAATGCTTTACCAGAGGCGATCTCAAAGCGAAGAATTGAAGTTCCATCCTGTCGCTGAAAGGCCTTGAGATGGCCACCAGCGTCGAAGACTGAAACAACAATTGGCTTCAGTTGCAGTTCTGTGGCCTTGGCAAAAGCACCGGCAATGATCGCGTTCGCTTTTTCCAGCGTTAGTTGGGACATGGTTTTCTCCTTTGTTTGCATGGTGCTAATCTAACGGTTGTTGAGCAATGCGCATGGTCAAAAATGCATGCCTATCGAAGAAACTGATTATCATTTTGAGCGAAGGTGTCTTCTCGCAACCCTTGCGTCAGTTCTTGCAAAAGGGTTCATTTTGGGTTTTCTCTGTCAGTGATTTTTCAAGGAGGAAAGAATGACAGCCACAAATAATCCGAAGGCCATCGTTATTGCCAGCGCTGCCCGTACAGCGGTGGGGGCTTTCAACGGTGCCTTTGCCAACGTGCCAGCGCATGAGCTGGGTGCTGCTGTTATTGCGGCAGCTCTTGAACGCGCAGGCGTTGATGCGGTCGATGTGGACGAGGTCATTCTTGGTCAGGTGTTAACGGCAGGTGAGGGGCAGAACCCGGCCCGTCAGGCGGCAATGGCTGCTGGTTGCCCGCAAGAAACGACGGCTTTCTCAATCAACCAACTCTGCGGTTCCGGTTTGCGCTCTGTGGCGCTTGGTATGCAGCAAATTCTGTCAGGCGACGCAAAAATCATCGTGGCGGGTGGACAGGAGTCCATGTCAATGGCGCCACACTGCGCACATCTGCGCGGTGGCGTGAAAATGGGCGATTTCAAAATGGTCGACACCATGATGAAAGACGGCTTGGTCGACGCCTTTCACGGTTATCCCATGGGGATTACAGCGGAGAATATTGCCAAACAGTGGCAGTTGAGCCGCGAGGAACAGGATGTGTTTGCGCTTGCCTCCCAACATAACGCCGAGGCCGCACAGAAGGCCGGCCGCTTCGATGATGAAATCGTTCCTTTTACTGTGAAGAGCCGAAAGGGCGAGACGATCGTTTCCGCCGACGAATATATCCGTGCTGGCACGACCATTGAAGCACTTGCCAAGCTGAAGCCTGCTTTCGACAAGGAAGGCACGGTCACAGCGGGCAATGCCTCCGGCATAAATGACGGAGCTGCTGCCGTGGTTCTGATGGATGTGGACGAAGCTGTAAAACGCGGTGTCGAACCGCTTGCGCATATTGTTTCCTGGGCGACTGCGGGTGTCGATCCATCAATCATGGGGACGGGCCCAATTCCTGCGACAAGGAAAGCACTCGAAAAGGCAGGCTGGACTGTTTCTGATCTGGAGCTGGTTGAAGCCAATGAGGCTTTTGCAGCGCAATCCTGCGCTGTCGTGCGCGATCTCGGTCTTGATCCAGCAATTGTCAACGTCAATGGCGGCGCTATCGCTATTGGCCATCCGATTGGTGCCTCGGGTGCGCGTGTGCTGACAACGCTTCTCTATGAAATGAAACGGCGCAATGTGAAGCGCGGTCTGGCAACGCTATGCATCGGCGGCGGCATGGGTGTCGCCCTGTGTGTCGAGCGGTAATAGATGGGTAAAAGTTAACGCCGACATCGTTTGTATCAAAAATGGAGCGGCAAAGCTGGGCTGCTCTATGGGATTTGCGCCCGGTCGCTACCATATATGGTGAGAACAAAAGAGGAAAACCTGCAGATCAGCGATTCGTCGCCGATTCGTTCCGGCTTTGGCCTGAAGGTTAATGAAAATGGGTTCTCATGGGATGTGGGCGTTAACTAACTGTCAGGAAAGATTGATACTTTATAAACGATTGGGTTTCGCGCTTCTCTTGTACGAAAGCGTCAAAAGCAAAGGTTAACGTGCCTATCGTTTTGTTCTTACTTAAGCTCGAACCTTAACGCGAGTGATTCATCATATGGTGGGTCCGGGTTTCTTCACCACCATATGTGGCCGTGAACAAAAGGCGAAGAGCGCAGAAACAGCGATTCGTCGCCGATTCGTTCTGGAGTCGTTCTAGTTCTTAAGAGAGGCATTTGTTAAGATATGGAAACGCATATAATCAACGTCCCAATCTGTGTTCTCACTCCTATGGCCATTTGAAAGCCGTTTTGTTCTTTTCAGGGTGCGTTTGAGAACAGTTCCAGTTAAAACAGCGAAGGTTTTGCAGGGCGATAAAGGCCCTAAAACACTGAATGAAACTTAACAGGAGCGCTTTAAGCTCAAGTCATATAGTGCTATCGCATGGCATTTGTTCCGGGAATTCTATTATTGGCATGAACCATCTCCCTGCCCACGATCTGCCGCTAAGCTTGAGCGGCCGCGGTGTTACTGCGGTGCTGGGGCCAACAAATACCGGCAAGACACATCTCGCTATTGAGCGGATGTTGTCGCATGGCAGTGGCATGATAGGCCTTCCGCTGCGCTTGCTTGCGCGCGAGGTTTACAATCGTGTTGTCGAGAAGGTCGGAGCTGCTAATGTCTCGCTGATAACAGGCGAGGAAAAAATCACACCTCCCGGTTCGCGTTATTCAGTTTGCACCGTTGAAGCCATGCCACGTCGGACAGATATGCCTTTTGTGGCTATCGATGAAGTGCAGCTCGCGGGTGATCTGGAACGTGGTCACATCTTTACCGACCGTATTCTGCATCTGCGTGGGCGACAGGAAACCTTGTTGCTTGGTGCAGGCACCATGCGCGGCATTCTTGAAAAGCTTTTGCGCGGCATCACCGTGGTGACACGTCCGCGTCTGTCTCATCTTTCCTATGCGGGCGCCAAGAAAATCATTCGTCTGCCGAATCGCTCGGCTATCGTGGCGTTCTCAGCCGACGAAGTTTATGCGATTGCAGAACTGATCCGACGTCAGCGTGGTGGTGCTGCCGTGGTGATGGGTGCGCTCAGTCCACGCACCCGCAATGCGCAGGTTGAGCTTTATCAGTCGGGCGATGTCGATTTTCTGGTTGCGACCGATGCGATCGGCATGGGACTTAACCTTGATGTTGATCATGTGGCATTTGCACAGAACCGCAAGTTTGATGGCTACCAGTTCCGCGATCTGACACCCGCCGAGGTTGGTCAGGTCGCAGGTCGCGCTGGGCGTCATTTGCGTGACGGTACTTTTGGCGTGACAGGGCAGGTGCAGCCGCTTGACGATGAGCTTGTGGAGCGGGTCGAAGCGCATGCGTTTGATCCGGTGAAAGTGCTGCAGTGGCGGACGGGGAGGTTCGACTTTTCGTCGCTCAGTGATTTGCGTTATTCTCTGGAAACACCGACGCCCATCGAAGGGCTCACCAAAGCATTGCCTGCGGTTGATCAACAAGCGCTTGAAAATTTGTCGAAAGACGAAGACATTGTGCGGCTTGCAACGACGCCTGCGCGGATCGAACTTTTGTGGGATACCTGTGCGCTCCCCGATTATCGTAAGATCGCGCCGGCTCAACATGCCGATATCATTGCAACCATTTATCAGGATCTGGTCCGCCGAGGGAGCGTTGATGAAGATTATATGAGCGAACAGGTGCGCCGCGCAGACAGTACAGAGGGGGAAATTGACACTCTGTCGCATCGCGTGGCGCAAATCCGTACCTGGACTTTTGTGTCGCACAGGCCGGGATGGCTTGCCGATCCGACACACTGGCAGGAAAAGACGCGCGAAATTGAGGACAGACTGTCCGATGCGCTGCATGAAAGGTTGACGAAACGCTTTGTAGACCGCAGGACAAGCGTGCTTATGAGGCGCCTGAGAGAGAATGCCATGCTAGAAGCAGAAATCAGCCCGGCCGGTGACGTAATTGTCGAGGGCCACAATGTTGGGCAACTAGAAGGATTCCGGTTCACTGCCGACGTTCAGGCTGAAGGGCCGGACGCGAAGGCTGTGAAGACGGCTGCACAAAAGGCGCTTGCCGCCGAGTTCGAACGTCGTGCGGAGCGGTTTGCTGCGGCACCCAATGGCGATTTTGCGCTTGGGTCGGATGGCGTGATGCGCTGGGTTGGTGCAACCGTTGCAACGCTCGTCGCTGGCGACGATGTGTTGAAGCCGCGCGCAATCATTCTGGCCGACGAACAACTCACCGGATCAGCACGCGACAAGGTTGCTGCCCGTATTGAACGTTTTGTCGTGCACCATATCGAAACCGTATTGAAGCCACTGACTGATCTCAGTGCTGCTGACGCTTTGACCGGTATGACACGCGGCCTGGCTTTCCAGATCGTCGAAGGTCTTGGTATTCTTCAGCGCCGCGAAGTGACTGAGGAAGTACGGGGTCTGGATCAGGATTCGCGAGCAGCTCTTCGACGTCTCGGCGTACGGTTTGGTGCCTACCACGTTTTCATGCCAATGCTGCTGAAGCCCGCTCCGGCTGGCCTTATCACACTGCTCTGGGCTCTGAAGAATGATGGTCGTGAACGCGCTGGTTATGGCGATGTGGTCAATGTACTGGCCGCCGGTCGTACATCGGTCGTCGTTGATCCGGCTTTTGATCCGATGTTCTATCGTCTGGCCGGTTATCGCGTGCTTGGTCGTCGTGCCGTGCGTATCGATATTCTGGAGCGTCTTGCTGACCTCATTCGTCCGGCACTTGCCTGGCGTCCAGGTTCGGGTGCGCGTCCGGAAGGTGCCTATGACGGTGGCCGTTTCATCGTGACCCCTGCCATGATGTCCATTCTGGGCGCGACCGGCGAGGACATGGAAGAAATCCTCAAGAGCCTGGGCTATCGTCATGAAGCCATGGATGCAGCCGATGTAACGGCAAAGCTTGCCGAGCTCGATGCATTCGCTGCCGAAGCGACTGTCAAGGACACGGTCTTCAAGGCTGCCATACCTGTTGCAGTTTCAGTTGCAAGTGAAGGCGAAAAGCCTGCCGTCCCGGCAGCTGAGCCTGTGCCTGCACCAGTGGAAGCCGCTGTTGCTGAGACTGCTGCAGAAGCCCAGCCTGTTGCAGAAGCCCAGCCTGTTGCAGAAGCCAGGCCTGTTGCAGAAACAACTGAATCTCCGGCTGAAGAGCCGAAGCCTGTTCTTCTGTGGCGTCAGGGCCGCTTTGAAGGTCGCAACCGCAATCAGGATCAAAACCGTCAGCGCCACAATCGCCCACAGCATGGTGGTCAAGGTGCCGAGGCTCGCAAGTCCGAAAGTGGTTCAGAAGGCGGCGAAACGCAGAACACGCGTGACAATCGTGGCGGCAAGCGGTTTGACAAGAACCGTCGCAATCATGATGGTGCCGGTCAGAATCAAGGACAGAATCAGGGCCAAAACCAGAGTCAGGGCAAGCGCGAAGGCTTTAAGGGCAAGCCGCGTGATGGTGATCGTAACCGTCAGCCAAAGCGCGACAATGCAGGCCAGCAGGGCAATAAGCGTTTCGAGCAGGAACGTCCTGTAAGAGTCGATCCCGATTCGCCTTTTGCAAAGCTTCTTGCTCTTAAGGAGCAACTGAAGAAGTAAGATGGCGACCGAAGCGATTGCAAGGCAGCGTATCGACAAGTGGCTGTTCTTTGCGCGCGTGGTCAAATCAAGATCGCTGGCGGCGAAACTCGCCGTCGGCGGCAAAGTTCGTGTTAATCGCGACAAGATCGAGCAGGCCTCGCATCAGGTGAAAGTCGGTGATGTTTTAACCATCACCCTTGAGCGGCGCATTGTGGTCTACAAGATATTGTCTGGCGGAGAGCGGCGTGGTCCAGCTCCAGAAGCGCAGCTTCTTTACGAAGATCTGACGCCACAGCCCACTCAACAATCTGAAACCGATGAAGCTATGCAGCCCCGACGCGAAAGCGGTACAGGCCGTCCGACCAAGAAAGAACGGCGCGACACAGACCGGTTGCGCGGTGGTTGATGCGGACGCGTTGCCGCAGTATTACGCGGCAGCGTGACGAAAATTGCGCATTAAAGCGTTAAATTAAAAGCTCTTTCCGTGATTGATGCCATAAATGGAACGTCGTTTCAGATGTTCGTGACATATTGATATTGCGGCGTTTCGGCCCTTGTCATAGGACAATAAAGTCGCTACCTCACCGTTGGCGATTGCAAAGGCATGAGCTGGCAAGCAAGCCACACGCCGTACACCATATGCGTGACACATATGTCGTGACCGGAGCGAACCATTCAGATGTCCGATCTGAGTGTTCAAACAGCCAGTTCAGGATAGATAAGCCGTTCCTTCAAATAGAAGGTTGGCAACAGGAGTTGGACAATGACTTATGTCGTGACCGATAATTGCATTCGTTGCAAATATACGGACTGCGTCGAGGTTTGTCCTGTCGACTGTTTCTATGAGGGCGAGAACATGCTCGTCATTAATCCAGACGAATGCATTGATTGCGGCGTCTGTGAGCCTGAATGCCCAGCGGAAGCCATCAGCCCGGATACCGAGCCGGGTCTCGACAAATGGCTTGAGCTGAACGCGGAATATGCGGCCAAGTGGCCAAACCTGACCGCCAAGAAGGACGAGCTCCCGGAAGCCAAGGAAATGGATGGCGTAACGGGTAAGCTTGAGCAGTTCTTCTCGGCGGAACCAGGCTCGGGCGACTAAAAATCGCATTGCGGGCGCGTTTTGTCTGCACGGTTGCGCGAATACAGCCTATTTTAAGGGCGTCTAAAGTTGCCGAAAGTAAGATATTTGGCAATTTGTTGATTCTTGCGCAAAATTGTGTTAAGTTGCACAGATAATTTCGGTGACTGGACGTCAACTCGTGGCGCAAACGCATTAATCTCTGAAAGGGCTATATTTTTTTACTGGGCTGTATGGCACCGGAACGGATTTTTGCGATTTCGCGTCCGTCCCTAACCAACCTTCCCGGTAGATAAATCTGTGTCCGAGACGCGCTTCCAGTTCAAACCGCAACGACTTCCGTAGCTCTCCCAAGAGGTGCGGTCGAAATCATGTGTAAACCGGCGAGTTGCGCCGGGCACAACAGGGAGTATTGAAGCGTATGTCATCCCAGCAGAAGAAGACTCCGGCTCGTCAGGGTTTCAAGACCGGTGAATCGATTGTATATCCAGCTCACGGCGTTGGCCAGATCGTCGCGATCGAAGAGCAGGAAGTAGCCGGTCATAAGCTTGAGCTTTTTGTTATCGACTTTGAAAAAGACAAAATGCGCCTCAAGGTGCCAGTCGCTAAGGCTGTAACCATTGGTATGCGCAAGCTGTCGGAAACCGATTATGTCGAGCGCGCATTGAAGGTCGTTCAAGGCCGTGCGCGCGTGAAACGTACCATGTGGTCGCGCCGTGCGCAGGAATATGATGCAAAGATCAATTCCGGCGACCTCATCATGATTTCTGAAGTCGTTCGCGATCTGCATCGCGCTGAAAATCAGCCTGAACAGTCTTATTCCGAGCGTCAGCTTTATGAAGCAGCCCTCGACCGTATGGCGCGCGAAATCGCTGCCGTGAACAAGCTTTCTGACACGGAAGCTGTTCGTCTTATCGAAGCAAATCTCGCCAAGAGCCCGAAACGCACCAAGGCTGATGCTGATGCGGAAGGTGATGCTGACGGCGATGAAGTCGAAGCAGCGTAATAAACGCTCGCATTGTTCTCTAAAAAGCCCGGTTCTGCCGGGCTTTTTATTTATCTGAATTAGAACAGACCAAGTTGTGTGCTTCTAAGATACCTATTTTTCAATGGGGTCTTATCTAAAGCCGCTTTGGACTTTTGGCTCAAGTGCTCTATTTTCCTGCAATGTCAAAGATTTATAGTGCGTAAATGGAACCGGAAGGTTCTTGCCGCGTTGTTAAGCAGCACCAGTTCGTAAACGGGTTTGTTTTGCGGCGTATCAGTCTGGCCTCAGAGCAGGTCTGTAAAAGGCATTTTGAACGAATACGTGACGTTCATTCAATTGTTCTTCGCAGAGCTGGAATATCTTTTGTCTTGCGCTTCCAATTTTTTTGAAAGCCTCGCAGTCAGAACAGGAGAACCAGATGAAGACGTCATCCACGAGCCGTTCCTCCACCGTTCCAGCAGTGCGTTTGCCAATGGCGGCGCGCAACATGCCACCAGCTGCCGCCTCTTCTCCCCAGTCAATGATCCGCAACGCAATGTCCGCTCCTTATCTGGAGCGCGAAGAAGAACGCGCGCTGGCCATTCGCTGGAAAGAAAACAAAGATCAGGAAGCACTTCATCGTATCACCGCGTCGCATATGCGATTGGTGATTTCCATGGCCGGGCGCTTCCGTAAGTTCAAGTTGCCAATGAGCGATCTCATTCAGGAAGGGTATGTGGGTTTGCTCGAAGCGGCTGCGCGCTTTGACCCTGAACGAGATGTGCGCTTTTCGACTTATGCGTCGTGGTGGATACGCGCTTCGATGCAGGATTACATTCTGCGCAACTGGTCTATTGTCCGCGGCGGCACAAGTTCTGCACAAAAGTCGCTATTTTTTAATCTTCGTCGTCTGCGCTCCAAGCTTGCTCAGGAAGATGAGACGATGAGCAAGGCGGAAATCTATAGCCAGATTTCCACTCAGCTTGGTGTTTCTGCAAGCGATGTCGAATTCATGGATAGCAGGCTCTCTGGGTCAGACAGTTCGCTCTCGGCTTCGGTGAACAGCGATGAATCCGGTGGATCCAGCCGCATGGATTTTCTTGTCGATGATCATCCATTGCAGGATGAGGTGGTGGAAAGCACCATCGACATGGAGCGCCGGGTAAGCTGGCTTCACACAGCCCTTCATGCGCTGAACGAGCGTGAGTTGCACATTATCCGGGAGCGTCGGCTTGATGATGACGGTGTGACATTGGAAGCCTTGGGCGAAAAGCTCGGCATTTCGAAAGAGCGTGTCAGGCAAATTGAGAGCCGGGCTATGGAAAAGCTCAAGCTTGCCCTATTGGATCAGCACGAAATGGCCGCCTATCAGGCTTAAAGTTTTTCCTGGAGCGATCCTACGCAAAACTACTTCGGACTTTTTGGCGATGTTCTAATTGCCTTTAAGCCGGGGCGACCAGTCTTCTACCTTGCGATTTTCGAGACGGCGGACAGCATAACGCTTCCAGCCGTCTGCAAGGTGTGGGATCTGAGCCATCTCAGTAAGCTGATCATAGTTGAGCATATCGACGTAAAGCAGATGCCAGATCCGTTGCAGCGTCCATTCTGGTGATAGCCGCTCGACGAGCAGCATCGCATCGCTCTCAGCAATGACCCCTTCTTCAAGAACACGATAATACCAGCCGGTGCGTCCGGTTTTTTGAACCCGCACGGCCATACCCGGTACATCAAAACGTGCATTGAGTTTCCAGCAAGGCTGTCGGCCTTGCGACACTTCCACCAGCGCTGTACCAATGCGAAAGCGATCACCGACTGCAACATTGTGCTCGGTCAGTCCGGTCGTGGAAATATTCTCGCCAAAAGCGCCAGATGCATCAAGACGAGGATTGTCACCTACATCCTTACGCCAATCGGCATAATGATCGTGTGGATAGTGATGGACGGCCTTTTCTGGGCCGCCATGCACTTTTCTGTCGCCTTGCTCATCGCATTCAAGACCGTCACGAAGAAGCCTTACGCGGCCAGAAACGGGCTTCTTATCAATGCCGCTCGGTGCCTGTCGTTCTCCCAATGGAGCGATCTTTCCGGCAAGCAATGCACTGATACAGATTTCCACTTCTGGGGCATCCTTATTCGCTAATGAGCTTTACCCGATCACCAACCGACACCGTCGCGCCAGCAGACATCGCATTGAGCAAACGGAACAATTCAAGCTTGCGGGTTGTGCCTTGCATGCGTGCGGAAAGGCTCGCCATCGTATCGCCCGGCTTCACAGTAACGACGCGGATGCGCAAAGGCTTGATCGCCTCCTGTTCGGCTGGTGACAGCAAGCGGAAGGATTGCGTGACGGTTTGCGATGCGGGAAGCAAGGTATTGCTGCCCTTCGGCGCTGCGGTGAGGAAGCGATAAACCTTATTGTTTGCGCCAATTACCACAATGTCGAACTGCCAGCGGTCGGCGCTTGCGCGCGCGGTTGCGGCAGGCAGGCCATTGATGGTGATCGGACGGATCGAGCTTTCGTCAAGACCTGTTACCCAGCCCGATTTGATATAATCGGTGAGGCTTGAACCTGAAGGCAAAGATGCGCCGTCAAAACGGATCGCCACTTCACCCGGACCGCTTGCCATAACGGCATTGGCCGAATTGTCGATCGTGAAGCCTTCTGGTGCGGTGAAGGTCACGCCCAGTTTTGGATGAATGAAGGTCTGCTCCCGAACATAGCCTTCATTGGGCGAGTCGCCATAAAGCAGGCCATCAATCCCGTTGAGGAAGGAATCGCGGTCTGTCGTGCCAACTCCGGGCGCACCAATACGGCGTGCATGTCCGAGCGCAAGCTGAATGCGCTGCGGGGTGGCAGGGTGGCTTGCGAGGAAATCTAGGCTTGCATCCGTTGCGCCAGAAACCGATCGGAAGTCCGTATAGGCTTCCATCGACTGCAGGAAGCGCGCGGATGCAAAGGGATCGTAGCCCGCTTCACCGATCATCTTGATGCCAATGGCGTCGGCCTGCAGTTCCTGATTGCGTGAGAATTGCGCTAGGCGCAGTTTGCCGCGAATGGTAGCTTCCCGGCTTGCGCTCTCATTATGCAGGACTTCCGTCGCGACACGTCCGGCAATTGCCGTTTCGGCTTCCTTCTCCTGACGAAGGATACCGTGATTAGCAACAACATGGCCCATTTCGTGGGCGATAACAGCTGCGACTTCCGAGGAATCATTGGCAAGCGCCAGCAAGCCGCGCGTTACATAAAGAAAGCCGCCGGGCAGTGCGAAGGCATTGATATTAGGACTATCAAGAATAGTGATGCGATAGGTCTGATCCGGCTTGTCGGAAACTGTCGTCAGATTGCCAACGATCTTGGCAACCATGCGCTCAAGCCTCTGATCCTTGTATTCGCCGCCATAGGTGGCAAGGATGCGTGGGTGCTGCTGCGCGCCGATCTGTGCCAGACGGTCGTTGCGGGTGACGTTTTCAACCGTTACCGGATTTGAGGATGGCTGAAGGCCAAGATCCTTGCTTGAATTGATCGACTGACAGCCTGAAATCAAAGCAAGAGCAAGCAAGCCAAGACCGATGGCTGGTTTCCGCCAATTGCGCTGCATCCGTTCTGGCAGAGAGACTGGAAGACACAGGGAGGCCCGGGCACGGGTCTGTTGACGGATCAGTATTTTACCCTCGCAATTGAATCAGCGTCGATATCTTGGCGCAAATCTAGCTACAGACTGAATATCCTACAAGAAGCAGATCAGCGTTCTAAGCCGTTCTTCAAGCTGATTGCGAACAAAATATGTCCACAACCGTAACATTAGGAGTGTTTCCTGCTGCGTTTGAATCGCAGGGGCACTCTAAATTTTTGCCTGTTCACCGATATAGCGTTTCAATGCTTCCGGTCCAGATGGTGATAGCAACTCGCGTGCGGGCCCCTGAGCGGAAATCTGTCCGCTGTCGAGAAACAGCAACAATGCATCGAGATAGATGGCATCTTCAGGAGTATGGGTGACCATCAACACGGTCATGGCGTTTTCGTGTTGCAGTTCACGCACAAGATCAAGCATCTGATGACGCAACGCCGGTCCCAATGAAGCGAAAGCCTCATCAAGCAAAAGCACGGGTCGCTCGCGCACCAGTGCACGCGCTATCGCCACGCGCTGACGTTCGCCACCGGAAAGCGCTTCAGGTTTACGCTGTTCTTTCCCTCGAAGGCCGACGCGGGCAAGAGCGTTAGCAACGGTTTCGCGGTCCATTTGACTGAGTTTTAGATCGGGCGAACGCCCAAGTCCGACATTCTGTTCGACCGTCAGATGGGCGAAGAGATTGTTTTCCTGAAACACCATCGAGACAGGTCGAGATGCTGGCGGCAGGCGGGTGACGTCTGTCGTGCCGATCAGAATTTTCCCAGACTGTGGTGTTTCGAACCCGGCAATGAGATTGAGAAAAGTGGATTTACCCGAGCCACTGGGGCCGACAATCGCTGCGATGACACCGCCCGGCACTGTCGCATCGAAATTCATAGTGGTTTCGCCATAGCTGAAACGCACATCCTGAAAGCAGATATCAGCCAGATTGGCTTTAGGCGGCTGGGCATTCATGGACGGGACGTTTCCTTTCGGGCTGCGGCGCGGTCTGCAATAATCATCAGACCAAGACACAGCAGGCCGAGGATAAGCGCAAGGCCTGCTGCGTCGAATGTGCGATAGCTGCCCATGCGTTGGAACAGAAGATAGGGCAGAGTTAGCAATGCGTCGCTGCCGAACAGGGCGATAGTGCCGAGATCGCCGAGAGACAGTGCCATGGCAAAGGCAAAAGCCATTCCGAATGGTCTGCGGATGGACGGCCAATCGATAAGTCTCAACCGGTTAAAGCCTGTGATTCCAAGCTGTGCGCAAAGTCGGTTATGGCGCGCCGCCGATGTGTCCCATGCCGGCCTGAGTAGCCGTACTGCGAATGGCATTGCCATGGCGGCGTTGACCGTTACGACCATGAAGGGGGCCATAACGAATGGGTCGGTGAAATGGCGTAGCAGAATGAACCAGCCTGCACCCAAAACGATGGGCGGCATCACCAATATGAGGCTGGCGCCAGTGTCGAAGAGATTGGCAAGACGTATGCTGCGTGTCGCCTCACGCGCGATTACCAGTGAGAGCGAGAGAATGACGGAAAGAAGGGCGGCAGAAAAACCAAGTGCGATGCTGGTAGAGATAGCGCGCCATACGGTCCATTCGCTTAACAAGCGTATGAGATCGGCCGCGAGGCCTGAAATGACAACGCCTGAAACGGGCAGCGCCACATAAAGAAAGCCGATAGCGATGGCGAAAATATTGAAAACCCGTTCTCGCTTGGATGGGGTGCCATAGCGTCTGGCTGTCGCCGCTAGGGTGAAACCCTCTTCTGACGGCCGTCCAGTCAGGCGCAATCCCAGCAAGATCGCCAGTGTGAGCGCGAGTTGTGCCAGGGTGAGGGCTACGGCTCGTGCCGGATCAAAGTCGAAATGCAGGCTTTGGTAGATGGCGACTTCAAGCGTTGTTGCGCGAGGGCCGCCGCCAAGCGTCAGCACAGTGGTAAAACTGGTGACACAGAGCATAAATATGAGGCCGATCATGCCTGGCAGGTTGCGGCGAATGACCGGCCATTCGATGAAACGGAAGCGCGGTGTGCTGCGCATACCAAGCTGCGAGGAAAGTTTCGAGTAATCAGCGGGGATCGTTTCATAAGCGGCAAGAATGAGCCTGACCGCCAGCGGCATATTGAAAAACACATGCGCAATCAGAATGCCGGTGATGCCGTAAACATCGGGAGAAACCGGGTAGCCTGCCGATTGCGAAAGCTGCGCGATAAATCCATTGCGCCCATAAATGCTGGTGATACCCAGCACAGTCACAAGGGCTGGCAGCGCCAACGGCAGCGCGAACAGACGCAGAATCAGACCACGTCCCGGAAAGCTTGTTTCCGAATACAGCGCGCGCGCCACAGGAATTGCAAACAGCACTGATAGAAGGCTCGATGCTGCCGCCTGCAGAACGGTGAACCGGGCAACCCTGAGTAGGTAGCTGTCGAAATAGACATCCGTGTTAAAACCACTGGCCTCCATCGCCAGAGCAAGGAGAGATCCGCCGACCAGAACCGCCAGAAAGCCAAGCGCTAATATGCCTGCAAGTGGTTTCATCGCAGGCGTTTGTCTTGCGCGGCTGATGGTCAGCGGGTTGTTCATTTGCTGGAGGCTTTAAGCCATTCGTCGACCCAAGCCTTGCGGTTCTTTGCAACCTCATCAGCAGGGATCAGAAGTGTCTTTTCAGGCTTTGGCAACTTGTCGAAAGCGTCAGGAAGGGGAGTGGAAGTTTTGCCAGCCGGGAACATCCAGTTGGTTTCCGGGATTACATCCTGAAAGCCGGGGCCGGTCATGAAGGCAAGAAATTTCTGTGCCAGCGGGTTCTTGGCACCAGTGGTTGTCTGTGCCGCCAGCTCGATCTGCAGGTAGTTGCCTTCTGGATAGGCCAGCGCCTTATAGCGTTCGGTGTTTTCCGCGACCATGTGATAGGCAGGCGATGTCGTATAGGAGAGCACCATTGGTGCTTCGCCCTTGGTGAAAAGACCATAGGCTTCCGACCAGCCCGGCGTCACCGTCAGGATGCGCTTTTGCAGCTTTTCCCAAGCTTCATCGGCCTGATCGCCATAGACTGATTTGATCCACAGTAGAATGCCAAGGCCGGGTGTTGAAGTCCGCGGGTCCTGAATGACGATTTTCTGCGACGGATCACCGTCGACCAGTTCCTTCAGGCTTTGCGGTGGGTTGGGCAGTTTCTCGGAATCATAGACGATAGCGAAGTAGCCATAGTCATAAGGTACAAAAACATCGTCCTTGAAGTCACCCGGCACTTTGACATTGGACAGATCAATACCGCTTGGCGCGAAATAGCCCGTGGCACGTGCTTCTGTTGTGAGGTTCGTGTCTAGACCAAGCACGATGTCGGCTTTTGTGTTGCCGCCTTCCAGCTTCAGGCGATTGAGAAGGGCGACGCCATCAGCCGATGCGATCCATTCCAGCTCGCAATCGCATTCCTTCTCGAAGTTTTCCTTCACCTTGGGGCCGGGACCCCATTCGGAAACGAAACTGTCATAGGTATAGATTGTGAGCTTGTTTTTTGCCTGAGCAGCCGGTGCAAAGGCAAAAGCTGCAGAGAGCGATAAGGTCAGCAGAGATAAAAGCCGCATAACGGCAGGTCCTTTCTTTTACTTAAAGGATTGAGCGCCGTTATCGATAAATCGGGCAGCATCTAATCCCTCCGCCGGTATAAGCCGGATCAGGTTCAGCGGGTTAGCCGGAGTACGGCTTCTCAGCTATTCAATGGTTGAATGGCACCCCGTTAGAGCAGGGCCGACAATAGAGCCTTGCAAAGAGAAGGGCAAGGGATGCTTCCGCATCAACATGCAGGCTTCCGGGTAGAATTAACGCGTGTTATGAGCGATTTATGAGCACATTTGTTATTCTTCTCGGCGGCGATCTCGTCGTCACGGAACGCTTGAAACGGCAGATAGCTGGCGCGCGAGTTCTTGCTGCGGACGGCGGGATGCGCCACGCGGAAGCCCTTGGGGTTGAGCCCGAACTTTGGTTGGGAGATTTCGATTCAACCTCCGACGCATTGAAAGAGAAATATGCGCATGTGCCGCAAAGAACCTTTCCCGCTGCCAAGGATATGACGGATGGTGAGCTTGCGCTTGAGGAAGCCTTTGAGCGTGGAGCGAGTAAGGTCATTCTCTGCGGTGCTTTTGGTGGCTCGCGTACCGATCACACCTTGCTGCATCTGACTATGGCAACCGCGCAAGTCGCAAAAGGCAGAGACATTCTTCTGTCCAGCGGAGCGGAGGAAGCATGGCCATTGGTCGCAGGAGACTATGTTTATGATTTACCCGACGGCACATCTTTTAGCGTTGTGAATTTCTGCACCGTTGAAGGGCTTACAATCACAAATGCCGAGTGGCCGTTAGACAATGTGACCTTGCCGTTTGGTTCATCGTGGACTGTCTCCAATATTGTGCGTGGAACTCTTTGCGTTTCAGCGCGTTCAGGTCTTGCGATACTTGTAGCGAACTTGAGTGAGGAGGCTCATTTTCAGGGCAGCTGCTAACCTTAAAAATTGAAACTGCTTGACGCTGACAGGTGAAACGTATTGTAAATGGGTCAAGCGGGTATGATCTGCTTTACGCCGAAGTTGGGGACGCAAAGTCGGTGTTGGTGTAACTCTAGTAGGAGATTGTTTCATGAAGTCACGTCTTTCCATGATTGCAATCGTCGGTGCGCTTGCGTTCTCAACAGCAGCATGCACGACGGGTGAACAACGTACTGCCGGTTATGGTGTCGGTGGTGCAGCTCTTGGTGCGCTCGCAGGCGGCGCAATCGGTGGCAATGGTCGTGGTGCTTTGACCGGGGCTGCCATTGGTGCTGTCGGCGGTACGCTTCTCGGTGCTGCGACAACCCGTAACAATGTTCAGTATTGTCGTTACCGCGATAATTACGGTCGCGTTTACGAAGCACCTTGTAACTAAGACGGGTTGGTCCGTTTAGCGGGATCAAAGTTTAAAAACAGGCCGGGGAAACCCGGCCTGTTTGTTTTTTGACGGTTCCATTTGACAGAACGGCTTTTGTCCCCGACAAGCAGGGCGGAATTTTCAACCGCTTTTTTCAAAGAGAACCATGGCACCTCCGCTTCTTCGCCTCGACCAGATCAAGCTCACCTTTGGCGGCACACCGCTTTTGGAGGAAGCTGCCCTTTCTGTGAGTGAGGGCGACCGCATCGCGCTGGTCGGCCGCAACGGTTCAGGCAAGTCCACTTTGCTCAAAATCGCGGCCAATATGGTCGAGCCGACCTCGGGCGAAGTGTTCAAGCATCCGGGCGCGACGGTTCGTTATCTGCCGCAGGTGCCGGACCTTGATGGTTTTCCCAATGTACGTGCATATGTCGAAGCCGGGCTTGGACCGGCAGATGATCCGCATCGCGTAACCTATCTTCTTGAGCATCTGGGCCTTACTGGCGAAGAAAAACCCGATCATCTGTCTGGTGGTGAGGCGCGCCGTGCAGCCCTTGCACGCGTGATCGCGCCGCAGCCTGATGTGCTGTTGCTTGATGAGCCGACAAACCATCTCGATCTCAATACCATTGAATGGCTGGAAGACGAACTGCGTCAGATCCGTTCGGCTATCGTGTTGATCTCGCATGACCGTCGCTTTCTTGAAAATGTCAGCCGTTCGACTGTGTGGCTTGATCGCGGCATTACCCGTCGCATCGATCAGGGCTTTGCGCATTTTGAGGAATGGCGTGACAAGGTTCTGGAAGAGGAAGAACGCGATCTGCACAAGCTTGGCCGCCAGATCGCACGCGAAGAGCATTGGTTGCGCTATGGCGTGACGGCTCGCCGCAAGCGCAACGTGCGTCGTCTTGGTGAGCTGCATTCGATGCGGTCGGAGTTTCGCAATCATCGCAAGGCGCAAGGCAATGCTGTTCTGGCAGCAAGCGATTCCAAGGAATCCGGCAAGCTTGTCATTGAAGCGAAAAAGCTCAACAAAGCTTATGATGAGCGCGTACTGGTCCGAGATTTTTCGACTCGTGTTCAACGCGGTGACCGGATCGGGCTTGTTGGTCCTAACGGGGCAGGCAAGACCACACTTTTGTCAATGCTTACTGGCAAGCTTCAACCAGACTCAGGCACTTTGCGCCTTGGTGTCAATCTCGAAATGGCCGAACTTGATCAGAAGCGTGAAAGCCTCAATCTGGATGATACGCTGGCGCATTATCTGACCGATGGTCGCGGCGAAAGCCTCATCGTCAACGGTGAGCAGCGCCATGTCGTTTCTTACATGAAGGACTTTCTTTTCCAGCCTGAACAGATACGCACGCCGATCCGTGAGCTGTCAGGCGGTGAAAGAGCGCGTCTTATGTTGGCGCGCGTTCTGGCAAGGCCTGCCAATCTGTTGATCCTTGACGAGCCGACCAATGATCTCGACATGGAGACGCTCGATCTTTTGCAGGAACTGGTTTCCGGATTCCCTGGCACGGTCATTCTCGTCAGCCATGATCGCGATTTCCTTGACCGCACTGTGACCTCTGTGATTGCGCCGGAAGGTGATGGCAACTGGCTCGAATATGCTGGTGGCTATGCCGATATGATGGCGCAGCGCAAAGAACAGGCTTTGGCGCGCCGCAATGTGAAGGCCGCTGCCGCACGCGCCGACGAAAAGGGCAATGAGGCTGTGCAGCCCAAGCGAGAGGAAAAGCGCAAGCTTTCCTACAAGCAGAAATTTGCACTTGAAAGCCTGCCGGGCAAAATGGATGCGCTGGCAAAGGAAATCACCGTTCTGGAAGGGAAGCTGGCTGATCCGCAGCTGTATGCCAAAGATCCAACGCTGTTTGCCAAGACGGCCGATATTCTTGAAAAGAAGCGCACAGAGCATTCTTCCATGGAAGAAGAATGGCTGGAATTGGAGATGCTGAGGGAAGAGATCGAGGGATAATTTCTTATCCCTCGACGACCGATTCTAAGCACTTGCCTTGTTGAGCAGCGCGATAGCTTCCGCATCCAGTTTTATCTGCGTTGCGTCGATCAGTTCACCAAGCTGGGCAGAACGCGTTGCACTGGCAATGGGTGCAGTGATTGCCGGATGGGCAATCAGCCAGGCAATCGCAATCTGCGCAGGTGTGGCATCATTTGCGCGGGCAACCTGATCGAGCGCCGCAATAATGCGTGATCCACGATCGGTCAGGTATTTTTCGACGGATGAGCCGCGCGCACTCTGCCCAAGATCATCCTTCGAACGGTATTTACCCGTCAGGAAGCCGGCTGCGAGCGCGTAATAGGGAATGACGCCCAGCTCATTGTCACGGCAGATTGCTTCAAGTCCGCTTTCAAAACCCGAACGATCATAGAGATTGTAAAGTGGCTGCAAAGTTTCATAGCGCGGCAGATTGTGTTTGCTGGACGTATCAAGCGCTTCGGTGAGACGTTCTGGGGTGAGGTTTGATGCGCCGATAGCGCGCACTTTGCCAGCGGCCATGAGCTCTTTATATGTTCCCAGCACATCCTCGAACGGTGTTTCCGGGTCGTCCCAGTGAGACTGGTATAGATCGATATAGTCGGTTTGGAGCCGCTTGAGGGAGGCATCGACGGCTTTGCGGATATAAGTGGGAGAAAGGCCTTTTTCGTCCGGCCCCATTTCTGAGCCAACTTTGGTGGCGATGACGACTTTATGGCGCAGGCCGCGGGATTTCAGCCAGTTGCCGATAATAGTTTCGGATTCACCACCAGTGTTTCCTGTCGCCCATGCGGAATAGACATCCGCCGTGTCGATGAAATTAAGTCCTGCATCGACAAAACGGTCGAGAAGCGAAAATGAAGTCGCTTCGTCGACCGTCCATCCAAATACGTTGCCGCCAAAACAAAGCGGCGAAACTTCGAGTTCAGTACGTCCGAGCTTTCTAAACTCCATGGACCCTATCCTCTTCCTGTGCATACGACCCCTTGCGGACCCGCAGGGTTACGATTTCAGGAAGAGAGTCGGGCCCTTAAAGTCAGCCCATGCCCAATGCATCCATATAGAGCTGGAGCATGGCTTCTTCTTCCTGACGTTCATGGTCTTCTTTTTTACGCAGACGAATAATGGTCCTTACGACCTTGCTGTCAAACCCCGAACCCTTCAATTCCGCGTAAACTTCCTTGATATCGTCGCCGATGGTCTTTTTTTCTTCTTCGAGACGTTCAATGCGCTCGATGAAAGCACGCAACTGGCCAACAGCAATTGTCTGGGCTTCGCTGGTAATGTCGTCGCTCACGGGTTTCTCCAATTCAAAGTCGATTATGAATGCAAGCAATAGCGGTTTGTTTCGACGCGCGTATCGTCACCGGAAAGCCGGTTCCATCTTTTCTGCGACATGCTGTAAAGGAACGGCGCGATTGTCGAAAGTCTGAAACGTTTTTCGTGCGAGTCGCGAGCAAAATTAAGAGGCTTTGGGGCCATTTATCGCCTTTTGGCTGTGGATAGCGGGTAAAGGCGATTAATCGATAGGCCCTGTTCGCGAACCAAAATGCCGGATTTCATGGATTTCCGGCAGCGTGTTGATAGCGGTAAGCATCGGTGCCAGTCGCTCGGCCCACTCGGTCGCGCCAGTTTTCTCTGCGATCAGATCCTGTCGTACTTCAATGAGCACATGCGCATAGCCGCGGCTGGTTGCGTGACGATACATGGCATCGTTTTTCAGCGCGCCATTATATGGCTCATTGTCGCCTACGATCAGGCCGGGTTGGTCGCGTAGCATCGAAAGGAGTGGAGTAATCGCGCGCGGGTCGGAATCCCATAGAAGACCAATGTGCCATGGCCGATCATTGCCACGCCAGTTTGGCGTGAAGGAGTGGATGGAAACAACAAAAGGCGCTTTGCCACTCGCAAGTGCGACCTGGGTGCTCACGGATGCGACTGCATCATGATAGGGACGATAGAACTTATCGAGGCGTTTCTCACGCTCATCCGGGGTCATCGGATAATTGCCGGAAATGACCGCGCCGTCCGATAACTGCATGATGAGGGTCGGATCATCCTCACCGCGATTGGGGTCGATCAGCAGGCGCGAGAAGCCACCCATGACTGCTGGTGCGTCAATCTTTGCAGCGAGCTGACGTGTAAGTTCCTCGACGCCGATATCATACGCGATATGCCGTTCAAACTCGCTTTTTGCCAGACCCAGACTGCCATATTCAGCCGGCAAATCACGTCGGGCATGGTCGGCGGTCAGAAGCAGGCCAAGACCGAGATTGCCATCGACCTGATGGACGGGGGAAAAGGACGGAGCAGATGACATGCAAGTGGCTTCTTCGGTGAGATTTTTGTCACAAATCGCAAGTAGTTTCAGCTCTGTCATGAGAAAGTCGAGATTGCAACGATCATTCTCAAAAGATTGAGGAAGGAGTTTCCGGGTTGAGACAAAGAAGCCAATCTAATCGTTTAAATTGGACGTTTTTCCGCTTAAATCGCTATGCAGTTTGAATGGAAATGCTGTAACTGATTTGTTCTCTCCGGGATTGCGTTGACATCAAAGGCGAAACTGCCGAAAAGAGAGCGATCGAAAGAGGATTTCCTTGCGTGAGACAAAAGCGATTGCGGGCTGAAGGAGTTCGGCGAATGCGACTTCCACTTTTCTTAGGTTTGTTCTCCAGCGTGCTTATCGGTACACTGGGCATAACAGCTTTGGAAGCGCGTGCTGATTTTCGGGTGTGTAACTCAACCCAGAACCTGGTTGGTGTCGCCATTGGCTATAGAGCCAAGACAGGCTGGGTCACTGAGGGCTGGTGGCATATTGACGGTTCAACCTGCAAGACGCTGCTCGAAGGCCCACTCTCGTCACGCTATTACTATCTCTATGCTGAAGATTCCCAGAGCGGCGGCCGCTGGGAAGGTAAGGTGAACATGTGTGTTGCGGAAAAGGAATTCCGTATCACGGGTGTTCAGGACTGCTTTGCGCGGGGTTTCCAGCGCAATGGCTTCCAGGAATACGATACCGGGGAACAATCGAGCTGGATGGTACAGCTTACTGACGAAACGCCGCTAGAAAACTCCACAGTTACAGGAACTAATAATCAATGAAGCGCAACCGCAAGGTCAAGATTCTCGCCACACTCGGCCCGGCGTCCGGCGAGGAATCCGTCATCCGTCAGCTTTTTGAAGCCGGTGCAGACGTCTTCCGTATCAACATGAGTCATGCCGATCATGACACGATGCGTACGCTTGTTCAGCGCATTCGTAATGTAGAAAAGGAACTTGGCCGTCCTATCGGAATTCTGGCTGACCTTCAGGGTCCTAAGCTGCGCGTTGGCAAGTTCAAGAATACCAAGGTTGCGCTCGTTGCAGGCCAGACTTTCACACTCGACAACAATGAAGAGCCGGGCGACGAAACCCGCGTGTATCTTCCGCACCCGGAAATTCTGGAAGCTGTGGAGCCCGGTCATCGTCTGTTGATCGACGACGGCAAGCTGGAACTGATTGCCGAAGCCTCTGACGGCAAGTCGATCCGCTGCAAGGTTGTCGCTGGCACAAGCATTTCTGATCGCAAGGGCGTGAGCCTTCCGGACACCACTTTGGGTGTCGGTGCTCTGACAGAGAAAGATTACAAGGATTTCCACGCGGTTCTGAAGGAAGAAATCGACTGGGTTGCCCTGTCGTTCATTCAGCGTCCGGAAGATCTGATCGAAGCACGCAAGATTTCGGGTGGCAAGGTCGGCCTGATGTCGAAGATTGAAAAGCCGCAGGCTGTGACGCGTCTCGATGAGATCATCGAGCTTTCCGATGCGATCATGGTTGCTCGTGGTGATCTTGGCGTTGAAATGCCACTGGAAAGCGTTCCGGGCATTCAAAAGCAGATGATCCGCAAGGCACGCCGCGCTGGTAAGCCGGTCGTGGTGGCGACGCAGATGCTCGAATCGATGATCACCGCACCGGTTCCGACCCGCGCTGAAGTGTCTGACGTTGCGACCGCTGTTTTCGAAGGCGCTGATGCTGTCATGCTTTCTGCTGAATCCGCGTCCGGCCAGTATCCGGTCGAAGCTGTTGCAACAATGAACCGTATCGCCGAGAAGGTTGAGCGCGAGCCGACCTATCCGGGTATTCTCGATGCACAGCGTGCGATCCCTGAGCCGACTGGTTCAGATGCGATAGCGCTGGCTGCTCGTCAGATTGCTGAAACGCTCAATCTGTCGGCTATTGTCACCTATACGGCTTCAGGAGCCACGGGCCTGCGTGCAGCGCGTGAACGTCCTCGTACGCCAATCATTGCACTGTCGCCGATTGTTGAAACCGCGCGCCGTCTCTCGGTCGTCTGGGGTCTGCATTGCGTGGTGACAGAAGACGCGCATGATCTGGAAGACATGGTTGATCACGCCTGTCAGGTTGCTTTCAAGGAAGAGTTTGGCAAGGCTGGTGATCGTTTGATTGTTACGGCAGGTGTACCATTCGGAACGCCGGGTGCTACCAATTTGCTGCGCATCGCCTATATCGGTGCCGACGGTCAGTCCACAGACTAAACTGGCGGAATTCGGTTAAGGTGCTAGTTATAGTTGATAAAAAACGCGCTCCTTTCGGGGCGCGTTTTTGTTTGTTGAAGAAGGACAAGGCCTCGGTCTCATCCTAAGCATGGCAAAGGATCAAGCCATGGAGAGCCGCAGGTGATCAACGCCTTGCGCTTTGAGATGGCGCTCTACACTTTCTCAGTTTGAGGCGTCCTGCAAAGGAATCAGGTGCGAGTGTCGCTCAGTTCTTCGGTGAGATCGAAGAAACTCTTCTGCGCGTCCCGCATCATTGGATTGATCTGTAGCGCTTGTTCATAGGCGCGCAGCGCCTGTTCTTTCAGCCCGCGTGCACGCAGAATCTCGGCCATGCCGGTAAGCGCACCATAATGACGCGGCTCAAGTTCCAGCGTACGATTGATGTCGTACATAGCGTGGGCATAGTCGTTTCGAAGGTAATAGACAGTCGCACGACGGTTCCATGCTTCAGCATAGTCCGGATCGATTGCGATGGCTTCATTTAGGAAATCGAGTGCTGAGGTATAGCGTTTTTCAAGCATGGCGCTACTCGCCCATTGCACGAGAAGGTCTACCGTAGCGCTGCCAGATTGCGACCAGATCTGATTGATCTGAACGGTGATGCGGCGCGCCTTTGTCTCGTTGGATGTGCGCTTGAGATCAGCAAAAAGCTTGTCGAGGCGCTCTTCAGGCGTTTGTGCTGCAGCCGGAGCAGGCTTTTCCTGCTGTGGCTTTTGTTCGCTGTCAGCGCCAACCTGAACAGGCAGAATAGGGGCTGTGAGCGATGGCTTTGTATCAGCAAGGGCAGGGCTCATGATAAGCAAAGCTGCGCAGATAGCTGACAAAAGCGAGGTGTGACCCAGATGTGCAAAAACGTTCCGCATGCGCATAATCTTCATCATGCGCAGCGAAACGTCAAATGCAAAATCAGAAATAAGATTAGCCCTGGCGAGCCTTAAAGCGCGGAGCAGTCTTATTGATGATGTAAACGCGGCCCTTGCGGCGAACGAGCTGGCAGTCACGATGACGAGCCTTGAGCGCCTTGAGCGAATTCTTGATCTTCATGTCAATCACCGGTCTTGGTTGGCCCATCGACAGAACATGCCGCCGGGCTGCATAAAAACAGGCGCCCAAGGCGCCAATTGGTTACAGGCAGTATTCCTGCCCGAAGGGTTGGCCGAAATACACAATATTCCAGCCAAATGTCAACTCCCGCACGACAGATTCACGAAGCTCTGTTCGGAAAATCTTGCCGCAGGGGCCTGTTAACAGGGGAATCTGATGGATTCCCCTGTAATGCTCAACTTGCGCGGGGCTTAATGCGGGTCACATGACCCATTTTGCGGCCCGGGCGAGCTTCCTTCTTGCCGTAGAGATGAAGCACTGCATTCGATTCTGCGAGAATCGCTGGCACCTGCTCAATGTCGTCACCGATCAGATTCTCCATCACGCAGTCTGAATGGCGAACCGTATCACCAAGCGAAAGTCCCGCAACTGCGCGAATATGCTGTTCGAACTGTGAAATGGCGCAAGCGGCTTCTGTCCAGTGACCTGAATTGTGCACACGTGGCGCAAACTCATTGGCCAGCAGAGTGCCGTCGGCGAGAACGAAAAACTCGAGGCCAAGCACACCGACATAGTCGAGTGCATGTAAAAGCTTCTCGGCTGCCTTGCTGGCCGCTTCCGCCGTTTTTGCAGGTATGGTTGCTGGAACGCTAGAGGTCGCGAGAATGCCGTCCTTGTGGACGTTTTCGGCGATATCGAAAATCGCAATATTGCCGCTGTGGTCGCGGGCGGCGATAACCGAAACCTCGCGCTCAAACGCAACAAAGCCTTCAAGGATCGCAGGCGCGTGCTTGATCGTCTCAAGTGCTGCGCGAGCCTCGCTTTCATTGAGGGATGTCAGGCGAACCTGTCCTTTGCCGTCATAGCCCAGACGGCGGGTTTTCAGGATGCCGCGTCCGCCAAGTGCACCCAAAGCTGCAATGAGCGATTCTTCATCATCAACCAGACGCCATGGTGCGGTCGCGATATCGCTTTCATTGAGGAACTGCTTTTCTGTAAAGCGATCCTGCGAGATTTCGAGTGCTGCGGGCGGTGGCAGGACGAGCGCCGTTTCCGCTAGCTTGTCTGCGGCAATCACCGGCACATTTTCGAATTCATAGGTAATGACATCAGAGGCGGTAGCAAGCTCTGCGAGCGCAGCTGGATCATCATAGGCAGCAACGATCTGGCGATTTGCGACTTGTGCTGCAGGGCAATCAGCCTGAGGTTCCAGAATAACGGTCTCATATCCGAGACGAGCAGCTGCCATTGCAAGCATACGGCCAAGTTGGCCGCCGCCGATAATGCCGATTGTCGATCCGGCTTTCAGGCTAGCTGTGAGTGCTGAATTTGCCATATCAGACCTCGTCGGATGGGCGTTCTGCAACGCTTTCGGTCTGCGCTGTGCGCCATTCATCCAGACGTGCCGCGAGTGCATCGTCATAAAGTGCAAGAACGGCTGCGGAAAGAAGGGCTGCATTCACAGCACCTGCACGGCCAATCGCCAGAGTGCCGACTGGAATGCCTGCTGGCATCTGGACGATCGAAAGAAGCGAGTCCTGTCCCGAAAGAGCTTTGGATTGCACGGGCACGCCAAATACCGGAAGAGGCGTCATGGCTGCGGCCATGCCTGGAAGGTGGGCAGCACCGCCTGCACCGGCAATCACCACCTTGAAACCTTCGGCTTTCGCGCCTTTGGCGAAAGCAACAAGGCGATCAGGCGTCCGATGCGCGGAAACAATACGGGCATCAAAAGATATTCCCAATGCATCCAGCGTATCGGCAGCATGACGCATGGTTTCCCAATCGGACTGGCTACCCATAATGATGGCGACGTCTGCACTCACGCTCATTGATCTTTCCTATTTCCGCTTCCGTAGTTCGGTCGTTCGTGTAGTAAAAACAAAGCCGGGCGGCCCCCGGCTAAAAACTCATTGCTATCTGAAGGTCAGGCGATGATGTCAGGAATGACGTGATCTTCCATTTCCTGCAGCTTGTCTTTGATAGCGAGTTTTTTCTTTTTCATGCGCTGGATACGCAACTGATCACAGCCGACCGTCATCATGGCGTTGATGGCTGCATCGAAATCCGCGTGTTCCTGTTTCAGACGTGCGACGGCCAATCTGATTTCGGCCTGTTCCTGATCGGACATGCGGTTTGCCCCGTATTGTTCAGAATAATATTACGGGCCGCGCCAGCGTGGCACAGACCCGTTTCGAGAGCAGCCCTTATCACATTTTTCGTGATTGGAAAATGCTACCACGACAAATTCGACTTTCGACCTCACTCATGCCAAAGTGTCATGGTTCTGTCATGGGCGGCTGTCAACGAGCTGCGGTTCATGACAGTCGGGACTGCGTAACTGGCCCGAAAAAACAGGAGTATTTTGGGTATTTGCGCAGTGTGAGCGGGTGAAGCTTTGCGGTTGGCAGGTACTTCGCGCACGGTTTCATCCTTTGGGAAATCAATCAAAGGAGAAATGATGATGGCTATCGAGTCCCATCTTGCCACGCTCGAAAAAAAGCACGGCGCTCTGGAGCAGGAAATTTCCGATGCCATGGCGTCACCGGCAATGGACAATCTTCACGTTGCATCTCTCAAGCGCAAAAAGCTCGTGCTCAAGGAGCAGATCGAAAAACTGAGAACACAAGTCACTCGACATTAAACCATCCGTCAGTAGCGTGTGTTCGATCTGATCGAATTAGGTCGACACCCTAATGTTTTGGATTTTCGCGTATTCTATCCGAGAATAACTTCAGACTTCTCGGGCCGCGCTCCAAAGCTTATCGCTTTCGGACTTTTTCAAATCCGAAAGTTCCATGGACAGTACGCAATCGCCATTGGTGACGGCCAATAGGATGGTACTGTTGAAGATGTTGGCGGCTGTGCGTCAGCCGCCGAGCATCCCAAGCATCCAATATTAAATAAATTTAACAGCATGGTGAAAAGCAGCGATTATTCGCTGCTTTTTTGTTGCTTGCCTGAAGCGACTTCTCAGCCGTCAACTTCCGCTCTCGGGTCGAGATTCATGCCTTCTGGTGTCGCGCTCTTCACAGAAGGCATGCTCTTGAACTGTTCTTTCTCAGCCTTTGGCACGGATGCGCGCCTGCGCGAGCGGAACAGCGCATAGCCGGTGATCGAGATGTGGGCGAGGGCAGTTATTGCAAATAGACCGGATGGCCAGAAGATGTCCATAGCGGCGGCTGCCAGCAAGGGCCCGAGCATGGTGCCAAAACCGTAAAGCAGCAGCAGTCCACTTGATACTTTCACGAAGCTTTCAGACGACGCGTGGTCATTCGCATGGGCAACGGCGACGGGATAGAGTGCATAGGCGAGCGCGCCATAGCAGCCTGTCATGATGATTATGACTTTGCCGTTCGACGGGCCGATGATGAAGGCCATAAGTCCGACGAGAGCTGCAAGTGAAGCAACCCCGGCCAGAACATAACGTCTGTCAACAAGATCGGAAATGCGCCCGACCGGAATTTGCATCAGAGCACCGGCAGCAATGGTTACGCTGACCATCAATGCGATTTCTGTAGTCGAAATGCCAGATTTTGCGCCGAACACAGCGCCCAGTGTGCCCCATGCGCCATTGGCAATGCCGATCAGGATACAGCCGACGAAGGCGGCGGGTGAATTGCGGTAAAGCGCTTTGAGATCAAGTTGAACCTCGGTGAGAGGTTTTGGACTGACAGCTGTCGACATGGCAGTTGGAATAAGCGCCAGACAGAAAAGAATGCCGGTGATCATGAACAGATGATCGCCGCGGATATCTCCGTTCGCCACCATCATCTGACCACTCATTGTGGCCCCGTAGTTGACCATCATATAGAGGCCAAAAATCTTGCCGCGGGATTCGTTGGTGGCGCGCTCGTTGAGCCAGCTTTCGATCACCATGAATGCGCCCGCCATAGAGAAGCCAGTGAAGGTGCGCAAAATAATCCATGATATCGCATCAATATAGATGCCGGACAGAAGTGCAATGATCGCTGCGGAGGCTGCAAAGCAGCCAAATGCACGAACGTGCCCGACGCGTCGCACAAGGCGCGGGGCGAAGACACAGCCCGCGACAAAGCCACCCGCCCATGTGGTGCCCAGCATACCCAGAGATGCAACGGAGAAGCCTTCAAGGCCGCCGCGCAATGGCAGCAGCAGGCCGTGGAGGCCGGAGGCCATCAGAAGAAAGGCTGTGCCACACAGTAGCGCCAGAACCTGAATGTAAATTCGCAAGATCACGTTCCCGGGATTTTATGAAGTCGCGAGAGGTGCGACTTCGCTCTATCGTTGATGATCGGGCTGAGACGATAGCTCAGCGGAAAAGCGCTTCGGCAGCAGCGCGGCTGTCACCTTTTTTAAGCCTTTCAGCCTTCAGACGCTCAATTTCGGATTGTAGCAAAGTGATGCGCTGGTCGATCTCTATGACTGAAAGCAGCGCCAGCTCATCCTCACTTAGAACCACGCTGTCGCGGGGCTTACTTGCATCTTCATCGATACCGATCATGGCCTTCCTCCGGAGTCTATGACGGACTTATAAGCGCAGAAAAGATTTAACACCTTGAATCTTCGCATATATATTTCAAGAAATCGATGAAGAATTATATTGAAATGAGCAGTGTACTCCTGTGGGTGGTATTTCTGCGACGAGACGTTTGAACAGGAGTTTGATCATGATGGCCGAATTGCCTTCCCAGATGACAGCAATCGAAATCGCAGGCCCGGGTGGCGCTCATATGCTGCGCCCGATCCAGCGTTCGGTGCCTGCGCCAAAAGCAGGGGAGGTTCTGGTTCGGATACGTGCGGCGGGCGTCAATCGCCCCGACGTTCTTCAGCGCGAGGGGCATTATGCGCCACCGGCGGGTGCTTCCGATATTCCGGGCCTTGAGATCGCGGGAGATATTGTTGCGCTTGGCGAAAGTGTCAGGCGCTACAAGATCGGCGATCAGGTCGTGGCCTTGCTTGCTGGTGGCGGCTATGCCGAATATGCGGTTGTGCACGAAACCAACGCGCTGCCGCTGCCGTCTGGCTATGGCTATATTGAAGCTGCGGCAATTCCCGAAACCTTTTTCACCGTCTGGCATAACGTGTTTGAACGTGGCGGTTTGAAAGAAGGCGAGACATTGCTGATCCACGGCGGCTCATCCGGTATTGGAACAACAGCTATTCAGCTTGGCAAAGCGTTTGGTGCCAATGTGATTGTCACGGCAGGTTCGACCGACAAGTGCGAAGCCTGTCTGAAGCTCGGCGTAGACAGGGCCGTTAACTATCGCGACGAGGATTTCGTCACGGTGGTCAAAGATGTGACCAAAGGCAAAGGAGCCGATGTCATTCTCGATATGGTGGGCGGCGATTACGTCGATCGTAATTACAAGGCCGCCGCAGAGGACGGGCGCATTGTGCAGATTGCGTTTCTGAATGGCGCGAAGGCAACCGCAAACTTTGCACTTCTGATGACAAAGCGCCTTACCCATACCGGCTCGACATTGCGTCCGCGGTCTGTTGGCTTCAAAGCGGACATTGCGCGTGAACTGGAAGCAAAAGTCTGGCCGCTGCTGGCGGAACGCCGCGTCTCCCCGGTTATGGATATGATTTTCCCGCTCAAAGACGCGTGGCGGGCGCATGACCGGATGGAAGGTGGTCAGCATATCGGCAAAATCGTGCTCGACGTGGCATGATTTTAGCTTGCGATAGAGAATAGGGGATGTGGTGGAAGCACTTTCTTGCTCTATGGTCAAAAAAAATATATATAGGCCGTGATTTCCCGGAATTTGTGGTTTTTCCCACGTCCCGCGCCACCGGAGCGGACGAACAGAAGGATTATATCTAATGGCCACCCAGCTTCTTATGCCGAAGGCAACGGCCGTCTGGCTCGTCGATAATACGGCTTTGTCTTTTGATCAGATTGCTGCTTTCTGTAAGCTGCATCCGCTTGAGGTAAAGGCAATAGCTGACGGTGAAGCTTCGCAGGGCATCAAGGGGCTTGATCCAGTTATCACCGGCCAGATTTCGCGCGAAGAAATTGCCAAGGGTGAAAAGGATCCTTATCACCGCCTGAAGCTTTCCGATCCAAAGGTGCGCGTGCCAGAAGCCAAGCGCAAGGGACCGCGTTATACGCCGCTTTCCAAGCGTCAGGACCGCCCAAATGCGATTCTCTGGCTGGTGCGTAACCATCCTGAACTGAAGGATGCGCAGGTTTCCCGTCTGATCGGCACGACCAAGTCGACCATCGAACAGATTCGCAACCGTAGCCACTGGAATTCAGCCAATCTGACGGCAATGGATCCTGTGACACTCGGCCTTTGCACGCAGATCGACCTCGACCTTGAAGTCGAACGTGCAGCACGCAATCGCCCAGCGCAGGAATCTGACAGCACGCTGCTGCCAGCATCTGCGACCGAAAACTTCGATTACCGTGATGAGCAGCCTGAAGAAGAAGAGCTGGATGCGGACAAGGTATTCGCAAAGCTCTCTTCGCTGAAGGGCTCAAACACCGAAGAAGATGAAGAATAAGCTTTCTTCGAATGGACATAAAAAACCCGCCGGTCTGGCGGGTTTTTTATGAGGTTTTGGGAGATCAATCCTTAAATGCGTTGTATTCGCTCATTTCCATGAGACGATAGAAATCGGCAAGCGTCTTGCCGCGCTCGGAGCGAAAGGTGCGACCTGCATTGCCTGCCGTAAGAATACGGTCTGTGCGGAAAGTGCGGAAAGCATTGCGCAACTCGCACCAGCCAATCACTGTCCACACTTTGCCCCAGAACCACAGACCCAGCGGACGGATATCGCGCTCGCTCTCCCGGGCTTCCAGATCGCGATAACGGATGTTGAGAACTGTGCCTTCATCGACAGCACGTTCGACCGCATCGATGACACGGCGTTCACTTACGCTGATGCTTGTCGACGGCGCGTGAATTTGTGTGCCGGTGATGCGGGCACGTTCTTCCTTGGGCAGAACGGCTTCGATTTTTACCAGCGCTTCTTCAGCGCCACGCGCCATGGAAACGCCGCCCCAGGCGCGGATTAGGCGCGCGCCTGCTACAAGCGCCACGATTTCATCGCGCGTAAACATCAGCGGCGGCAGCTCAAAGCCTTGCCGCAGAATATAGCCAACGCCGGCCTCGCCATCGATAGGAACGCCTGTCGATTGCAGATCAGCAATATCGCGATAGATGGTTCGTTCTGACACTTCGAGCCGCTCGGCAAGCTGTCGCGCGGTGACAAGCCTGCCACCGCGCAGGTGCTGAACGATCTGGAAAAGGCGGTCTGCGCGGCGCATTCCGGGTTCATTCTCCGTTGCATTGTTTGGCTTTGCGCTGCTCCAGATAGCGATCTGGCCAGCCCATATCCTTGCGCAGGTCACGCGGGAGATTGTCGAGCGCGCGTTGTGTGAGGATGAAGCGTCGACGTTCGTCCTGCCTGCGCATGTATTCTTTCAGAACTGCGAGCAGTGGTGCGATTGCGAGTGCCATGGTGAATCCCTCTTCTCTAGGAAGATACTATGACACAGGGCTCCTGACAGCTATCTGTCAGGAGGGATCGCTTTATTATCATCCTAATATTAGCGCACCGCAATTACTTGATCAGGCTTTAAACCGTGGTGTGGCGGTGTAGCTCAGTGGCAGACGACCACCATCTGCATAGATCGTCTGGCCGGTGACATAACTCGAATCACGGGATGCCAGAAACGACGCAATTGCTGCGATTTCAGAAGCTTGACCGATTCGCCCGAGCGGCGTGCGCTCGACAATCTTTTTGCGTGCTTCGGCATTCGTGTTTACGGCTGACAGCATATCAGTTTCGATGGAACCCGGACCAATTGCATTGACCCGAATCCCCCATTTGGCAAGTGCCACTGCCATCGTGCGTGTCAGCTGGTTCATGCCGCCTTTGGAGACAGAATAAGCAAGTTGTTCCGGTAAGCCGAATATCGCATTGATCGACGACATGTTGATGATGCTGCCAGCCTCGCCCCCCGCTTCCACGCGGGCAACCATACGTTTGGCGACAGCCTGACCACAGAGAAACGCGCCTTTGAGATTGACGCGCATCACGCGATCGAAGTCTTCTTCCTTGAGATCGAGAAAATCGGCCTGATGCACGATGCCTGCATTGTTGACGAGGATATCAATCTCACCAAGATTGGTGGCGGCATAGGTCAGAAGATTATGAATATCGAGCTTGTCGCCAACATCGCAAGCAATGCCGAGAACCTTGCCATACTGTTCCAGATCCCTGACAGCCTTTGACGCTCCTGTGCCGTCGACATCTGACACAACAACGCTCGCACCATCCATGAGGAAACGCTTGGCAATGGCATAGCCAATACCGCGGGCAGCACCCGTGACGATTGCCACCTTGCCTTCTAACTGCATCGATCAATCTCCGAATTTTGACGGAGAGTGGACCGGCGAATTGCGCCGGTCAAGAGTTGGAAGCGCATCCCGAAAAGTGTGAAGCGGTTTTCGGATTTGATGTGCGATAATGCAGAGCTACGCAAAAGCCAGACCGATGTGTCGCTCTCGTAAAACTGAGCTGATTTCATCGAGAATAGCCGGATCGTCGATGGTGGCTGGCATTTTCCATTCTTCGCCATCCGCGATTTTCTGAATCGTTGATCGCAATATTTTCCCCGAACGGGTCTTTGGCAGGCGCTTTACGGTCAAAGCCAGTCGGAAAGCAGCGATAGGGCCAATGACATCGCGAATCATACTGACACATTCCTTCTCGACCTCGTGCGTATCGCGGTCGATATTGGATTTCAGCACAAGGAAGCCGCAGGGCACCTGACCTTTGACGGCATCGGAAATGCCAAGCACCGCACATTCTGCAACATCGGGATGACTGGACAGCACTTCCTCCATGCCCCCCGTCGAAAGACGGTGGCCCGCGACATTGATGATGTCGTCGGTGCGGCTCATGATGTAGAGATAGCCGTCTTCATCCATGTAGCCCGCGTCAGCGGTTTTATAATAGCCGGGAAATTCGTTGAGATAGGCTTTGCGAAAACGGTCATCGGCGTTCCACAGGGTTGGCAGACAGCCGGGCGGTAATGGCAATTTGATCAGGATGTTGCCAAGCTGACCGCGTTCGACCTCATGGCCTGCATCATCGAGCACGCGAATATCATAGCCTGGCAGGCAGACAGCGGGGGAGCCGTATTTGGTTTCGAGCAGTCCAAGGCCAAGCGGGTTGGCAACCATCGGCCAGCCACTTTCAGTCTGCCACCAATGATCAATTACCGGACAGCCGAGCAGATTTTCCGCCCAGTGGATCGTGTCAGGATCAGCGCGTTCACCAGCAAGATAAAGGGCGCGGAATTTGGACAGATCGTAGCGTCGCACGAAATTGCCGCCTGCGTCTTCCTTCTTGATAGCACGCAGCGCAGTAGGCGCGGTGAACATCACTTCAACACCATGCTCCGCGATAATGCGCCAGTAGGTGCCAGCATCAGGCGTTCCGATGGGTTTGCCTTCAAAAAGGATACTGGTCGCGCCCGCAATCAGCGGTGCATAGACGATGTAGGAGTGACCAACCACCCAGCCGACATCGGATGCTGCCCAGAAAACCTGTCCCGGCTCAATACCGAAGACATGTTTCAGCGACCATGCGAGCGCCACCATATGCCCGCCATTGTCGCGCACCACGCCTTTGGGCTCGCCGGTGGTGCCCGATGTGTAAAGCACATAAAGCGGATCGGTGGCTGCGACCGATGTGCAAGGGACATGACGACCGCGCGCCGCATCTACTGCTGATCGATAATCGATATCGCGACCTTCAATAAGATTGTGCGGATGTTGTTCGCGCTGGAGGATGATGCAGTGTTTGACTTTGTGGTGGGCAGTTGCAATCGCCTTGTCGAGCATCGCCTGATAGGGCACGACGCGCGTTGGTTCGATGCCGCATGAACCGGCAATGATCATCACGGGCTTTGCATCATCGATACGGGTTGCAAGCTCGTTGGCGGCAAAGCCACCAAACACCACCGAATGCACGGCGCCGATTCGAGCGCAAGCCAGCATGGCAATGGCTGCTTCCGGCACCATCGGCATATAAATGAGAATGCGGTCACCTTTCGTTACACCATTGTCGAGCATGACGGCAGACAGCGACACAACCTCTCCGAGCAATTCGGAATAGGTAAATTTGCGTGCCGAATTTGTAACAGGACTATCGTAGATAAGCGCTACCTGATCACCACGCCCATTTGCGACATGGCGGTCGAGTGCATTGTAGCAGGTGTTGCATTCGGCTCCCGTGAACCAACGACCATAGACACCTTCATCGCTTGCGAGAACCTGATCCCACGGCTTGAACCAGTCGATGGCCTTGGCTGCTTCGGCCCAAAAACCTTCGGGGTCGTTCTGCCATGCGGCATAGATTTCGGCATATCTTGACGTCATGCGTTCCTCCCAGAAGCGCGTGCTCTACCAGACCAGATGGCCCGAAAAAGCGTCGCGATAACATGCTGGATGAAAGCGCAAGACAGGCCAGTTCGGCCTCGTCTCCTCCACGCGCTTTTCATCTCCTCCGGTGGTTAGTGTATGCTGACGATTAAAGCCTCGTCCATGAAACTAAAGATGAATAAGTGTATCATAGCCACCGTATAATTTGATGAGGCTTGCGGGATACGAATGGCTGGGCCACAAGAAAGCATGAGAGGTGTTTTGTGACCAAAGTCCTGCCTGTGCTGCTTATGGCCCTCATGGGCTTGCACATCATCAAGCCGCTTGGCTTGCCGGGTTTGAAGAAACGTGGTGATTTCTGGAAGATCGCTGTTATTGCAATCTTTGTAATGGCATTGGCCGTTGGGTTTCATTTCGCGGAAAACTAAAAGGCCCGGTCGTAAACCAGGCCTTTCATGTGCAATATCCGGTTAGGCAGCTTTTTCGAGGTCTTTTTGCCAGCCGCCAGTTGCAGCAAGGCCATTCATCTTGGCGCGATGCGCAAAGGCACGCTGGCCAGCAGCAACGTTTTCGTCCTTGCCGCCCCAGGCTTCCAGTGAAGCGGCTTGCAACGCACGGCCATAGGAGAAGGTCATTTTCCATGGCATTTCGAAGCCGGCATTCATTGTAGACAGATGTGCTGTTGCTTCTTCGCCAGTCTGGCCACCCGACAGGAAAGCAATGCCCGGCACTGCGGCAGGGACCGTGTTGCGGAAGCAGCGGACGGTCTTTTCGGCCACTTCTTCAACAGAGGCTTTGCGCGCCTTCTTGCCGTCGATAACCATGTTCGGTTTCAGGATCATACCTTCAAGTCTGACGCGTGCGTCGTAGAGTTCTGTGAAAACGGTCTTGAGCACCCATTCGGTGACTTCGTAGCAACGGTCGATGGAATGATCGCCCGGCTTGCCATCCATCAGCACTTCCGGCTCAACGATTGGCACGATACCCGCTTCCTGACAGAGTGCCGCATAACGGGCGAGGGCCTGCGCGTTTTGCTTGACCGCTCCCCATGTCGGAAGCCCATCAGAGATGGAAATCACAGCGCGCCATTTCGCAAAGCGTGCGCCAACGCCATAATATTCGTTGAGGCGCTCACGCAGGCCATCAAGACCTTCCGTGATGGTTTCACCGTCAAAACCTGCAAGAGGTTTTGCACCGGCGTCAACCTTGATGCCTGGAACAGCACCCGCCTTGCGGATAAGATCGACAAGTGGTGTGCCGTCTTTGGCCTTCTGACGAATGGTTTCATCATAGAGGATGACGCCAGAAATGTAATTCTTCATCGCGTCGTCAGAGCGGAGCAGCATCTCGCGATAATCGCGGCGCGAATCCTCAGTCGAGGCGAGGCCGATGCTTTCAAAACGCTTTGCGATGGTGCCGGAGCTTTCATCCGCAGCCAGAATCCCTTTGCCGTTTGCGACGAGTGCAATTGCAATATCTTCAAGACGTTCGGTCATGTGTTAGCTCCTTAAGGCCCCGCAAGGGGCAATATTGGGAAGCTGGGCAAAGAGCCTCAGCCGCTCTCAAGACACATATTCATTTTCGATAGCAGAAGAGTTAGGCCAACAAAATGGCAGCACAAGTGGTTGAAACGATTGAAATTTTTTCAAACGATTTAGCCGGGACAAGTTTTCTTACCGGCTGTCAGAACTCTGCTCTAATTGGCGTGCAGAATGAATATTCCAGATTCGACAGACGAATATGCGATTTCAACCCCATTTGGTTTTGACATGACGCCTGAGAATCCCATCTAAAGGATATCAATTATAAGGAGGAGAGATGCGAAGTGCCCTACTAAGCCTGCCGTTCATTCTGGCTGCATCGATGATCGCCCTTCCGGCTCAGACCGCCTTTGCGGACAGCATCAATGCAGGAAGCAGGGAAGCCACCACTGAATTGCCTTTCAATGTGGCAGCAGTGGCGGAATTTGACACACCATGGGCGATTGCATTTCTGCCGGGCGGCAAACTGATCCTCACCGAGAAGGGTGGCAAGATTTTTGTCGTAACCGAAAAGGGTGAGAAGACAGAAGTTGCAGGCGTGCCGGAGGTTTTGTTCAGCGGCCAGAATGGTCTGCTGGATGTTGTTCCTGCGCCTGATTTTGCCAAGAGCAAGGCGATCTATTTCACCTATGTCATGCCGGAAAATGGTGGCGGCGCGCTCATTTTGGCGCGTGCAACGCTGTCTGAAGGCAAGGGCAAGGCTGAGCTTAAGGATATCAAGGCAATTTGGCAGCAGGCTACGCCCGCGAAGGGCGGCCAGCCAGGCGGCAAGATTGCCTTTGCGCTGGACAAAAAACATCTGTTCTTGTCGGTCGGTGATCGAATGTCACCGGCGACTGCTCAGGATGAAAATGCACCGATGGGCAAAATCTTGCGCATGAACCTCGACGGTTCTGTGCCCAAGGATAATCCGATGGCTTCCGAAGGCGGCGTCAAGGCACTGACATGGACAACGGGTCATCGCAATCCCTATGGGCTAGCTTTCGCGCCCGACGGCAAATTGTGGGAACATGAGATGGGGCCGCGCGGTGGCGACGAGTTCAATCTCATCAAGCCGGGTCTCAATTACGGCTGGCCGGTTGTCTCCAATGGCGACAATTATAGTGGCCGTCCGATCCCGCGCCACAGCACGCGGCCAGAGTTCGAAGCACCGATGCTGTTCTGGACGCCGGTGATCTCGCCGGGCGGACTGGCATTCTACAAGGGCAAAATGTTTGCCGACTGGAATGGCTCTGCGCTGATCGCTGGCCTTTCGTCGATGGCGCTGATCCGCGTGACGATCAACAGCGACGGTCAGCCGAATGAAACTGAACGGTTTTCCATGGAAAACCGTATTCGCGACGTGGCAGTTGGTCCTGATGGCGCGATCTGGGTGATTGAGGATGATAATCCTGGGCGGTTGTTGAAATTGACACCTAAGACATAAAGAAAAAGCCCGGAGGAAACCCCGGGCTTTTCGTTTTCTTACTTCTTCAGCACATCAACGCCGGGAAGTGGCTTCCCTTCCATCCATTCAAGGAAAGCGCCGCCAGCGGTCGAGATATAGGTGAAGTCGTCGGCGACACCTGCATGATTAAGCGCTGCAACAGTGTCGCCGCCGCCGCCGACAGATACCAGTTTGCCTGCCTTGGTGCGAGCTGCAACATGCTTGGCTGTCTTGACGGTTGCTGCATCGAAAGGACGCAATTCGAATGCGCCGAGCGGGCCGTTCCAGACGAGTGTTGCCGCATCATCGATGGCCGAGGCGATCAGGTCGGTGGAAAGCGCGCCGGCATCCAGAATCATGCCGTCGCTTGGCACAGCGTCAACGCCATAGGTCTGGTTTGGTGTGTCGGCAGCGAAATGCCAGCCAACAACCGCATCGACAGGCAGGATGATGGCGCATTTGGTCTTTTCAGCCTTGGCCATGATTTCGCGCGCAGTGTGAGCGAGGTCATGTTCGCAAAGCGATTTGCCGACATCGCGGCCTTGTGCTGCGAGGAAAGTGTTGGCCATGCCGCCACCAATCACCAGTGCATCAACCTTCTCGATAAGGTTTGACAACAGGTCGAGCTTGGTCGAAACCTTGGCGCCGCCAACGATTGCAACGACCGGACGCGCTGGCTGACCGAGGCCCTTTTCAAGCGCTTCAAGTTCTGCCTGCATGGCGCGGCCTGCATAGGCTGGCAGCACATGGGCGAGACCTTCGGTCGAAGCGTGCGCGCGGTGCGCTGCCGAGAAGGCGTCATTGACATAGATGTCGCCGTTGGCTGCAAGTGCTGCAACGAATTCTGGATCGTTCTTTTCTTCGCCCTTGTGGAAGCGGGTGTTTTCAAGAAGCAGAACATCGCCGTCTTTGAGTGCCTCCACTGCCGACTTGGCTTTATCGCCAATGCAATCTTCGGCAAAATGCACTCCGTGACCAAGCACTTTTGCGAGCGGCTTGACGACGTGTTTCAGGGAGTTTTCGTCAGAAGAAACGCCTTTTGGACGGCCGAAATGAGCGAGCAGGATGACTTTGGCACCCTTCTTCGACAGTTCCGCAATGGTTGGAACAATACGTTCGATACGGGTGAGGTCGGTTACCTCGCCGTTAGCCATCGGCACGTTGAGGTCAACGCGAACCAGAACGCGTTTTGATTTGACGTCGGCATCATCGAGGGTGCGGAAACTCATGAGAATTCTCCCGGGGCTTTTTCCAGCAGTCTGTGAGCGATTATCGCTCAGACAGGCAGGCGCTGGAACAGGGTTGGGTAATCGGTGACAAGCCCGTCTTCATCGACGGGCAATTCAGCGGTAAACGTGCGGTCGGCGGCAGCGTAACGGTAGAGCTTGTCTTCCTTAAGACAGGTATAACGTTGGCTGTCTCGCAACGGACGGAAACTATTGAACGGTACATAGAGCATGTCGAGCTGTACCGTGCCGCTTTCGGGCGTCAAACCCAAACGGCGGATAGGCAGAGTATTCGTGAAAGGTGTTCCTGCCAGATCAATGTCTATGCAACCATCAAACTCGGATAGTACGTCGCCGGCCATAGTAGTCCAGCGCCCATTTCCATCGGATTTGAGTTCGAGCGTTAAGCCGGATGTCGTTTCGATGAGGAAATGGAATACGCGCCAGTCGCTTGCGCAATCGATGCTATAACGTACACCGTAAGGAACATCGCCACGCTCGCCGATAATAACGCCAGTTGCGTTGATAGTGTTACCGGCGGGCGTGATATTGAGATGTTCGAGCCCTTCTCCTTCCAGCGAACGCCAGCGCGCAACGGTGGGGAGAAGGGAGCGAAACATTGAGCTGCTTAGATCAGCTTGCCGAAAGCGACGGCGGTGTCGCTCATGCGGCTCGAGAAGCCCCATTCATTGTCGTACCAAGACAGGATGCGTACCATCGTGCCGTCCATGACCTTGGTCTGGTCGGTGTGGAAGATCGACGAATGCGAATCGTGGTTGAAGTCGTGCGATACGAGTGGTTCATCGGTGTAACCGAGGATGCCCTTGAGACGGCCATTGGCAGCTTCGCGGATCGCATTGTTGATTTCTTCAACAGTGGTCGTGCGCTTGGCGACGAAGGTCAGGTCGACAACCGAGACATTCGGGGTTGGAACGCGGATTGCAACGCCGTCGAGCTTGCCCTTGAGTTCTGGCAGAACCAGACCAACAGCCTTTGCAGCACCCGTCGAAGTCGGGATCATGGAAAGTGCTGCTGCGCGTGCGCGGTAGAGATCCTTGTGCATGGTGTCCAGCGTTGGCTGGTCGCCCGTGTAGGAGTGGATCGTGGTCATGAAGCCCTTTTCGATGCCGATTGCATCGTTGAGAACCTGAGCCACTGGCGCGAGGCAGTTGGTGGTGCAAGAAGCGTTGGAAATGACCAGGTGGTCCTTCGTCAGCTTGTCGTGGTTCACACCGTAGACGACAGTGAGGTCAGCACCGTCGGCAGGAGCTGAAACGATGACGCGCTTGGCACCTGCTTCAAGATGAAGAGCGGCCTTGTCGCGTGCAGTGAAAATGCCGGTGCATTCCAGAGCGATATCGACGCCTTCTTCTTTCCACGGCAGTTCAGCCGGGTTGCGAACAGCGTGTACTTTGATCGGACCGTAGCCAACGTCGATGGTGTCGCCAACGACTTTTACTTCTTTTGGAAAACGACCATGAACGCTGTCATAGCGCAGCAGATGCGCATTTGTTTCCACCGGGCCAAGGTCGTTGATTGCAACGACCTGAATGTCGGTGCGGCCTGATTCGACGATAGCGCGGAGGACATTACGGCCGATGCGGCCAAAACCGTTGATTGCGACGCGAACTGCCATTTTCTCTAAATCTCCCGAAAGGGTTCTGCATATGCAGTGGCTTGATAAAACAGTTGAATGCGTTTGGGAACGCCCCAACTGGAAACGTAAACGCCGGCGTGTTTAACGCCGGCGTTTGATAATTATGCGGCGGCGTTGAGTTTCTTTTCCGCGGCTTCGGCAGCAGCTTCTGCTGTGATGCCGAAATGCTTGTAAAGATCGTTGATCTCGCCCGAAGCGCCGAAGCCCTTCATGCCGATGAACACGCCGTTGTCGCCGATGAAGCGTTCCCAGCCGAGGCCGAGCGCTGCTTCGATAGCAATCTTGACCGGCGCATTTCCAAGCGTTGCCTGCTTGTATGCATCGCTCTGTTCTTCAAACAGCTCAAAGCAAGGAACGGAAACAACACGGGTTGCAATGCCCTTGCCTTCGAGAAGGTCGCGAGCCTTGAGCGCGATTTCCACTTCCGAACCGGTTGCGAAGATCGTGACTTTGGCATCGTTGCTTGCGGCTGCAAGTTCGTATGCGCCGAATGCGGAGAGGTTTTCTTCGCGATGTTCGGTACGCACGACTGGCAGGTTCTGACGGGTCAGAGCGAGCGTCGAAGGGGTCTTTGTCGACTTCAGTGCAAGCTGCCAGCATTCTGCTGCTTCCACTGCGTCTGCCGGACGGAAGACGTTGTGGTTTGGAATTGCGCGCAGAACAGCCAGATGTTCGACCGGCTGGTGGGTCGGACCATCTTCGCCAAGACCAATCGAATCATGCGTCATGACGTAAACAACGCGGATGCCCATCAGCGACGACAGACGCATGGCCGGACGGCAATAATCTGAGAAGGTCAGGAAGGTGCCGGAGTAAGGAATGACGCCGCCATGCAGTGTCATGCCGTTCATCGCAGCCGCCATGCCGTGTTCGCGGATACCATAGTGGACGTAACGGCCACCGTAGTTTTCTGGCGTCACAGCTTTGGTCTGGCTGGTCTTGGTGTTGTTGGAACCGGTCAGGTCGGCAGAGCCGCCGATGGTTTCAGGAACAACGCCATTGATGACTTCCAGAGCCATTTCCGACGACTTGCGGGTCGCAACCTTGGGCTTTTCAGCGGAAAGCTTCTTTTTATATTCGATGATGGTTTCATCGAAGTTTGCAGGCAGATCGCCACGCATGCGACGTTCAAATTCTGCACGGGTTTCAGCATCGACATTTGCCAGACGCTTTTCCCATTCCTGACGCTTCTTGGCAGAGTTCAGGCCAGCAACGCGCCAAGCGTCGAGAACCTCAGCAGGAACCACAAATGGTTCTGCCGACCAGCCAAGTGCCTTACGGGTCGCAGCGATTTCTTCTGCGCCGAGTGGCGAGCCGTGGACCTTGTTCGTGCCGGCCTTGTTTGGCGAACCGAAACCAATGGTGGTCTTGCACGCGATGAGCGTTGGCTTTTCCGAAACCTTGGCCAGTTCGATAGCCTTGGCAATCGCATCCTGATCATGGCCGTCAACAGCAAGCGTATTCCAGCCGGAAGCGGCGAAACGTGCAGGCTGGTCGGTGTTATCGGAAAGGGAAACGGCACCGTCGATGGTGATGTTGTTGTCATCCCAGAAGACGATGAGCTTGTTAAGCTTCAGATGGCCCGCAAGCGCGATGGCTTCCTGGCTGATGCCTTCCATCAGGCAACCGTCACCGGCAATCACATAGGTGTAATGGTCAACAAGGCTGTCGCCGAACTGTGCGTTCAGGATGCGCTCGGACAGCGCCATGCCGACAGCATTGGCAATGCCCTGACCAAGGGGACCGGTGGTGGTCTCGATGCCTGCGGCATGACCATATTCCGGGTGACCTGCGGTGCGCGAGCCCAGCTGACGGAAATTCTTGATTTCGTCGATGGTGATATCTTCGTAGCCCGAGAGGAAGAGCAGCGAATAAAGAAGCATTGAGCCGTGACCTGCTGACAGCACGAAACGGTCGCGATCTGGCCAATGTGGGTTCTGCGGGTCGTGCGACAGGAAACGCGTATAGAGCGTTGTCGCGATGTCGGCTGCGCCCATCGGCAGGCCGGGATGGCCGGAATTGGCTTTCTCAACCGCATCAATCGAGAGAAAGCGGATAGCGTTGGCCAACTGGTTTTGTTTATCGGAATTCGTCATGGTCTCGGCCGTCTTTCCATAGAGGTTTTAACGGGGTTGCGGCGATGCCTCGGGACTGAAGCACGAACTCCTTATACTAAACGATTTAATCTCTTTAAACCGATTAAATTCTTCAGATGCTCGCGCTGCAGAAGGCTTTGGGACACATAGCACCTGCGCCCGAGGAGTCAACAAAACGATGACTTTTGAACGATAAACAGTCCGCGACTGTGCGTTGAATGCGGGCAATTTATGGGCTGTTCATCACCGAAAAGCCTTTTTTGCGCTGATAACGGTGCATGAACAGCCAGTCTGGCTCGTCATTTGTTGCTTATCGGGCGGTCGATTATTACAGTATTTTCAAAGATGCCCGTCCGGCAGGCGCGATTCGATGTCTGTGATCTGGCATTGGAAAGGATATGGATGGCACCCGAAACGACCCTCAGGCAGGTCCTTGAACGGCTGGAAAAGGCACTCAATACGCTTGAACAAGCGGTGGACCTGCGGCTGGACAAGGAAGGCGATTTCGCCGAAGCCGAGGAAGAGGTGCAGCGCATGAACGCTGACCGCAGCCGTCTTGCTCAGGAACTCGATCAGTCTGAGGCGCGCGCGGAACGGCTGGAAGCCGCAAATCGCGAAGTCTCGCGTCGTCTTGTGACGGCGATGGAGACCATACGCGCCGTTCTGGATCGATAGGGGAATAAGCATGGCGACTGTTACCGTTACCATCGACGGCAAAGCTTATCGCATGGCCTGTGACGAAGGGCAGGAGGAGCATCTCTCAGGTCTTGCTGATCGTTTCGACCAATACGTCACCCATCTCAAATCTTCTTTCGGCGAAATCGGCGATCTGCGTCTGACGGTGATGGCCGGCATCATGGTGATGGATGAGCTTGCCGAAACGCAGAAGCGTATCAAAGGGCTTGAGGCCGAAATTGAAACTTTGCGCCGATCCCGCGATGAGGCACTGACCAGTGCCGACAAGAACGATGCGGCGATTACCGGTATGCTTTCGGACGTAGCCGCTCGGCTTGAACAGGTCGCCTCGCGCATTGCGCCGCGCCCAAGCTCTTCGTAACGAAAATATAATAGCTCATATCAAGGTAGCTACTGGCGCTCACCTCTGACAGGGCCTATATAGGTTGTCGGCGTACTGCGCTTCCCGACAGGTGTTACAGCATCCCCGGGGCCTTATTGATCTCTAAGGGAGCTGTCCCTGTGAAGGCCTGTGGGCTTTCGCATATGGCACCCACCTACGTTGTAGGTTCCCGGGATCAATCACAACCATCGGTCGTCGTGGTCGCCACTTTTCTCTAAATTACGCATTTTTCCTAACTTGTGCATGGTCCGGGCCAAAGGTGCCTCGCGCTTTCGGTTCAAATGCTCTAAAACGCGTTATCCTTCAAAGATATGTGCGTTTTTAGATGAATTCTTCTTCCCCAAATGTACCCGGCTTTTTTGAACGTTTGCGCGTGGCTGTTCCAGTCGCAGTGGCTTACGGGCTTTTGCTCTATCTCCTGATCTGGGTGAGCACAGCGCGGGAATGGATGCCGTTCATCGGCGGGCTTATGCTTTTGCCCATGGCGATATCAAGTCTTGCTTCCAGCCTCAGCGATCCGCGTGCAGAAAAAGACCTCTGGCGTCATGTAAGAATGGGCTGGATGATTATCGGCGGTTTGGTTGTCGTCAGCATGGTTGGCTTCAGAGAAGGTGGCATTTGCGTCGTAATGGCCTCGCCATTTTTCTGCATTTTCTCCGCACTGGGTTCATGGGTGACGCTTTCGCTTATTCGGCGTTTCCGCACACCGCGTTCCACGATGCTGGTGATCGCGCTGCCGTTGCTGTTTTATCCGCTTGAGCCATTGCTGAAATATGAGCCGCATGAAGGGGCTGTGACAACAATCATTGACATCGCAGCGCCGCCGGAAGTGGTTTGGCAACAAACGGCGGAAATCCGCAATGTACGTCAGGACGAGCTATCATGGACATTCAGCCATGGCATTGTTGGCGTTCCACAGCCCGTGGACGCTCGTCTTGAGGGAACGGGCATCGGTGCCGTGCGTCAGCTTGAATGGACGCGGGGCGTCAAGTTTCAGGAAGTCGTGACGCGCTGGGAAGAAAACAAGCTTTTAGCGTGGGATTTCCGGTTTTTGTCTGATTCGATCCCCGCGGCTGTCGAGGCCCATATCAATGTGAACAGCAACTATCTCAAGCTCGCCAATGGCGATTATCGTCTTGAAGCATTGCCGAACGGTCATACGCGGCTCACACTTACCACCCGCTATCAGATTGCGACGCCGATCAATTTCTACTGTGACCTGTGGGGCAAGGTTTTCCTGAATGATTTTCATAGTGTTGTGCTGAAAGTCATTCGGGATCGCTCAGAACAGATTGCAGCTGCTTCTTGACGGATGCCGCCATTCCGGTTCCACTAATGTTTATCTCCCAAAAGTGGGAACCGGCTATTGGATAAAGACATACGAGAAAACAAGGGCTTAAATCGTGTTGCATGGATATGATTAAACACGACATGCTTTAGCAAAATCACTGGAGGGCGCTGCAATGAACGACCACGGACAGCCACGAGGCGATGACAAGCAGGCATTAAGGCGTGAGGTGCTTTCGCGCCGTGACGCACTTGATCCCCGGTTTCGCTATGAGGCTTCCTTGTCGGCAGCGAAGAAGGCTGAAACGGCTATCGTTGCCCTCAAAGGCATGATGATCGCTGGTTACTGGCCAATCCGTTCAGAGATCGATCCGCGCCCGTTGTTGTCTTACATGCGTGAAAAGGGTGTGCGGCTCTGCCTGCCTGTTGTGCTCGACAAGGTAACGATTGCTTTTCGTGAATTTCTACCCGATGCGGAACTCGTTCAAACAGGTTTCGGTACCATGGGACCAGACAAAAATGCACCGCTGGTCGATCCTGCGATCATGCTGATGCCGCTGGCGGGTTTTGACAAGCGTGGACATCGGTTGGGTTATGGTGCTGGGCATTATGACCGAGCGCTGGCTCGCTTTGCCGAACGCGGTCTGGAGCCGCTGTTAGTCGGGATGGCTTTTGACTGCCAGGAAGTGCCACATGTGCCCAATGAGCCGCACGACATTGCTCTTCACCATATACTGACCGAGACCGGCTTGCGCTCATTCAATCAGGGCTGATAAAGACGCATTTATGAGATTACTTTTTCTTGGTGACATGGTGGGCCGGTCGGGGCGCACGGCGGTCTATGAAAAGCTGCCGGGGCTGATCTCTGATCTCAAGCTGGATTTTGTGATCGTCAACGGTGAAAACGCCGCTGGCGGCTTCGGCATAACCGAAGAAATTTTTCACGACACGATCCGCGCAGGCGCGGATGTGGTGACGACGGGAAACCACGTATGGGATCAGCGCGAAGCGCTGGATTTTTCCAAGCGTGAAGATCGGTTTCTGCGTCCGGCCAATTTTCCGAAAGGAACAGCGGGTAAAGGCGAGGGGCTCTTCATTGCGAAGAACGGCGCGCGCGTGCTGGTGTCCAATGTGATGGGCCGCGTGTTCATGCATCCGGACCTCGATGATCCTTTCATCGCTGCCGAGAAGATCCTTGAAGCTTGCCCGCTTGGTGAACAGGCGGATGCGGTGTTCTTCGATTTCCATGCGGAAGCAACCAGTGAAAAGCAGTGCTTCGGCCATTTCGTCGATGGGCGGGCCAGCGCCGTTGTTGGAACGCATACCCATGTGCCGACCGCTGATTGCCAGATACTGCGCAATGGCACTGCTTATATGTCTGATGCAGGCATGTGCGGCGACTATGACTCGTCGCTTGGTATGGATAAGGAAGAGCCGCTCAATCGCTTTTTGTCGAAAGTACCCAAAGGCCGTTTTGAAGCGGCCAGCGGCCCAGCGACAATTTGCGGTGTCGGGATCGAGATTTCCGACCGTACGGGTCTTGCCGAAAAAGTGGCTCCTTTGCGTATCGGCGCAAGGCTTGAAGAGGCCATTCCGGAATTCTGGAAATAAAGCATCTGAGCCAAAAGTGGGAACCGGTTTTGCGTTCGGAAATGCGTAAAAACAAATAGTTACAGCGGTTCCAACGATTAAGTCTTAACTGGAACCGCTGTAACGCTTCATTTTGTGCTGATTTACGAAGTTATCGTCAATGGGGCTGCTGATTGCAGATAGGGGATCGCCGCCCGTTGAACGCTTTTGCGGAGTTCCTATTTCCTTGCGATGAGCTTTCGTAAGGGGACACGACTCAATGGAGTTTTTTGCCGAGCATCTGGCATTTCTTTCAAGTCCAGGCGGATGGGCCGCACTGATCACGCTGGTGACGATGGAAGTCGTCCTTGGCATCGACAATCTTATTTTCATATCGATTCTGACCAATAAGCTTCCCGCTGAATTGCAATCCAAAGCACGGCGCATTGGCATTGGTGCAGCGCTCATTTTGCGTCTGGCATTGCTGTTTACGATCTCAATCATTGTGCAGCTCAAAGAACCGGTCTTCCACGCCTTCGATCATGGTTTCTCCTGGCGTGATATAATTCTCATCGCTGGTGGTCTTTTCCTCGTCTGGAAGGCGACCAAGGAAATTCACCACACTGTCGATCCGGAAGACGGTAAGGAGAACATTGGCGGCAAGGTCGTTCAGCTGACGATGAGTGCCGCCATTGTGCAGATATTGATACTCGATCTCGTGTTCTCCGTCGATTCGATCATTACCGCTGTCGGTATGACCGACGAGATTGCGATTATGGTTATTGCTGTGCTCGCCGCCGTTACAGTCATGCTGCTTGCTGCCGATCCGCTGTCGCGGTTCATTGCCAACAATCCAACCATTGTGATGCTGGCACTGGGTTTCCTGTTGATGATCGGTATGACGCTGATTGCCGATGGTTTTGGCTTCCATGTGCCAAAGGGCTATATTTACGCGGCTATGGGCTTTTCGGCGCTGGTCGAGGCTCTCAATATGCTGGCTCGACGCAGGCGAAAGCAGTAAAGTTTTCAGGTACGAAAAAGCCGCCCTCTTTTGAAGAGGGCGGCTTTGTTATGTTTGAGTTAGCGTGCGGCAGCTTTGAGAATAGCAGCACTGAGGGCTGACTTTATGAGCGCGCCGATGAGGAATGGCGTTACGCCGAAGGCGACGGCCTTCTCAATGCCGATAGCACCTGCAAGCCACATTGCACCCAGTGCAAGGCAGAGAAGATTGGCGGCAAGAAACGATACAAAAGCTAGGCCTACACGCTTACCATTCCAGCCGCGTTCTGCCAGATAGCCTGTCATTGCTGCGATGATCGGAAACGAGACAAGATAGCCCGCCGTTGGGCCCGCAAAATGCTGGATGCCACCAGCGCCACCAGCCAGAACTGGCAAGCCGATCATGGCTTCGCCGAGCCATGCCAGAACCGTAACAAGGCCAAGACGCCAGCCATATAGTGCACCAATCAGTGGAACGATCAGTGTTTGCAGCGTGATTGGGACGGGAATCATCGGCACCGCGACCTGTGATGAAATCGCCAGAGCCAATGTGCCGAGTGCAATGGCTGCGAGACGCATTGCCGGTGAACGGGATTCAAGATTGAGTGGGCTGAACGTTGAGCGTGGTTGCGTGATGCTTACCATAGCGTCCTCAAATTATAGATAAAAATAAGATTCGATCTATTTAAATTCCAGCGAAACGCTGGATTTGGCAAGTGTGAAATTAATAAAATATATAATTCACTGATCACGAGGCGCAAAGTGCCCGGAAATCAAAGATTTATAGCTGTGACTTTAAATTGGTCAGCCGACGATAGCGAAGGAATCGCGTGTTTTGCCGGAAGCGGTCTTGACCGGACGATGGCCAATCCACTGCACATGGCGGGAAAGAATCGTCGCAGCGACATCGACATCATTTTGCCGGAGTGCTGTCAGAATCGCGCGGTGATCGTGATCTGTTCGGGTTTCCCATTCGGAGCGCCAGGTAGCAAACAGAAAGCGGGCGCTGGCCGCGTGGAGATCATCTATCGCGGCAAGCAGGCGCGGCATGTTGCAGGGGTCGAGAATCAATCGGTGAAACCGGCGATTGGCATCTTCCCAGCTTTTTACGTCGCGCGATTTATCGCCTTCAAGGGTTGCCTGTTCTGCGGCATCAAGTGTGGCGCGGGTGATATGCGGGGCCGCGTGACGTAGCGCCAGCACTTCAAGCGCTGCTCGCATTTCGGCAACTTCGTGGAGTTCGCTGATATCAAATGATGCAACCCGCACGCCCCGGCGCGGTTCCGACACAGCAAGCCCCTGAGCTTCAAGCCGCCGAAACGCCTCGCGCACAGGCACATGGCTGGTTTCGAACTCTTCGGCAATATGATCCTGCCGCAGTTTGCTGCCCGGCTCAATCTCACCCGCAATGATGCGATCCGCGAGGATGCGGCTGATGCGGACGGCAATGGTTTCGCCGGGAGTTTCACTGGAGCGCTGATTCATGATTTTATAGATAATTTGTTTGCAACATCACGTCGAGACTTAAGTGCATTATCGACATAGGAATCAGCAAATTAGCGCTTTTGCTGGACGAATGAGGCTCAATTCCTTATAACGCGCGCATTCTGCACGGAAAGCACGGTGGCCCGAGCTGTGGCCTGCCCTATTCTCATGTGACGCTTTCTCCGTGCGCTTCATTAGAACAGAACAGGGGTGCCATGGCTGGCCATTCACAGTTTAAGAATATCATGCACCGCAAAGGGCGCCAGGATGCCGTGCGGTCGAAAATGTTTTCCAAGCTCGGACGCGAAATTACTGTCGCTGCCAAGCAGGGTCTGCCTGACCCATTGATGAACCCGCGCCTGCGTCTGGCAATTCAGAACGCCAAGGCGCAGTCTATGCCGAAAGACAATATCGAACGCGCCATCAAGAAGGCCGCCGGCAATGACGGTGAAAACTATGATGAAGTGCGTTACGAAGGCCGCGGCCCGGGTGGTGTTTCGGTGATCGTCGAAGCCCTGACCGACAACCGCAATCGTACCGCATCGAATGTGCGTGCTGCTTTCACGAAGTCGGGCGGCGCGCTTGGCGAAACCGGTTCTGCATCCTTCATGTTCGATCGCGTTGGCGAAATCGTCTACAAGGCCGAAGTCGGTGATGCCGATAAGGTCATGGAAGCAGCCATTGAAGCTGGCGCTGAGGATGTTCAGTCGGGCGAGGAAGATCATGTGATCCTTTGCGCCTTTGAAGACATCGGTGACGTCTCCAAGGCCCTCGAAGCCTCATTGGGTGAAGCCGAATCGATCAAGACGATCTGGAAGCCGCAGACCAATACTGAACTTGATGAGGAAAAGGCACGCTCTGTCCTCAAGCTGCTCAATGCACTCGAAGACGATGACGATGTGCAGAACGTTTACACGAACTTCGAAGTCAGCGAAGAAATCATGGAAAAGCTGAGCGCCTGATTTCGGCTTTCAGTTCTGGATTGGAAAACTCCCGGTTTGTCCGGGAGTTTTTTTATTGTGCTGAAGAGTTGGGGGTCGCTTACCGCAATACAGCGGTTCCGGTTAATATTGAATCGTTGGAACCGCTGTAACTATTTGTTTTTACGCATTTCCGAACACAAAACCGGTTCCCACTTTTGCTGGAAATGCTTTAATTCGTCATAAAGCTCATCCATTGCGCCGCTATCAGCCACATTCACCAATTTCATATGGTGAGTTTGTGCGGCAGCTTGCATTTCAATGTTTTCACGGAGAGAGCGTTCAATGAATTTATCGATGATAGCCTGATGAAGGGCGTCGGCTCTGCTGTAACCAGCTTCGCTGCGCATTCGCTCTTGCAGAAAATCGGCTTCCGCATAAAGACAAATGCAGCTCGTGAAGGCCGGGTTGAGCGTTGCAAGATATTCGGGGCGTAGCGCTGCGCCTTCAAAGATGAAAGGCCTTCCGGCGTGGATTTCATCTTCAATTTTTCGCCTGATAACAGGCCAGATATTTTTATGGTGCACTTTCAGAAACCAGTGAATCGTCTCTGATGACAGGCGTTGATAATATTCAGCGATTGTGGGGCGAACTGTGGGCCACGGACGTCCGGGATGACGGGCAAGTTCATCTGTCGAAATGATGGTCCATCCAAGCTTATCAGCAAGCCGGTGAGCAAAAGAAGTTTTGCCGACATGAGACGTGCCGGTAATCATTATGCCTGAAAGCGCTCTCATCATCATTGGAGTAAAGATTAGAGCGTTTGTTCGTACTTTAAAAGCCGCAACAAAAAACCTCGCCGAAGCGAGGTTTTTCGTAAGTTCATCAATGACGGTATTAGATACCGAGATTGCCGAAACGGTTCTTGAACTTGGTTACGCGGCCACCGCGATCAAGCAGGGTCTGCGAACCACCGGTCCATGCTGGATGCGTGGATGGATCGATATCGAGATTCATCGTATCGCCTTCCTTGCCCCAGGTAGAGCGGGTTGAATATTCAGTGCCATCGGTCATCACGACCTTGATGGTGTGGTAGTCGGGATGGATATCAGCTTTCATCTTCTCAATCCTGAAAGTCTGGGAAGAAAAGCCCAGCTCTAATGTTAAAAACTGCGGCACTTTCGCCCAATGGCAGATATGAAGACCCGTTACTTGCAGGCAACGGCTTCCAAAAGGGTTGGCGAGCCTATACATCAGGCGCACAGCAATAACAAGGGCGCAATCTCAAGAATGGCCAGCAGAGACAGTCAAATTCGCATGAATCCCGATTTCGATGCACAGGAAGGCCGTAAACGCCGCTCGCTGAAGCCTCTGAAGCGCATGGTTCCCTTCCTTTCACGCTATAAGATTCTGGTTGTGGGCGCTCTTTTCTCGCTGGTTCTTGCTGCCGTGACGACGCTTGCCGTTCCAGTCGCTGTGCGCCGGATGATCGACCACGGCTTCACGGGTGCCAATGCTATCTTCGTCAATAATTACTTTGGCATGCTTGTGGCACTCGCGCTCGTTTTGGCTGTTGCCTCGGGGCTTCGCTATTTCTTCGTGATCTCGCTTGGCGAACGTGTGGTTGCCGACTTACGCAATGCGGTGTTTTCGCATGTGACGAGTCTTTCGCCGGAATTCTTTGACCGCTCGCAATCGGGCGAAATCGTTTCGCGCCTGTCTGTCGATACCACGCAGATCAAGTCAGTTGTTGGCGCGACTGCCTCTGTTGCGCTCCGGAATCTTATTTTGGGCATTGGCGCGCTCATCATGATGGTGATCACAAGCCCGAAGCTCTCGGCACTGGTGATTGGAGCCATTCCGCTGATCGTTATCCCGCTGATTGCATTTGGGCGTTCTGTACGCCGTCGCTCGCGCATGACGCAGGATATGCTTGCCCACGCCAATGCCTATGCCAGCGAACAAATCGGTGCCATGCGCACTTTGCAGGCCTTTACCAATGAAAATATGGTGGTGGGTCGTTTTGCGGGTGCGGTCGAAAAGGCCTATCAGGCTGCAAGGTCTTCGATCAAGGCCCGCGCAATCCTGACCGGCTTTGCAATTTTCCTGATCTTTTCGAGTGTTGTTGCAGTGCTCTGGTTCGGTTCGCGTGATGTGCTTTCCGGCACTATGACTGCGGGGACATTGGGCCAGTTCGTTCTCTATGCCGTCTTTGCGGCCAGTGCGTTTGGTGCGCTTTCAGAAGTGGGCGGCGAACTTGCGCAGGCAGCGGGCGCTACAGAGCGGCTTGCAGAAATACTGGATGAGAATCCCGATATTGCAGCGCCTTTGAAGCCGGTCGCATTGCCGGAGCCGCCGCGTGGCGAAATCAGCTTCGATGCGGTGCATTTTTCTTACCCTTCACGCCCGGACGCTCCGTCACTCAATGGCGTGAGCTTCACTGTAAAGCCCGGTGAGACGGTTGCGATCGTTGGGCCATCAGGTGCTGGTAAAAGCACAATCTTCTCGCTGGTGATGCGCTATTACGACCCTCAGACGGGTTCTATACGGATGGACGGCGTGGCACTGCCTGAAGCGGATCCGGTCGCTGTGCGCGCGCGCATTGCTGTTGTTCCACAGGACGTAGCAATCTTTGCAACCAGCATTCGCGAGAACATTGGCTTCGGCAGACCTGGTGCGAGCGATGCAGACATTGAAGCTGCCGCGAAGGCCGCCTTGGCGCATGATTTCATTCTGGCACTCGACAAGGGTTATGACACAGAGGTGGGCGAACGCGGCGTTACGCTTTCCGGTGGTCAGCGACAGCGCATTGCTATAGCGCGCGCTGTCTTACGTGCTGCACCAATCTTGCTGCTCGATGAAGCGACATCTGCGCTGGATGCCGAAAGCGAAATGCTGGTGCAAAAGGCGCTCGATGTTCTGATGGACAATCGCACAACGCTAGTCGTTGCTCACCGTCTGGCAACCGTGCTTAAAGCCGACCGTATTCTGGTGCTCGACAAGGGTCGAATTGTGGAAGAAGGCACGCATCAAACACTTGTTGCTCAGGGCGGTATTTATGCGCGCCTTGCCAAGTTGCAGTTTGAGGCAGGCGCTGGAGCCTTTGGTATTTAATGTGAAGGGGGGCGAAAGCCCCCTTTACAGCGGTTCCAGTTAATATTGAATCGTTGTAACCGCTGTAACTATTTGTTTTTACGCATTTCCGAACGCAAAACCGGTTCCCGCTTTTGCTGGAAATGCTTTAATTCACGTGCATCTTATCCGAAGACCGCCTCACCCTTTTTGGGATGAGCTCTTTTATCTCTCAGTCAGTTTCAACTCGATACGACGGTTTCTGGCGCGGGAATCTGGTGCGTCTGAACTATCGAGTGGCTGATATTCGCCAAAGCCGGCTGCGACGAGCCTATTGGCTGGAACGCCATTGGCGATCAGATATTTGACCACAGCCGTCGCACGCGCCGACGAAAGCTCCCAGTTGTCGCGGAAGCGCCCGGTGCCTGCAAGCGGCACATTATCGGTATGTCCATCCACGCGCAGAACCCAGTTTATATCGTCCGGGATTTCCTGATTGAGCGTGATAACCGCATCAGCGAGCTTTTTCATTTCGTCCTGACCCGCAGGGTTGAGGTCAGATGAGCCTGTCGGGAAAAGCACTTCCGACTGGAACACGAAGCGGTCGCCGACAATGCGGATGTTTTCCTTGTCAGAAAGAATCGCACGCAGGCGGCCGAAGAAATCCGACCGATAGCGGTTGAGTTCCTGCACGCGCTGCGCCAGCGCCACATTGAGCCGGCGGCCAAGGTCGGCAATCTTGGCATTCGATTCGCGGTCACGCGATTCGGAAGCATTGAGCGCATCTTCAAGCGCGGCTATCTGGCGCCGAAGCGCAGAAATCTGCTGATTGAGGAGCTCAACCTGTGAAAGCGCCTGCGCACTGACCTGCTTTTCCGAATCAAGGCTCCGGCTGAGTTCGCCCGCCCGCTTTTCTGCAGCAGCACCCGCGCCGGTTCCTTCATTGAGCAGAGCTTGCAGGCGTGAACGCTCGCTTTCAGCGCCTGAAAGTGAGGCTTGCAAGTTGGCAATCGTGTCCTGCATATCCTGCGAATTGCTTTTTTCAAGCGACAGAAGCTGTGTCAGTTCCTGTATCTGGCTGTTGAGACGCGCCAGCGCGCTGTCCTTACTGTCGACATCGCGGCTTAGCAAAAACTGTCCCAGCACGAAGACCGTCAGCAGGAACATAATGGCCAGGAGCAGGGTCGTCAGCGCATCGACAAAGCCTGGCCAATAATCGACATGACGCTGTGGGCGGCGGTTACGAGCAAGACCCATGATGCTTACTCCGTCCGCTTGTTGTCGGTCGGACGCTCGTTTGCGGTTTTCGAGCCGATGGCTTTGTTAAGACGGTCCAGCGTCTCGCGGATGGCTTTTTGTTCCTCGGCCTGTTTTTCGACCCAGTCACGCATCATCTGTTGTTCGCTGCGCATGCTTTTGACGAGGCCCTGAATTCCTTCAGCCAGATTGGCGAGTGCTGCTGATGTGCGCTGGCTGGAAGCCTCGCCCCCTTTCAGGTTTTGCACGTGTTCAGCGAGGTTGCGAATACCGCCAAGATTATCGTCGGGTGTCAGATCGGAACTAAGGTCCGTGACTGATGAAAGCCAGTTTTCCAGTTCGGTGTAGAAACGGTTTTGCGCGCGTCCTGCTTGCAGATCGAGAAAACCTAAGATTAGCGAGCCGGAAAGGCCGAAGAGTGAGGAGGAGAATGCAGTGCCCATGCCGGAAAGGGGTGCCTGTAGGCCCGCTTTAAGCGAATCAAGCACATCCGTAGTGCTACCCGAACTTGGGTCCAGTGACTGAATGGTTTGTCCAATGGAACCAACGGTTTCAAGCAGACCCCAGAAAGTGCCGAGCAGGCCGAGGAACACTAGAAGGCCGATCAGATAGCGCGATATATCGCGGCTTTCATCAAGGCGTGTGGCGATCGAATCAAGGATGGAGCGCATCGACGCTGTCGTGAGTGCCATGGATTGCCTGCGCCCGATCAAAGCACGCATGGGAGCAAGCAGTACAGGCGGGCGCGTGGCTCCGTCGCGTTCGCCGTCTCGGAATGAATTAACCCATCGGATTTCCGGGAGCAGTCGCAGCACCTGACCAAAGGCCAGCAGAATTCCCACGAGCAGCACAAGGAAGATCAGGCCATTGAGGCCCGGATTGGTGACGAAGAATGTATGGATCTGCCGCATCAGCACCGCAGCCAGGAAAGCGACAATGATGAGAAAGATGACCATGGAGAGAATGACAATTCTCGGGCTGCTCAGGCGGTAGGGGTCATAGTCCCGTGCATCGTCCAGTCGTTCCCGTGAAAGTCTCAAATCGCTCATGCGTCCTGCTCCATGGTCGGGTGCTCAAACAGAATCCTACTTCATTAGTTCATGAAGCGGAATCATCTGAAACAAGAAAATTGCACAGCTTTATGACGTTGGCTCTCAGCTTTACGATGCGGACAAAAACAAATCTTCCAATGCAGCTTTTATATTAATATTGGTAGCTAAAATAACTTTAGAGAATGCTTCTTTTAGTATAAAAAATTGTTATATCAATTTAAATAAAATATTGGTCTTTTTAATTATTCAGATCTTGCTATTTATTCTTGGTACACTCAAATATAGAAAGGGATATTATCATGCATTGGTGGAATATACTTGGGAAGGTACTTGAAGCTATCGGTAAGGCTCTGTCGTATTTCTAATACTAATTCGTTGTTTTATAATTAAATTAAGACAAAGCCGAGCGATTTATCGCTCGGCTTTGTTTGTCCACTTTGTTGATTCGATCCAAAGAAAAAGAAGAGTGGATCAATAAAGTGATGGAGCTTGTTTTTAGATAGGTTTCTTGATGGTCTTCAACAGTGCGCCATGAATGGCTTCATTGCCTGCAACAATGGTCTTGGTGCCGAAGATATCCTGACCGCCATTCTTATCGGAGATAAAGCCACCAGCTTCGCGGATCATCAGCATACCTGCGCCGAGATCCCAGGGATGCATGCCATCTTCCCAGAAACCGTCAAGACGGCCCGCAGCAACATAGGCCAGATCAAGGGCAACAGCGCCCATGCGGCGAATGCCAGCCGTTTCGGCCATGACATTGCGCAGTTCGACCAGGTAATGGCCGTGATGGCCGCGACCCAGATGCGGTATGCCGGTGCCGATTACGCAATCGACCAGCTTTGAACGGGCCGCAACACGCAGACGACGATCATTGAGGAACACACCACCACCGCGTTCAGCCGTGTAGAGTTCGTCCATAGCTGGATTGTAGATTACGCCCGCAACGATCTGTCCCTGACGCTCAAGAGCGATAGAGACTGCGAAAACTGGAATACCGTGCAGGAAGTTGGTGGTGCCGTCGAGTGGATCAATCAGCCAGCGATGCTGACCGTCCTTGGATTCGACCTCACCCGATTCTTCCATCAGGAAGCCGAAATCAGGGCGGGCGCGGCTCAATTCCGTGTAGATGATCTTTTCCGCTTTGCGGTCGGCCTGGCTGACGTAGTCGCCGGGGCCTTTAAGGGAAACCTGAAGGTTCTGGACTTCGCCGAAGTCGCGCGCAAGGCTGCGGCCGGCCTTCATAGCGGCCTGTACCATGACATTGAGAAGGGCTGAGCGGGCCATTTCTTTTATCCTTTTTGGCGTGATCCCGAAACGTGGCTTCCAGCTGGATCACACAGTTTATAGTAGACATCTTGATGTTTCTGACGCCAAGGCATCTGAAAACAATCGGGGAATTGAGTAATCTGAGAAAGAACAGTCACAGCTTCGCACTTTTCGGGATGCGCTTTGGCTGTGACGAAACATGCGACGCCTGAAACAAGCGCCGCATGTTGATAAGCATATTTATGCGCGGCTGATGTAGGTCAGCTCGTTGGTATCAACGATGACGCGCTCGCCAGATGCGATGAATGGCGGAACCAGAATGCGGATGCCATTTTCAAGAACAGCTGGCTTGTAGGAAGAAGCAGCAGTCTGGCCTTTGACGACCGGATCGGCTTCAGTGATTGCGAGCGTTACCTGATCTGGAAGACGGATGCCGATTGGCTTTTCTTCGTAAAGTTCAACGGTGACCATCATGCCGTCCTGAAGGAAGGCCGCGCGGTCGCCAACGAAATCTTTCAGGAGTTCGAGCTGTTCGTAGGATTCGGTATCCATAAAAATCAGCGCTTCACCCTGTTCGTAGAGGAACGAGAAATCCTTCTGTTCCAGACGAACGCGCTCGACGGTTTCAGCAGCGCGGAAACGTTCATTGAGCTTGGTGCCGGTGATTAGGTTCTTCAGTTCAACCTGATTGTAGGCGCCGCCTTTGCCGGGCTTGACCGCATTGGTCTTGACCGCAACCCACAGGCCGCCATCATGCTCGATGACATTGCCGGGGCGGATTTCGTTACCATTGATCTTCATGAGCTTAATCCGGGAATAAATGTGAAAACTGTTGCGGCCCGGCGCATCACGACAGAAAGGCAATCTCCCGCTTTATTTCGGGGATTGCGTCCATCTTTAACTCGAACCACGATAATCGGGTCTCCAAGACCATAAAACGAGGCTTTGTGCAAGCCTGAGCAAGCATTCAGCTCGTTTTGAATCTCTAAACCAGCGTCAAATCCATCAATTAGGCGGTGGTTTTTCGGGTATTTTCGATCGCGCGGCTCTGGGGTTCATCGCAATTTCTTGTGGCTTGATGCCAAAATCTGCCCTATGTCCGAACACCAGTTCCCCGTGCGAGATCGCAGGAGATCTGGTTTATCGCAGTAGTTTTGCCGCTCATGCGGGCAGGGCACTGCAACCAGTCTTCATGTTATCCGCAGACATTTTGGAGAGACATATGAGAACCATTGTGAAGGCATTGCCTGCGTTTCGCCGTCAATATGTTCGTTCTGCCGTGGCAGGTTTGTTGGTCTCTACCTTTGCGGTTATGTCCGCTCCAGAGCTTGCGACAGCAGCATCGCCAGCAGTCAGTGCGCATCAGCACGATGCTGCGGTTTCAGCGCCCGACGCTGCAACTGTTTTGAAGTCCATCTACAATGTTGCAGGCGATGGTTCTGATTCCTACGTTGTTGGAAAAGGCGTGACGGCGACCTACTGGTTCGGTCATGCGTTTGAGCGCGATGGAAAGCAGTACTTCACCGGTTTTGCCTGGGAAACTCTTGAAAAGCAGGGTGATTCCGGCGAGGCAGAGGCGGCCCCCGAAGCGCAGGTTAATCTGTCTGAAGCAACCTTCATGCTTTCTGACGGATCGTGGGCCCTCCAGCATGCCGCGCGAGATATCGGTGCGATGGGATCTTATGAAAAGCCCGATGAGGTCGACACCGATCGCAAGGCGGTGGAACATCGCACGCCAGCAGGTAAACTGGTGCTGGCAATCCCGATTGCTGGTTTTGACCGTGGCACGTCTTACAGTGGCTATGATGTATTTGCATTGGGCAAGTCATGGACACATGTCGGCTATCTTCTGGCGGGCGAAGATAATGGTGCGGCCTGTTCAGATGGCGAGGTCATGCCATGTATATCCAATCTGGGAGAGGTGACTTTCGCTCCTGATGACAAGTCCGATATGCCGAAACTTGTTGTAAATTTCAGCGGAACAACAATTTCCGCGCCGGGTAAGACACGTGAGCTCGGTGCTGCCGATGCTGCGACCTACGTTTATGATGCCAGCAAGAAGGCTTACGAAAGTCAGTAAGGCTATACCCTTCCAAAGAATGAAAAAGCGCGTCACTTCTGGTGACGCGCTTTTTGCATTTTCAAAGTGGACGATGCCCGAGATTAGCGGACGCGAAGGCTGTTAGCGGTCTGGATCGCTTCTTTGAGTTGCTCGTCGGACAAGCCATCCATCATGTCATTGAGATCGGGCGAATGGAAACCGGCGCGCTGCGCGATGACATACCAGGCGGCAGATTTTACCAGATCACCATCTGTACCGATGCCATCACGATAAAGACGGGCGAGCCATGCCTGTGCCAGGACCATACCGCGCTGGGCGGCAATCTGCATCCAGCCAAAGCCTTGTTCGTAATTGCGGTCGCCGCCACGACCTTCGATCAGCCAGCGTCCCAGATCATATTGAGCGGTGTCGTAGCCTTTGCGTGCAGCGAGAAGCAGATATTCCCGCGCCTTCTTTTCATCTTTTGCGATTTTGTCAGTGCCATTGGCGTAAATCTGGCTGACTGCATATTCTGCATCAGGCAGTTTTGCTGCAGCAGCCTTTTCAAACCATGGGAAGGCCTGATCAATTCCTGCCTTGCCGGATGCCTTCATCATGACGAGCTGGCCGTAATTGAACTGTGCCATAGCATTGCCGCCTTCGGCAGCTTTCTGCATCAGTTGAGTGGCCTTGGCGGCATCTTTCTGAATGTATCGGCCCTGAAGCAGCAAGGCGGCGTAACGAAACTGCGCTTCGTTAACGCCATTTTCTGCGGCCTTGGCATACCATTCGGCAGCCTTCTTCTGATCGGCAGGCACACCCAGCCCACGGGCATAGATTTCAGCGATAAGCGTTTGCGATGCTGGGTCACCTTTTTCAGCCTGTGGCTTGGCGAGATTGAAGGCCGTCAAATAAAGTCCGCGCTGATAGGCGCCAAAAGCTTCATCGGCAGGTTTATCGCCGAACCGGCTTGGATCGATGTGAGGCAAAGTGTTTGTCGACGCTGGCTGCGGCAGCATCTTTGGCTTTTCCGCAGGCTTGTCGCTTTTACCGTCATGCTTTTTTTGAGCGCTTGCCGGTTCGCCTGCAGCCATTGCAGCAGGGACGGACGCGACAAAGATCAAAGCCGTGGCGAGAAGAATTCTGCTCTTCATGGGGGCGTACAAAACCTTGGCGGATTTAGTTTTCGAAACGAGGGGCATTTTCATCAAGAAGGCGGTTGGCTTCCGCTACGGCCTTTGCAGGATCTTCTGCTTCAAAGACTGCGCGGCCAAGGGCTACAAAATCAGCACCGGTCTGTGATGCTTCAATGACGCTTTCAATTGTATTTCCAGCCTGTGCGACGCTTGGAATTTCGACCAGTTCAGCCCACCATTCGGCCAATGCCAGATTGCGAGGGTGAGCATCTGGCTTGTTATCCGCGCCAATTTTGCCAAAGAAAACGTAATCGGGCTGCAATTCACCAATTTCCATAGCGCTGTGACGATCACGAAGATTGCCCGTTCCAACGATGAATTTCGGTGTGTGCTTCTCGATGGCTTCCGCAAGCTCTGCAGCCTTGCCTTCAATGTGAATGCCATCGGCGCCGACACGGCCAGCAATACGCGTATCGTTGAGAATGATTGCAGCAGCGCCTTTTTCCTGGATAACGGCAACGGCCTTTTGGGCAGATGCCTGAAAAGTCGCTTCATCCAGATCGCCGCCGTCGAGAATCACGCTTGCGACATCGCCACCTGAAAGCGCTGCGGACAGGAGTTTCGCCAACGCATCACCATTTGAGATCGGTGGTGCAACCAGCAAAAGGCGGCAGCGTTCGTTATCTTTTGTAGCAGTTGGCGCGTTCATAAACCAAACCTAGCGAAAAATGTTGATGGAATTCGGGCATAAAGTAAGAGGGGTTCATTGAACAGCCCCTTTACATTTTCAGGACATTTGCGGGCCAATGTTCGGGGGCGATGAAAGTCTCATGTTGGCATTATGTTATCCACTGGAACGAAAGTTGATTGGAACCAACCGGGTTCCGCCGGAATTACCAGCTATATAGACGGCAATGAGTGCTGCGCTATTGCAGACGAAAAACAAACGGCAGGCAGGCGAAATGACGAATGAAACGGCGAAAATAGTGCCAAAAGTTCGCGATACACGCATCGACGTGTTTCGTGCTTTGGCCCTGCTTACGATTTTCATCAATCATGTACCCGGTACGATTTATGAGCACTTCACGCACAAGAATCTCGGCTTTTCTGATTCTGCCGAAGCTTTTGTTCTGATTTCAGGCATGGCTGTTGCGTTGGCCTATGGCGGAAAATTTGCGCCAGGCAATCGTCTCGTGCTGACATTGAAAATGTGGCGCCGTGCGTGCGTGCTTTATACGGCGCATATTATGACGACGCTTGCGACCATCGGCATTTTTGCTGCTGCCGCCATTTTCCTCAAGCATCGTGAGCTTCTGACCCAGATCAATATCGGCCCGCTGGTCAAGCAGCCGGTCGAATCTTTGCTGGGTCTCGTCACGCTGGGTCATCAGCTTGGCTATAACAACATTCTGTCGATGTATGCCGTCATGCTTCTTATGACGCCGCTGCTGCTACTTCTTGCGCGCATCAGCCTTTCGCTGATGGTTGCTGTGTCGGGCACAGTCTGGCTGTTGTCGGGCCTTTATGGTGTAGCGCCTATCAACTATCCGACCGGAGGCGTCTGGTTCCTTAACCCGCTATCGTGGCAGTTCTTGTTTGCAATTGGTATTGCTGGCGTCATCCATGTGCGCCGCGGTGGTAAGTTGCCAACACATCCTGCGCTGATTGCAGTAGCAGTTGGTTATCTGGTTCTCTCACTGGCCTGGGTTCGTATTCCGCTTTGGGGCATTGACGCATCAATGGGCATGCCGGCAGTTCTGACCGGTTTCGACAAGACCTTTCTTTCTGCTCCGCGTCTTCTGCATGTACTGGCGATGGCCTATCTGATTGCTGTCGTGCCGACACTGAACAGCATCGCGCGCACGGCACCGGATAATCCGCTCGCTATTCTCGGCAAGCATTCGCTGCCCGTCTTTATCGCGGGTACGCTATTGGCGATGGTGGCACAGGTCATGAAGCTGATTAATCCAGGTGGCCTGCCATATGATACACTCTTGATCGCAACGGGCGTGGTGATGCAATTTGCACTTGCTTATTATCTTGAGTGGCTGCCAACCATCGGTTGGGGCAAGAAGCCTGCTGCGAAGCCTCTGGTGTCCGAGGGTTCCAAGTCTCCTGTCACTTCAAGTCCAAAACCTGCGTTACAGCGCGGTTAACAAGCCAGTTTTAAAAGCCGCCTTCGGGCGGCTTTTTCGTTTGGGTGTATTCTGAGAATAACGATTTTTCCACAGCTCGAACGTAAAATTAACCCTTCATTAATCTTAACGGCGTTAAATGGTTTACATCCAGTTCGGCTGGATTCTTACCGAGTGGTTTAGCCACTCTGTTTGACGCCTCCCTGTTAAACTCCTGAGAGCCGCCTTTGCGGCTCTTTTTTTATGCGCTTCATAGAATCAAGTGCATGTGGGACTGTCTGGCGTCCAAACTTTTCACGCTTTGTTTAAATCTGCCTAAAAATATTAACCGAACGTTAAACATAAACTTGCGCGACCGTGCATGAAGGTGCAGTTTGTCGTGGACTTGTCTAACGCAGCTGTTCCGTCCCAGCTCTCCCCATGGTCGAACAGCGGTTCAATAATTTCATTCGCATTCATTTGACGAGAATGCGAGCAACAGAATGATCGCCCGTTGTGCGGTCATGTAAGGTGGCAGAGCAGTGATTAGCGAACAGGGACAGATGCCGGGTAACATGATCAGCCTTGCTGAACGCATGGTGTTCTCGGATTCCTTCAAGCCGATTTACAGTGAAGGCATGGATATGGTCGAGGAAGCCGCAAGCTATCTCGACGGTGAGGGCCGCGAAGAAGCGCGTAATCTCTCGCGCGTTGCCGCAACGCTTTATGCTGCCGAATCGATGCGCCTGACCACCCGTCTCATGCAGGTGGCGTCCTGGCTTCTGTTGCAGCGCGCCGCTCGCAATGGTGAAATGTCTCGCCAGCAGGTCGAGGCCGAGAAGGCGAAAGTTCGTCTTGATACGCCTTCGGCTGGTGAAGTGGCGACCGGCTGGAATGAACTGCCATTCGCATTCATTGAACTCATCGAACGCTCAATCCGCCTTCAGGCACGCGTCCGTCGCATGGATCGTAATGTTTATGGTGAAGTCGTTTCACTGCAAAGTGCTCCACGCGGTAATCCGGTTTCGGATCAGATTGTGTTGCTTAAGACGGCTTTCGGCGCCTCTTAAAAACTGCTGATGCAGGAAAACTGGGTAGATTTCGGCTGTGATGGCCTGCAAATGACGCTCTTTTGCGCTGCCGGTACTCATGTACCTTTTAGTACACTCCGCTCCGGTTCTCAAAGAACGGCATTTTCGGCGAATCACTGCCAAAATCTACCCAGTTTTCCTGCATCAGCAGATGTGTATGTTTCTCTTTTGTTCACTTTTGTACTGTCAAGTGAACCTGTCTGAGGATAGGGTTCACTTATGAAAGAAACGATTCGCATCATTGGTATTGATCCAGGGCTCCGCCGCACCGGTTGGGGCGTTGTCGAATCGCTTGGAAATTCCCTGCATTTCATCGCTTCCGGTACGGTAACCTCGAATGCTGAAATGGATCTGGCTTCGCGGCTTTGTCAGCTGCATGAGGGCCTTTCCAAAGTCCTGCATGAATTCATGCCCCATGAAGCAGCGGTTGAGCATACATTCGTCAACAAGGATGCGACGGCCACGCTGAAGCTCGGGCAAGCGCGCGGCATTGCGCTATTGGCACCGGCACAGGCGGGACTTCCGGTTGCGGAATATGCGCCAAATGCTGTCAAGAAGGCGGTGATTGGCGTTGGCCATGGCGAAAAGCAGCAGATTCATATGATGGTGAAGGTTTTGATGCCGCGTGCAACATTCGATACCAGCGATGCTGCCGATGCGCTCGCCATCGCAATTTGTCACGCACATCATCGGCAAAGTATTGTCAGCGCACGCAGGATGCAGGCGCTTTTGAGTTAACGCGCATTTGGTCCTGAAAACCATTTTACACTTTCGGGATGCGCTTTTAGCGGGGTAGCACTGATATGATCGGCAAGCTTAAGGGCGTGATCGATGAAATCGCTGAGGATCATGCTGTTATTGACGTGCATGGTGTCGGCTATGTTGCCTTTTGTTCCGCCCGCACGCTCGGTAATCTGGGTGGGGCAGGCGAGGCGGCTATTCTGTTTATCGAGACCTATGTGCGCGAAGACATGATCCGCCTCTATGGCTTCGGATCACAGCTTGAACGCGAATGGTTTCGTCTGTTGCAGAATGTGCAGGGCGTGGGTGCCAAGGTGGCGCTTGCCGTGCTTGGAACATTGACGCCACCTGAGCTTGCCAATGCCATTGCACTGCGTGATCTCGCGATGGTTTCGCGTGCGCCGGGCGTCGGCAAGAAGGTGGCCGAGCGCATTGTTACTGAATTGAAGAACAAGGCACCTGCCTTTGCGGGTGATGCAAGCGGGACTATCGGCCTTAAGCAGGAGCTGGGCGCAGGTGCAGCCTCTGCTCCCGTAACAGATGCGGTTTCAGCACTTTCCAATTTGGGTTATTCGCGCGATCAGGCAGCGAATGCCGTAGCTGCGGCTTTGAGGGAAGCCGGTGATGATGCCGATTCGGCCAAGCTTATTCGCCTCGGCCTGAAGGAGCTGTCGCGGTGAGATACTTGCCTGATTTCAGCGATCATGCGAGGAGGGAGCCATGAGCGACCGTAATCCTCTTATCGATGCTGACTTGCGTGGCGAAGACGCCGACAGCACCTTGCGCCCACAAACGCTTAACGATTTTGTTGGGCAGGCGGCGGCGCGCGCCAATCTCAAAGTGTTCATCGAAGCTGCCAAGGTTCGCGGTGAAGCACTCGATCATGTGCTCTTTGTGGGGCCTCCGGGACTTGGCAAGACGACGCTCGCGCAAATCATGGCCAAGGAACTTGGCGTTAATTTCCGCTCAACGTCTGGTCCGGTGATTGCGAAGGCCGGTGATCTGGCCGCCCTTCTGACCAATCTTGAAGATCGCGATGTACTCTTTATTGATGAAATTCATCGACTGAGCCCGGCCGTTGAGGAAATCCTCTATCCGGCGATGGAAGATTTCCAGCTCGACCTCATTATCGGGGAAGGCCCGGCAGCACGTTCGGTCAAGATCGATCTGGCGAAGTTTACGCTGGTCGCAGCAACGACGCGGCTTGGTCTTCTGACCACGCCTTTGCGTGATCGTTTCGGTATTCCGGTAAGGCTCAATTTCTATACGGTTGAAGAGCTCGAATATATTGTGCGCCGTGGTGCTCGCATTATGCAGATGGGTATTTCGCCGGATGGTGCTCTGGAAGTAGCGCGCCGCTCGCGCGGGACACCGCGTATTGCGGGCCGTCTGTTGCGACGTGTGCGCGATTTTGCGCTGGTCGCGGGTGCTGATGTCATAGATCGCAAGATTGCCGACGAAGCTCTGTCACGGCTTGAAGTGGATAATCGCGGCTTTGACCAGCTTGACCGGCGTTATCTGGATATGATCGCCCGTAATTTTGGTGGTGGCCCAGTCGGGATTGAAACCATTGCGGCCGGCTTGTCTGAGCCGCGTGATGCTATCGAAGACATTATCGAACCCTATATGATCCAGCAGGGCTTTCTGCAGCGCACGCCGCGCGGACGTGTTCTGACTGCGCTCGCGTGGCAACATATGGGGCTGGCAGCACCTGCCGAGGTGGTCCAGCAGTCGCAGTTCGGCCTTTTTATGGAAGACGAATGACGGATAAAATCGATCAAGCCGCAGCGCAATCTGTTTCGGGTGAGTTGAGGGACGGTGCCCATTATCTTTATGCGCGCATCTATTATGCTGATACGGATTTTTCCGGCTTCGTCTATCACGGTCGTTATCTCGAATTTTACGAGCGTGGCCGCACCGATTTTCTGCGCTTGCAGGATGTCAACCATATCGAGCTTGCTGAAGGCGCGCTTGGCGAAGAAATGGTCTGGGTCGTTCGTCGTATGGAAATCGACTATAAATCGCCCGCAAAAATGGATGATCTCATCCTGGTCGAAACACGGGTGAGCGAGATTCGCGGCGCGCGCGTAATCATGGCGCAGAAGATCACTTGTGGGGATCGGCTGCTGTCGGAGGCCAAGGTTGAAGCGGTCATGATTACCAAACAGGGCCATCCCCGCCGTATTCCGGATGAATGGCGCGAAGCTTTCACGAAGGCCGACTGATTTTTTGAGTTGCCCTGCAATAATTAACGGGCAAGCTCGCCTTCTCAGCAAATGCTAACGCATCTTTAACCATAATATTCCATTAATGATGATGACGGAATCGGTTGAAGGGCCGGGTTGAAGCGCAGCGCCTTCCTTTCACCAAAATTAACCGTAACAAGCGCTTTGAGGATTTAAAGTTGAAATCCGGAATGGCGGTTGTGGCGTAGAGCGTCAGCATATCCGTCAGGGTGTGCAAATAGCTCCCGCATAATTCCTTGAATGAATTCAATTCAGGGAATTATGCATAAACTTGAGTTGTTAGAGCGTCCTTTGTGCATCCCAAGGGACGCACGGCGCTCTAATGATAAAGCTGCGCAGGTTGAGACGTTCGGAAGCGGATGTTTCTTGAATAATTTGCGATGCCGCCCGGTCAAGAGGCCGGGCGTTTGGATTCGAGGACGGTAGATCGATGGAAAATGTTGCGCTCGCGGCCCCTGCCGCCGATATTACCCTCTGGGGCCTGTTCATGCAGGCGGGCTGGGTCGTTAAGCTGGTTATGCTTGGTCTCGTGGTCGCCTCGGTCTGGACTTGGGCTATCATCGTGGACAAAATTGTTGCTTACGGACGCGCGCGTCGCGCGATTGATCGCTTTGAACAGGCGTTCTGGTCCGGGCAGTCACTGGAAGAACTTTACCGCAATCTCAATGATCGCCGAACGACTGGTATGGCCTCCATCTTCATGGCTGCCATGCGCGAGTGGAAAAAGTCGTTTGAGAAGGGCGCACGTTCTCCGATTGCACTTCAGATGCGTATCGACAAGGCAATGGATGTGGCTCTGGCGCGAGAAAGCGACAAGCTGGAATCGCGACTAGGCTTTCTTGCTACAATCGGTTCTGCTGCTCCGTTTATCGGCCTGTTCGGTACGGTTGTTGGTATTATGACGTCGTTCCAGGCAATTGCTGCATCGAAGAACACCAATCTCGCGGTGGTGGCACCGGGTATCGCCGAAGCGCTGCTCGCAACAGCTATTGGTCTGCTTGCCGCTATTCCAGCAGTTATCGCCTACAACAAGCTTTCGAGCGATGCGGGTAAGGTCAATGGCCGGCTCGAAGGTTTTGCGGATGAGTTCTCTGCCATACTGTCGCGCCAAATTGATGAGAAGCTGACGCCGCGCAGCTAAAGCATGTCGCGGAAAAGTGGGAACCGGTTTTCCGCGACATGCGTGAAAGCAAAAAATAGAGCGTTCCAGCATCAAAGCTAAATCGAGCCTTCGGGAATATTGAAATGGGCATGTCAGTTGGAAATCAGGGAATGCAGTCGGGTGGTCGCCGCAGGCGTGGCCGCAAGAAGGCATTGATGAGTGAAATCAACGTTACGCCATTCGTGGACGTGATGCTGGTGCTGCTTATCATCTTCATGGTTTCTGCCCCGCTTTTGACGGTCGGTGTGCCTATTGATCTGCCAGATACGCAGGCGAAAGCCATGAATGCTGACACACAGCCGATCACCGTATCGGTGAACAGCGAAGGCCAGATTTATCTGCAGGAAACTGAAATTCCGCTTGATGAAGTTGTTGCCAAACTTCAGGCGATTGCCAAGACCGGTTACGAAGAGCGCATTTTCGTGCGCGGTGACAAGTCTGCCGATTACGGCACTGTCATGAAGGTCATGGCTCGCATTTCCGCCGCCGGTTTCAAGAATATCGGCCTTGTGACACTCCAGGAGCAGGATAGCTGACGCCATCATGAAGGCTGGCCTGACATCTTCTGTAGCGCTCCATACCGTCGTTATCGCGTTGGGGCTCTTCTCCTTCTCCTCGCCGAAGGCATTCGACGTGCAGGATTCGGAGTCGTTTCCGGTCGACATCGTGCCGATCGAATCGATTACCCAGATTCAGCAGGGCGATAAGACCGCACCGATGAAGGAAAAGTCGGCTCCTGTTCCGACGAAAAAGCCGCAGACTGTTCCTGAAGCTCAGAATTTTGGCGATCAGGAAGTCGATAGCCAAACGCCACCACGGCCTGAAAATAAGGCCAAGCCGATTGAAGCGGCTGAGGAACCAAAAGCGCAGCCGGAGCCGGTGAAGAAGCCGGAACCGAAGCCCGATCCTAAGCCAGAACCTACGCCGCAGGAAAAGCCGACGCCGGTGCCCGCGACGGAAGTTCAGACCAAACCGGAAGAAAAACAGGAAGTGAAACCTGATCCGGTTGCTGAAGCGATCGAAAAACAGGCCGAAACGCCAGATCAGACCGCGCCGAAACTGCCGGACAATGTTCCTGCACCACAGGCAAAGCCAAAACCGCCGCAGGCGCAAACGGCTAAGACACCAGACCGCAAGCCAACGGAAGATCAGAAGAAGTCCCAAACTGCTTCTCAGACATCGCAGTCGAAGAATGACGCCATTGCTGATGAGGTCGCCGCCCTGCTTAACAAGCAGAAGGCATCCGGTGGTGGTGCAAAGCGTTCGACCGATCAGGCATCGCTGGGCGGCAAGAAGAATACGGGCGGCTCGAAGCTGAGCCAGAATGAAATGGATGCCCTTCGTGGCGCGATTTCCAAGTGCTGGAACGTTCCTGCCGGTGTGGCAGATGCACCAGGACTTGTCGTGACGGTGAAGATGCGTCTCAATCAGGATGGTTCTATCCAGGGTTCCCCCGAGGTGACATCTGGTGGTGGTGGAGATGGTGTGGGTCGTGCCGCAGCTGAAAGCGCCAAGCGCGCTGTGGCTCGTTGCGCACCATACAATCTGCCTGCAGACAAATATGACAACTGGTCGGAAGTGATCGTCAACTTCGACCCGAGCGAAATGTTCTGATCAGCTTGGCTGGTCACTCCTAACGAATGCCTGAATGAGGCCCGCCACTAAGGCCCCTCAATAAGGTCTCTGCATAGTTCCCTAGGAATTGTGCAGCAAATCTAAACTGTTAGAGCGACCTTTGTGCGCCCAAGAGGGCGCACGGCACTCTAAGGACAAAAGAGGTCCCTGAAGACATGAAGATCGGCATCATGAAAACAAAGATCCGGACAGTTTTTTCGGCTTTCGCCTGTATGATTGCTGCAAGCCTTGTTGCTACCATGCCTGCTCGTGCGGTGGTGGAAATCAACATCAACAAGGGTGTGGTAGAGCCATTACCGGTAGCGATCACCGATTTCCTTTCGGGCGATCAGCTCGGAGCGAATATCACCTCGGTCATTGCGGCAGATCTTGAGCGTTCGGGCCTTTTCGCACCGATCAACAAGAATGCATTCATTGAAAAGATTTCCAACCCGGACGCAACACCGCGTTTTGAAGATTGGAAAGTCATCAATGCGCAGGCACTGGTCACGGGCCGTATTACAAAGCAGCCGGATGGCAGGCTCAAGGCTGAATTTCGTCTCTGGGATACGTTTGGTGGCCAGCAGCTGATCGGTCAGCAGTTCTTCACAACACCGGATAACTGGCGTCGTGTTGCTCACATCATCGCAGATGCGATCTATGAACGCTTGACCGGTGAAAAAGGCTATTTTGACACCCGCGTTGTTTTCGTCGATGAATCGGGTCCGGCACAGAAGCGTGTGAAGCGCTTGGCTATTATGGATCAGGACGGCGCGAATGTTCGGTACCTTTCAGATGGTCGCGCCATTTCACTGACGCCGCGTTTCTCGCCAAATCGTCAGGAAGTAACCTATATGTCGTTCGAAGGCGGTTCGCCCAAGGTGTACCTGCTGCAGCTCGAAACCGGCCAGCGTGAGCTTGTTGGCAATTTCCCAGGCATGACGATTGCGCCACGCTTCTCGCCAGACGGCCAGAAGGTTGTGATGAGCCTTCTTCAGGATGACGGCAGCGCGAACGTCTACACGATGGACTTGCGTAATCGCACCACAACGCGCCTCACCAATAGTCAGGCGATTGATACCAGTGCATCCTATTCGCCAGACGGTTCGCAGATCGTATTTTCATCTGACCGTGGTGGACGCCCACAGCTCTATGTGATGGGTGCCGATGGTTCCAACCCGCGTCGTATATCTGCCGGTGACGGTAGCTACTCCACTCCAGTATGGTCGCCACGCGGTGATTTGATCGCCTTCACAAAACAGTCGCAGGGACAGTTCTCCATTGGCGTCATGAAGACCGATGGTACGGGCGAGCGTCTGTTGACCTCAGGCTTTCACAATGAAGGCCCGACCTGGGCTCCGAATGGTCGCGTCCTGATGTTCTTCCGCAAGGCAGCAGGTGCCGGTGGCCCAAGGCTGTTTACGATTGATCTGACAGGCCGCAACGAACGCCAGATACAGACGCCGAATTTCGGTTCCGACCCGGCCTGGTCGCCGCTGCTCGACTAAAGCATGTCGCGCTCAAATGGATTCCCTTGAGCTCCCGCAAACATGCGACAGTTAAAAGAATCTAGAGCGAGCGCCATGGATGCGATTAACCGCGACACGCTCTACAGCATAATTCCTTAAACTTGAATCAGTTTAAGGTAAAATTATGCTGTAAATATAGAGTGTTAGAGCGACCTTTGTGCGCCCAAGAGGGCGCACGGCGCTCTAGTCTGTTCGATGATGTTAAGAAGTTCGAAGGCGCGGAACGCAGGTTTCGCGCCTTTTTTATGGCAATTTGCCATAATCCAGGTCGTCGAGCCGTGTTTCTGCCGCATTTAGCCATCACTGGCTAAAAACAGAATTGCTGCCGGAAAAAACCGGTTTGCATTTGGCCGAAAGAAATTGTTAACCATACTTCTTGAGCCTGCCTTAACCTAAATATGATTATTGGTCGGTTACGCAGGAACATCAAATCTTAAGGAGCTCCGGCCCATGCGCCGTTTCCAGTCGATTGCACGTAGCCCTATCGCTATTGCCCTTTTCATGACGCTTGCCGTTGCCGGTTGTGCGTCCAAGAAGAACCTTCCGAACAATGCCGGTGATCTTGGCTTGGCTGGTGGCGCTGCAACGCCCGGCTCGTCGCAGGACTTCACCGTGAATGTCGGCGACCGTATTCTGTTCGATCTCGATTCCTCGCTGATCCGCGCCGATGCACAGCAGACGCTGTCGAAGCAGGCTCAGTGGCTGCAGCGCTATCCGCAGTACTCGATCACCGTCGAAGGCCATGCTGACGAACGCGGTACACGTGAGTACAACCTTGCGCTCGGCCAGCGTCGTGCAGCTGCAACCCGCGACTTCCTCTCAGCTCGTGGTGTTCCAACCAGCCGCATGCGCACCGTTTCCTACGGTAACGAGCGTCCAATCGCTGTTTGTGATAATAATTCGTGCTGGTCTCAGAACCGCCGTGCCGTTACCGTTCTCAACGGTGCTGGCAGCTAAGTTTCAGCAAGTAGCATGAACCTAATCCGGAAAAAGCGGCCTTTGGGCCGCTTTTTTTGCTTTAGAGCCCGACTATTGGTGCTTTTGACAAATTTTGGCCGAAGTCACCAGTGTCATAGGGAAAGCATCTTTGCTTTTTATGGATTTTCTCTAAAAGCTGAGAAGAGCCGTGAGAAATTGGGTGTTCAGATAATATTCAGGCACGATGCCTGATCATCCTGTACATGGCCATGATTATTGCGGTTCAAGATTTTAGGGCACATGAGCGATAGGGGCAAAAGGGAATGAGGAAACCAATGAGAAAAGTGACACTGGCAATTGCCATGCTGCCGCTTTTGGCAAGTGCTCCGGTTCTGGCAGCATCTGTTTCTTCGCAGCAAGGGGTTATCCAGCTGGCGCAGGCGGGTGATGCCGGCGGCGGTCAGTTTTCGCAGCAGGTCTGTAATCTCGCGCATCAGAATGCGCAGTCCTATGCCCGTATCCTGCAGCTTCGCGATAAGATGCTGAAAATCCAGCGCGACAACGAAACCCGTTTTCAGGCATTGGAAAAGGGTCGGGGTGGCGCGCAGAACCATGTCAGTATCGGTTCCACTGCGATACTTGACGATGCCATGCGCGATAGCGGCGGCGCGGGCGGGCAGGGCGGATATCAGAGTCCGGGCTTGCAACAGGAGTTGATCCGCAATCTCACCGGTAAGGTGGAGGATGTCGACGCACAGATAGCGTTCACGAACGAGCAGTTGCAGAAGACGCAGGACGACAATGAATTCCGCTTCGAAGAGCTGGAAAAGAAAAAGGGTGGCGGAGCCGCAGCACAAGCAAGTGCGGGCCAGAATGCGCCTGTAACACCTCCACCCGGTAGCGATCTTTGCACGCAGGGCATGGCGAACCCAGCAGCAATTGCAGACACACTCGGTGCCCGTGCTGAAGCCATGAATTTCCAGGTCCTTGAACTGCAGGATCAGATGCAGAAAATGCAGGAAGAAAACGAACGCCGCTTCCAGGTATTGGAAAATGGTGATCGTGCGGATGCTGGTGGCACGCCAAATGACGGCAATAATACATCGCTGGCAAATGCTGCTCCTACTGGAACCCCCGATAACGGGGGGTCTGGAAGCATTGCGCAAGACGGTAATTATGGTTCTTCTTCTCAAACGGCGGCCAACAATTCAGCGGGCGCCGATTCCATGGCTATTGGTTCAGGTGCTGCCCCACAGGGTGGGCCCCAGCGTGGGGAGCCGCCGAGAGAGCTCGGCTCCATTCGCTTTGACAACAATGGCAATGTAATCGGCGAAACCATGAATGTGGAGCCACGCCCGGCAGAACAGGGTGCAGCGCTTCCTGCTGGTGAAGCTGTCGCTTCTCTTCCAACCGACGACAATCCGAATTCGCTTTATCAGGCTGCTTATCAGTATCTGATGTCAGGTGATTACAAAGCCGCGGAGACAGGATTCCGTGAGCATATCAAGCGTTATCCCGCCGATCCGACGACTGCAGAGGCACGCTATTGGCTTGGTGAATCGCTTTATGGTCAGTCACGTTTTCCAGAAGCTGCAACGGTTTTCATCGACACGCAGCGCGATTACCCTGATTCAAAGCGAGCAGCAGAAAACATGTTCAAGCTCGGTATGACGCTTGAAAAAATGGACAATCATGACGTTGCTTGTGCGACTTTCAAACAAGTTCCTGACCGTTATCCAAATGCGGCGCCCGCAATTTTGAAGCGGGTAACGGATGAGCGCACGCGTATTAAATGCTGATTGCGGAGATCATTTGTGGGGCTTTCCCCGATCGAAATTTTTAAACCTTTCGGACTTGAGAATGCCAAAGGAATTGTGGCTGCCGTTTCAGGCGGAAGCGATTCACTGGCACTTTTGTTCCTTTTGAAAGAGTATCTTACGACGCTGGATAATCCTCCGTCGCTGACTGCAGTTACCATTGATCATCGTTTGCGCGACGAATCGGCCAAAGAGGCCGAAGATGTGGGACGTCTTTGCAAGGCGCATGGCGTTATTCATCGAGTGCTGGCTTGGGAAGACGTGAAGCCAAAAAGCGGTGTTGCTGCTGCTGCCCGTTCTGCACGCTACCGACTTCTGGTGCAGGCCGCTCAAGAGGCAGGTGCAGATTATATTGCTACCGGACACACACGCGACGACCAGATCGAAACATTCCTGATGCGGAAAGAACGCAGTTCTCATTCGGAAGCGCGTGGGCTTGCAGCGATGGCTTCGCGGTCCTGGCTGGAAAGTTCTGTCGAGTTGATCAGGCCACTGCTCGGCAAGTCGCGTAGCGAGTTGCGCCAGGAACTGACCAAAAGAAATGTCGTCTGGATCGATGACCCAAGCAATGTGAACACCAATTACGAACGCCCGCGTGTGCGACTGACCTCCGCAGCTGAGGCTGATCCAGATATGATTCTCGCGCAGATTGCGCTCGCGAGTGCTGCGCGCAAACGTGATAACGCGATTCTGATTGCGGCTCTGGCTAATCCTGATTGCGTAAATATGAGCCCGCTTGGCGCGATTACGGTCAACGCCAATATCTATGCGGCGTTACCGGAAAATGTGCGGCGCCTGTTTTCCGGCCTGTTGGCCTCGATTGCAGGCGGTCGGCGCTTTCTGCCCGGTGATGCCGAGCGGTCTCGCATCGAGAGAGTTTTATCGGGGCAAGAAAAAAGCGGGCGCATGACGGTTTTCGGGGCGCTCATCGAACTAGGCAAGAAGGGACAGCCACATCGCTTCCGACGTGAACGGCGCAATCTTCCCGTTATGCGACTTGAACCCGGCCAGCGGATCATTTGGGACGGGCGTTATCGGTTCACCAATGAGGGTGTTCTTTCATTTGATATCTGCGCTCCTGAACGGCAGGAGCTGATTGATTTTATAAAAAACACCGGGTTGGAGGTTGATTCGACGCAACGGGAAGCGCTGATGATGCTCCCCGCCGTATATGAAGACGGCAAACTTTCGCAGCTTCCGGCCATGGTTGGACAAAAATTGCCTACAGGAATCAGTATCGAAAGACACTTCGCAATCTTCGATCATGTGCTGCCGGGCTATGATTTTGAGCTGGCAAATGCCGTTGAAAAGCGGTTTGGCCGTGAATGTCCTAATTTTTATAAACCAGATTGACAAGAATCGAAGACGAGGCGGCTCTCGCGCCTTGGCAAGGCCTTCCTTCGATCCTATGTTAAGTCGAAACATCGTCCCGTTCTCGCGGGATGGCCGTGGTATCGATTGGACCCGTTATGAATCCGAACTATCGCAACTTCGCCCTTTGGGCGATCATTGCTCTGCTCTTGATCGCGCTGTTCAACCTGTTCCAGAGTCCTGGCCAGCGCACCAATTCCCGTGAAGTTTCCTATTCCCAGTTTATCGACGACGTTTCCAACGGGCGCGTGAAGTCGGTAACGATCACTGGTGAGCGGATTAGCGGTACGTTTGCCGATAACGGCTCGACCTTCCAAACCTATTCGCCGGGTGATACCGGACTGGTTTCCCGTCTTGAAGAAAAGGGTGTGGCTATCACAGCCCGTCCTGAAAGCGACGGTTCCAGCTCGCTTTTGGGTATTCTCCTTTCCTGGCTTCCAATGATCCTTATTCTGGGTGTGTGGATTTTCTTCATGCGCCAGATGCAGGGTGGCTCGCGCGGCGCGATGGGCTTTGGCAAGTCTAAGGCCAAACTTCTGACCGAAGCGCACGGACGCGTGACTTTTCAGGATGTTGCAGGCGTTGAAGAAGCCAAGCAGGATCTGGAGGAAATCGTTGAATTCCTGCGTGATCCGCAGAAATTCCAGCGTCTGGGGGGTAAAATTCCACGCGGCGTTCTGCTCGTAGGCCCTCCCGGAACCGGTAAGACGCTTCTTGCGCGCTCCGTTGCTGGCGAAGCCAATGTGCCGTTCTTCACGATTTCCGGTTCTGACTTTGTTGAAATGTTCGTTGGTGTTGGTGCAAGCCGCGTCCGTGACATGTTCGAACAGGCCAAGAAGAATGCACCTTGCATCATCTTCATCGACGAAATCGATGCCGTCGGTCGTCATCGTGGCGCCGGTCTTGGTGGCGGCAACGACGAACGCGAACAGACGCTGAACCAGCTTCTGGTTGAAATGGATGGTTTTGAAGCAAACGAATCAATCATTCTGATTGCTGCAACAAACCGTCCCGACGTTCTTGATCCAGCGCTTCTTCGTCCAGGTCGTTTCGACCGTCAGGTCGTGGTTCCGAACCCGGATATCGTTGGTCGCGAACAGATCCTGAAAGTGCATGTGCGCAATGTTCCGCTTGCACCGAATGTCGATCTCAAGATCATTGCACGCGGCACACCGGGCTTCTCTGGTGCAGACCTTGCCAACCTCGTGAACGAATCTGCTTTGATGGCAGCGCGTCGTAACAAGCGCCTTGTGACCATGCAGGAGTTTGAGGACGCTAAGGACAAGATCATGATGGGTGCGGAACGCCGCTCTGCCATGACGCCGGAAGAAAAGGCCAACACGGCTTATCACGAAGCCGGACATGCCATCGTAGCGATGAATGTGCCGAGTTCTGACCCAGTCCATAAGGCAACCATCATTCCGCGTGGTCGTGCGCTGGGTATGGTGATGCAGTTGCCAGAGGGTGATCGTTATTCGGCGACCTATACGTGGATGATTTCGCGTCTGGCGATCATGATGGGTGGCCGCGTGGCTGAAGAGCTGAAGTTCGGCAAGGAAAACATCACTTCTGGTGCTTCCTCTGATATTCAGCAGGCCACCAAGCTCGCTCGTTCGATGGTGACTCAGTGGGGTTATTCCGACAAGCTCGGTCGCGTGGCTTATGGCGATAATCAGGAAGAAGTCTTCCTTGGCCATTCGGTTTCGCGCACGCAGAATGTTTCGGAAGAAACCGCGCAGATCATTGATGCCGAAGTGCGTCGCCTGATCGACGAAGCCTATGCCGATGCAACCCGCATTCTGACTGAAAAGCGTGAGGATTGGATTGCTCTGGCTGAAGGTCTGCTTGAATATGAAACGCTGAGCGGCGATGAAATCAAGCAACTGATCGCTGGCAATAAGCCATCGCGCGATCAGGGTAGCGATACGCCGTCGCGTGGTTCGGGTGTGCCGAAAGCTGGCAGTGCGCGCAAGCGCAAGGGTGAAGAACCAGGCAGCGAGCCTGGCATCGAACCAAATCCGCAGCCGCAGTAACCGTTGTTAAACCTAGGAAAAGCCGGGCAGTCAGCCCGGCTTTTCTGCTTTGGCAGCTGATTTATCAGAAAGGCTCGGTTAAGGATTTCGGCGCATCATAAGCACAATGGTGAGGCACGCGGCTTTGATGCGATTTATTTCCCCGAAAGGTGAAATTGCAATGACTGGTGGTTTTGCGCTAATAACGCAGACAATCTATTGTCGGCTATTGCCGGGCTAATAAAATCCGGATGCCATTGCCGTCTCACTGGTTTAACAGCGACTGATATTTGATTGCTTCGAGATAGCTCTATGGCGCAACGCAAGGCTAAAAATATGACACGTAAGTATTTTGGAACCGACGGCATTCGCGGCAAGGCCAACAGCTTTCCGATGACGCCTGATATTGCCATGAAAGTTGGTATGGCAGTTGGGCACATCTTCCGCCGTAGGGGCCAAGCCTCGCGCGTTGTGATCGGCAAGGATACACGTCGTTCCGGCTATATGCTGGAAAATGCTCTTGTGGCCGGTTTCACCGCAGCTGGCATGGATGTGTTTCTGCTTGGACCAATTCCGACACCGGCTGTTGCCATGTTGTGCCGTTCATTGCGTGCCGATATCGGCGTGATGATTTCTGCCTCGCACAATCCGTTCTTTGACAATGGCATCAAGCTTTTTGGTCCCGACGGCTTCAAGCTTTCTGACGAGATCGAATTGCAGATTGAAAGCCTGATCGATAGTGATCTCTCGGCTCATCTTGCGACCCATGGCGAAGTGGGTAAGGCAAAGCGCGTCGATGGCGATATTTATCGCTATATCGAGTTTGCGAAGCGCACGTTGCCTCGCAATATATCGCTCAACGGTCTGCGCGTCGTTGTCGATTGCGCCAATGGTGCCGGCTATAAGGTAGCGCCTGCTGCCCTTTGGGAGCTTGGTGCAGAAGTCATCACGATCAATGATGAGCCGAACGGTATCAACATCAATGAGGATTGTGGTTCAACCCATCCGATTGGTTTGATGAAGAAGGTGCATGAAGTGCGTGCCGATGTCGGCATAGCACTTGATGGCGATGCGGATCGCGTTCTGCTCGTCGATGAGAATGGAACCGTGATTGATGGCGACCAGCTTCTAGCGGTGATTGCCGAATCGTGGGCTCGGTCTGACCGTCTGCAAGGCGGCGGTATTGTCGCGACCATCATGTCCAACCTAGGCCTCGAACGCTTCCTCCATGACCACAATATGACGCTTGCCCGCACCAAAGTCGGTGACCGTTACGTCGTTGAACATATGCGTGAGCATGGGTTCAATGTGGGCGGCGAGCAGTCAGGGCATATCGTCCTGTCGGATTTCGCGACAACCGGCGATGGCCTGGTCTCGGCTCTGCAGATTCTTGCGGTCGCGCAGGAAGAAAACAAGCCGCTGAGCGAGTTATGCCGCAAGTTCGAACCGGTGCCACAGCTTCTCAAAAACGTCCGCACCACTGGCGGCAAGCCGCTTGAGAACAAGAAGGTCAAGAGCGCGATTGACGAAGCCACTGAGCGTCTTGGCGCTCAGGGTCGTCTTGTCATTCGTCCATCGGGAACCGAACCGCTTATCCGCGTGATGGCCGAAGGAGATGATCGCGTTCTCGTCGAAAAGGTTGTTAATGATATTATCAGCGTCATTTCTTCGGAAAGTGCCGCTGCCTGATTAGCACGATTGCATGAGAACAAAAAAGCGCGGCAATTCCGCGCTTTTTTGTTGCGGATACGCCCTGCCGCATACTTTAGGGAAGCTTAATAAACGTAGTTAAAAAACAAGGTTAAGTTGTATTTAACTTTTCCTGAATAGTCTGCCCCTGAATACTCGGTTCCGACGCGGTTGCGGCGTGACAAATCGATGGGGCAGATAAATGAACAATCTTATTAGAAATTTGTGTGCTGGTTTGGCCGCATCGGCAGCTTTGTTGGCTTCAGGTTCTCTCGGTGTAGCAGCCGACTACATTGAACCCGTACCAGAAGTGGTTGTCGCTCCCCCAGCTGTTGGTGGCTGGTATCTGCGTGGCGATGTGGGCTACTCGGCTGCAAAGTTCCGTGGTGCGAGTTATACGCTGCCGGGTGGAGGCGGGTGCAATACCTGCGGTGAAGGCGATCCACAGATCCATGGCGGCAAGCTGAAAGGCTCATTCCTGCTTGGCGGTGGCGTTGGCTATCAGGTGACCGACTACTTCCGTACGGATTTGACGCTCGACTACATGACGCGTGCGAAGTTCACCAGCGACCGCGACGAAAGCCAAATGTCTGCTTTGTCACTCCTGGCCAACGCATATGTTGATCTCGGCAATTTCGGTGGCGTGACGCCTTATGTCGGTGCTGGTATTGGTGGCACCCGCGTGAAGTGGAACGACCTTGTTGATACCACGAATGACGGCGTATTGCCCGGCGATGCAAACTGGCGTTTCACCTATGCTCTCATGGCCGGTGCATCGGTTGATCTGACCCAGAACCTCAAGCTCGATGCTGGTTATCGTTATCGCCATATCAATGGTGGCAAGATGTTTAATGGTGCATACGGTGTGGGCGATGGATACGACAAAGGCATGAATGTCCACGATGTACGTGTCGGCCTTCGCTATATGTTCGGCGGCTAATCGTAACGCGTTGATTGAAATAAAGGCTCGGGCAACCGGGCCTTTTTCTTTTTGTTTCCGAAAATCCTGTCCAAACGGCACATAAGTTAGTTTTGTTACGATTTTCCGTTTTAAAATTTCGGTTTGCGCATACAAGGCCGCATGAAATTAAAGCATGTCGCAGTTAAATGGGTTCGTTTAACGTTCGCGAACATGCGGCAATTAAAAGAATCTAGAGCGAGCACCATGGGTGCGATCAAACGCGACACGCTCTAGTGTCGCCTCAAAAATAAAAGTTAGACTGCGCGCAGTCTGAAGGGAGAGAAATGAAAGCCCTCGTCGCGTTGTCCGATTTTGTCGGACGTTCCTTTGCCGTCTGGATTATCGTCTTTGCCGTACTTGGTTTCCTGCTACCATCGACGTTCAGCGTGTTTGCGCCGTGGATCGTCGTGTTGCTCGGCATCATCATGTTTGGCATGGGCCTTACGATTTCGACCAAGGATTTCGCGGAAGTTGCCAAACGGCCGTTTGACGTGCTTATCGGTGTTATTGCCCAGTTCCTGATTATGCCGCTCCTTGCCGTTTTGCTGACGCGCATTATCCCGATGTCACCGGAAGTTGCTGCAGGCGTAATTCTTGTTGGCTGTTGTCCGGGTGGCACTGCAAGCAATGTGATGACCTATCTCAGCAAAGGCGATGTTGCGCTCAGTGTTGCTTGCACCAGCGTCACAACCTTGCTTGCACCGATTGTCACGCCGTTTCTCGTCTGGTTTTTTGCCAGCCAGTACCTTCCCGTCGATGCGATGAGCATGTTTGTCAGCATCCTCAAGGTTATCCTCGTGCCGCTTGCGCTTGGCTTCATTCTGCAAAAGCTGATGCCAGGTCTTGTGAAGGCAGCAGTTCCGATGCTGCCGCTGGTGTCTGTCATCGGCATTGTTTTGATTGTCGCTGCTGTGGTTGCGGTCAACAAGGTCGCGATTGCCCAGTCCGGTGCATTGATCTTCGCGGTTGTCGTGCTGCATAACGGATTTGGTTTGGTGTTGGGCTATTTCGCGGCACGAGCTGCTGGTCTTTCGCTTGCTAAACGCAAGGCGATCAGCATCGAGGTCGGCATGCAGAACAGTGGTTTGGGTGCGGCACTCGCGAACGCGCATTTTTCGCCTCTGGCGGCTGTTCCGAGTGCCGTTTTCAGTGTGTGGCACAATGTTTCTGGTGCGCTCATCGCAAGCTATTATGCGCGCATGCAAGATGAGCCATCCAAGAAGTAATCCCAGAGCATGTCTCCCAAAATTGGGAACAGGTTTTCGGAATCTAAATGACTACTAGAGCGTGTCGCGTTTGATCGCACCCATGGCGCTCGCTCTAGATTCTTTCAATTGTCGCATGTTCGCGGGAGCTCAAATGAATCCATTTGAGCTCGACATGCTTTTTAGGCATCCAAACTCGCCGGGACCAATCTCGGCAGGTTCTGCAAAAATAACTTTCACGCCATATTGTGAAAATTTTGCTTTCCGGTATTTTCATCAGCGGGCCACGCCTCCCCAACGAGGCGCGTGCTATCTGTGAGGATAGGAAACAAAATGACGACGATTGCGAAGCCGGCAGTTCGCCCGGCTAACCCTAATTTTTCATCTGGTCCCTGTGCAAAACGCCCTGGTTGGTCGCTTCAAGCGCTTGCCGATGCGCCGCTTGGCCGTTCGCACCGCGCGAAAATCGGCAAGAACAAGCTGAAAGAAGCCATCGACCTTACCCGTGAAATTCTCGGCGTTCCCGCTGATTACCGCATCGGCATTGTGCCTGCATCCGATACGGGTGCTGTTGAAATGGCGCTGTGGTCGCTGCTCGGTGAGCGCGGCGTGGATATGGTTGCATGGGAGAGCTTCGGTTCGGGCTGGGTCACCGATGTGATCAAGCAGCTCAAGCTCGAAGACACGCGCACCTTTGTTGCGCCTTATGGCGCGCTGGTCGATTTCGCTGAAGTCGATTTCGACCGCGATGTGGTTTTCACTTGGAATGGCACGACTTCTGGCGTTCGCGTACCAAATGCTGATTTCATTCCAGCAAATCGTAAGGGTCTGACCATTTGCGATGCAACATCGGCTGCTTTCGCGCAGCGTCTTGATTTTGCAAAGCTCGATGTCGTCACTTTCTCATGGCAGAAAGTGCTGGGCGGCGAGGGCGCACACGGCATTCTCATTCTTTCCCCACGCGCTGTTGCACGTCTGGAAAGCTATAAGCCAGCATGGCCGCTGCCAAAGATATTCCGCCTCACTTCAGGCGGCAAGCTGATCGATGGCATTTTTGTTGGCGAAACGATCAACACGCCTTCCATGCTTTGCGTTGAAGATTATCTCGACGCACTGAGCTGGGCGCGCTCTGTTGGCGGTCTTGACGGTCTGGTTGGGCGCGCCGATGCGAACTTCGCAGTTCTCGATGCTTTTGTTGAAAAGACGCCATGGATTGCGAATCTGGCGCAAAAGCCTGAAACGCGATCCAATACCTCTGTCTGCCTGACGATCGTTGACCCGGAAGTGACTGCACTTTCGGCGGATCAGCAGGCGGCTTTTGCTAAGGGCATTGTTTCGGCGTTGGAAAAAGAGGGCGTTGCCTTCGATATCGGTGCCTATCGCGATGCACCGTCGGGCTTGCGCATCTGGACCGGTGCTACGGTTGAAACTTCCGATCTCAAAGCACTGACAGCATGGCTTGATTGGGCTTTCGGCTTACAGAAAGCCGCGCTGAAAGCTGCTGCTTAATCCGGGGAAGTGCATGAATTCGTGGTCGCGTTGGGGCGATCACGATCAGCATTCCATTCGTTTCGACGCATGGTCCAAACCCAAGCCGGTTCATAGCTTTTGCTGGACATGCTCGATTAAAGATTACTTGAAGGAGGCCTTCCATGGCACCTCGCGTTCTCGTATCCGATAAATTGTCGCCGACCGCCGTCCAGATTTTCAAAGATCGCGGCGTTGAAGTTGATTATCTGCCCGATCTTGGCAAGGACAAGGAAAAGCTCCTTGAAGTCATTGGCCAATATGATGGTCTGGCGATTCGTTCGGCCACCAAAGTCACCGAAAAGCTGATTGCAGCCGCCACCAACCTCAAGGTTGTCGGACGTGCTGGTATCGGCGTCGACAATGTTGATATTCCGGCCGCGTCGCGTCGCGGTATCATTGTGATGAACACGCCTTTCGGCAATTCGATCACCACTGCAGAACATGCAATTGCACTGATGTTTGCTGTTGCTCGTCAGCTTCCTGAAGCTGACGTTTCAACCCGCGCCGGCAAGTGGGAAAAGAACCGCTTCATGGGCGTCGAAATCACTGGCAAAACGCTTGGTGTTATCGGCTGCGGCAATATCGGCGCGGTTGTTGCCACACGCGGCATCGGTCTCAAGATGCATGTCGTGGCGTTTGATCCATTTCTCTCCGAATCGCGCGCACAGGAACTCGGCGTGGAAAAGGTGGAGCTGGATGAACTTCTGGCACGCGCCGATTTCATCACGCTGCATACACCACTGACCGACAAGACACGTGGCATCATCAATGCAGACGCACTTGCAAAGACTAAGTCAGGGGTTCGTATCGTCAATTGCGCACGCGGCGGCCTGATCGTGGAAAAAGATCTGGTCGAAGCGCTTAAATCGGGGCATGTGGCAGGCGCTGGTATCGACGTTTTTGAAACCGAACCTGCAACTGAAAACGAGCTGTTCAATCTGCCAAACGTCGTTTGCACCCCGCATCTTGGCGCTTCGACTTCAGAAGCACAGGAAAATGTGGCTTTGCAGGTAGCCGAGCAGATGTCGGATTACCTCGTCAAGGGGGCGGTATCAAATGCCATCAACATGCCCTCGATCACGGCAGAAGAAGCACCGCGTCTCAAGCCGTTCGTCAAGCTTGCAGAAGTTCTGGGCGCTTTCGTTGGTCAGGTAACAGACGAGCCTATTCAGGAAGTCGAAGTGCTTTTTGACGGCTCGACCGCTGGCATGAATACCCGCGCTCTGGTGAGTGCGGCTCTCGCAGGTCTGATCCGACCGCAGGTGGCTGATGTGAATATGGTTTCGGCACCGATCATGGTGAAGGAACGTGGAATCATCGTTTCCGAGATCAAACGCGACAAGTCAGGTATCTTCGACGGCTATATCAAGCTGACCGTGAAGACGACCGAACGTGAACGCTCGATTGCCGGAACCTGCTTCTCTGATGGCAAGGCGCGCTTCATTCAGATCAAGGGAATCAACCTTGATGCCGAAGTCGGTCCACACATGCTTTATGTGACAAATGTCGACATTCCGGGCATGATTGGTCTGCTTGGTACGATCTGCGGCAAGCACAATATCAACATCGCAAACTTCGCTCTCGGACGTAATCATCCGGGCGGCGATGCGATCGCGATGCTCTATGTCGATGACAGGATTCCACAGGCAGCACTTGACGAACTCATTGCACAAGAGGCAATCAAGGCGGCAAGACCTTTGGAATTCAACATCGAGGAAGCTTGAGCAACATGACGGACGGGATTGAACAGGCAGAATGGCGACGCATGCAAGCGCCAGATATGGCGCGTGTGACGGCTGTGGCCAATGTCGTTCATCCCGACTTCTTCGAGGATGAGGCGGTCTTCCGGGACCGCTTCAGCATTTATCCGGCTGGTTGCTTTGTACTGGCACGCGGCACTGAAATTCTCGGTTATGGTATCAGCCATCCGTGGAAACTTGATTCGGTCCCCGCCCTTAATTCGGTGCTGGGTGAACTGCCCAATGACATCAGCACGTATTACATTCACGATATTGCACTTCTGCCTGAAGTCCGTTCTGGCGGGCAGGCATCGCGTGTTGTCGAGCTGATGGCAGCGCAGGCCGAACGTGATGGTTTCGTTACCATGGCACTTGTTGCCGTTAATGGGTCTCAGGGCTTCTGGGAGAAAAAGGGCTTTGTCATTCGTGATGTGCCTGCACTCGAGGAAAAGCTGCAAGGCTATTCTGATGAGGCGCTCTACATGGTTCGCGCTGGCTAGAAGAGCGTTTTACCACAGAATAGCCATATTCTCGACACCGGCTCGCCATGTTTTTCCCCGTTTTGAAAGCTGTTTTTCCAAGTTGTCGTGAAAATATTCGCATTTCCTGCATGAAAGAGTCGCGTAAGCAGGATTCAGTCGGTATAGAGACGAGGGATCAGCACCTCGCGTTTCATTGACGGGGCTTGCTTGCGATCCTTGGGCTATACATTACGGCTGAAATGCCGGACCGAGGAGTTTTCTCAATGGCGAATGTAGTTGTCGTCGGGTCGCAATGGGGCGATGAGGGCAAGGGAAAGATCGTGGACTGGTTGTCCGAGCGCGCCGATGTGATTGTGCGCTATCAGGGCGGTCATAACGCGGGTCATACGCTTGTCATCGATGGCGTCAGCTACAAGCTTTCGCTTCTGCCATCCGGCCTTGTGCGCGGCAAGCTGAGCGTGATCGGCAATGGTGTTGTGGTTGATCCGCATCATTTTGTCATGGAAGTTGAGAAACTGCGCGGTCAGGGCATCGAAATCACGCCGGACGTGCTGCGCATTGCGGAAAACGCTCCGCTGATTCTCTCCATTCATCGCGAACTTGACGCTATGCGCGAAGGCGCTACTGAAGGCCTCAAGATCGGCACGACCAAGCGAGGTATTGGCCCTGCTTACGAAGACAAGGTTGGCCGTCGTGCAATCCGCGTTATCGACCTGACTGAGCCGGAAACACTGGAGCCAAAGGTTGAGCGTCTGCTCACCCATCACAACCTGCTGCGTCGCGGCATGGGTCTTGAAGAAATCTCGGTTAAGACCATTCTTGAAGAGCTGACTTCGGTTGCCGACAAGATCCTGCCTTACATTGATCAGGTCTGGCGCGTTCTCGATGAACGCCGTAAGGCTGGCGCTCGCATTCTTTTCGAAGGTGCGCAGGGTGCATTGCTCGATAACGACCACGGCACCTATCCGTTCGTCACCTCGTCCAATACGGTTGCCGGTCAGGCAGCTGCCGGTTCGGGTCTTGGTCCGACAGCAATCGGTTATGTTCTCGGCATTACCAAGGCGTACACCACCCGTGTTGGCGAAGGTCCGTTCCCGACCGAACTCAACGATGAAATCGGCGAATTCCTTGGCACCAAGGGCCATGAATTTGGTGTGGTGACGGGTCGTAAGCGTCGTTGCGGCTGGTTCGATGCGGTTATCGTTCGCCAGACGGTTCGCACGTCCGGCATTACCGGCATTGCACTGACCAAGCTCGACGTTCTCGACGGTCTTGAAGAAATCAAGATTTGCGTGGCCTATGAGCTTGATGGCAAGCGCATCGACTATCTCCCATCCTCAATGGGTGCGCAGGCTCGCGTGAAGCCGATCTATGAAACGCTGCCGGGCTGGTCGGAAACGACAGCTGGTGCGCGTTCGTGGAATGATCTTCCGGCACAGGCTGTCAAATATGTTCGCCACATCGAAGAGCTGATCGGTGCTCCGGTTGCAATGCTTTCGACGAGCCCTGAACGTGAAGACACGATCCTCGTAACCGATCCATTCCAGGATTGATTGATCTGAACTTCGGTTCTGCAAAAATAATACACCCGGTTTGCCATCATGGCGGACCGGGTATTTTTTTAAGGTTTTTTCGCGATCATTTTGAAAGCGTTCACTTAATCGTTGCCGCAACCTTTGCTTTCCATCGATTATTGTGATTATTGAGACATTTACTGCATTTCGAACTCGCGGAAACTGGGTAAAACGGCATGGCGGATTTTGTAGCGGTTCTGAAAAAGACAATCGATGCGCAGGCAGACAAATCGCCTGAACTGCGCCAGCGTGTCTATGCAAAGGCGCGTGCGACGATTGAACAGAAGCTTGTGACTGCGAATGCCTCGCAAGTTGTGGCTGTCCGCCAGCGCAAGATTCTCGAAGACGCTATTGAAGAAGTTGAAGCTTTTTACGCCCCGCCGGCATCGACGCCTGTGGTTGAAGAACCGCAGACGGATCCGCTGGAAGACTTTCTGCACGAATCAACCCGTTCGACACGAATGTCGTCCTATGATGATGAAGCTCCGGTTTCGACCGAGCGTCGTTATTCCGACGGCGATGTCGATAGTGATGCTGCTGCCGCGCCGGTTCATTCTCGTAGCAATGATGACTGGGCCGTTGAGCGCGATAGGGACGGTTCTGATGACAAGGCGTATGCCCGCCGCGGGGAATATGCAGATCAGGACGTTCGGAAAGAAAAGCGCTCGTTCAAGGGTTTGATCATCGGCCTTATTGCCGTCCTCGCTCTTGGTGGCGTGGGTTATGGCGTTTGGGCAAACAAGGACAAGCTGCAGGAACTGGCATCAAGCCTTGGCCGCAGCGATGCGCCTGCCAGCGGTGATACGGGTACAACGCAACCACCTGCAGAAGAGACGCCGCCAGCCGGACAGACCGCCGGTAATGAGCAGCCGCCGAGCGAACAGACGCCAGCAACACCTGAAGAACAGAAGATGACGCAGCGTCTCATGCCAGATGGCAGTGAGACCGATGAAGGCCCGGCGGGTGGTCAGGCTGGCGTTGGCGAAGGCAAATCAACAGCCGCTTCGACACCAACGCCTGAGCAGACCAACACCCAGAATCAGCCGCAGTCTCAGCAGGCCGTAGCCGTTGGCCAGCAGGCGCTTCTCTATGAAGAGCGCGGCGGTACGGAAACCGGATCGGTTGAGCGTGGCAACGTCGTCTGGTCCGAGATTGAAGAAAGCCCAAGCGAGGGCGAACCGGCAGCGCCAGCTATTCGTGCAAGCGTGACGATGCCTGACAGCAAGGTTGAGCTGAAGATGACGATCCGCAAGAATACGGATCAATCGATTCCTGCCAGCCATCTGATTGAAATGGTCTTCACCGTGCCTGATAATTTCGTTGGCGGTGTCGTCGATAATGTTCAGCGTATTACGTTCAAGGATACCGAGCAGGCAGCGGGCAACCCGTTGATCGCTGTACCATCCAAGATCGCGGATAATTTCTTCATCATCTGGCTTAATGATGCAAAGACCGCGCAAGATACCAATCTTTCGCTGATGCGTCGTCTGCAGTGGATCGATATTCCGGTTTCCTACCGCAATGGTCGCCGTGCGCTGATCAGTCTTGAAAAAGGAGTTCCCGGCGAGAAGGTCTTTAATGACGTTCTCGGCGTGAACTAAAACGCAGAACAGAGAATCATAAAAGGCCGCTGTAAAGCGGCCTTTTTTATTGAAACCAATACGATTATTTCTTTTCTGCGAAAGCCTTGATTGCCTTGGCTACTTCGTTTGCTGCAGTTTCAGCACTGTCAAAGCCACCCAGTTCTACAACCTTACGGCCTTCTGGAAGCTGCTTGTAAACGCGGAAGAATGCTTCAAGGCGCTGTTGCTCAATCTTTGGCAGATCCGAGAGCTCCTTGATGTTGTCGTAGGTTGGATCGATTTTGGAGGTTGGAACAGCCACGATCTTATCGTCGGTTTCGCCACCGTCGATCATCTTCAGAACGCCGATTGGGCGGACCTTGATAATTGCGCCTGGAACGATAGGTTCACGGGTGTAGACGAGGGCATCAAGCGGATCACCATCGCCAGCGAGCGTGCTGGTGATCGAACCGTAATTGGCCGGATAAATCACAGGCATCGACTGATAACGATCAACAACGATGTGACCGGTCTTGTCGTCAATTTCATATTTGGTGAAGCTGCCCTGAGGAATTTCGATGGCAGTGAAGAACTCTTTCCCGTCCTGTTCTTTCTGAGGATAGTCGAGATAAGAGACATATTCAGACGCAGATACGGCGGTCGCAGCGGTGAGAGCGAGAGCTGCAGCGAGCAGGAGCTTTTTCATGGGATGACCTTTAGGCTTCGGTGAAATACACCTGTTGCCTAAAGCCATTGCGTCACAGTTATTTGACGGATTTTTATCGGTTGCGTGACAGTGCGTCACCACTCGACGAGTAGCGAACAGCGCATTTCGATTTTACCCGAAAATCCGCTTGTCAATTTGGTCAAGCATTTCAAAAACAAACTGCCGCAAAATGGAGGGATCCATTTGCGGCAGACATTGGTTTCAAAGACAGAAGAATTTTAGGCGTGAGCTTCCTCGACATGGTTCAACGCCTTCTGCTGTTTGAAAGCTGCGGCCTTGACGGCGGCCTGTACTTTTTCAAAGGCGCGCACTTCAATCTGACGCACGCGTTCGCGGCTGATGCCAAACTCACCGGAAAGGTCTTCCAGGGTCATTGGGTCTTCTGAAAGGCGACGAGCCTGAAAAATGCGACGTTCGCGATCATTAAGCGTGTCCATGGCCTGTTCGAGCAGTGAACGGCGGCTTTCCAGCTCGTCCTGTTCAATCAGAACCTGTTCCTGGCTGCTGCTGTCATCGACCAGCCAATCCTGCCATTCGCCCGATTCCCCTTCACTCGCGCGCAGAGGCGCATTGAGCGAAGCATCGCCGGACAGACGACGGTTCATGGAAACGACTTCTTCTTCGCTGACTTGCAACTTGGTTGCAATCTGCTTGACCTGATCCGGGTTGAGATCGCCGTCATCAAGCGCCTGAATTTTGCTCTTCATCTTGCGCAGATTGAAGAACAGACGCTTTTGATTGGCAGTCGTGCCCATCTTCACAAGGCTCCACGAGCGCAGGATATATTCCTGGATCGACGCCTTGATCCACCACATTGCATAAGTAGCAAGACGGAAGCCGCGTTCTGGTTCAAAGCGCTTGACTGCCTGCATCAGGCCGACATTGCCTTCGGAGATAACTTCACCGATCGGCAGGCCATAGCCGCGATAGCCCATTGCAATCTTCGCAACCAGGCGAAGATGGCTGGTCACCAGCTTATGAGCTGCTTTCGCATCAGTATGTTCATGATAACGCTTAGCCAGCATGTATTCTTCCTGCGGCTGAAGCATTGGGAAACGACGAATTTCTTCAAGATAGCGGGTAAGACCACCGTCACCGGATGTAATGCTGGGGAGATTAACCTGGGCCATAGAGCACCCTCCTTTATAGTTTCAGGCTCCCATTTGGCGAACCTGTCGCGGGGGCTGCCTCCTGCACTTCCCACACGCGAGCCTCCATATATAGGCACGATTTTGGCGAAAACACGATCTTTAAACTCATGAAACAATCTGTCACTAGAATGTGAACAGCAAGGGAGCACATGCTCATCCATGATGCTGCGATAAGCACCCTTGCTATTTGTGTTCACGCACATCCCATCCGAAAACCGTTTCACACTTTTCGGGATGAGCTTAAACATAGTCATGAGTGGCCCAAAAACGAGCCCGATATTCTTTACAGGCTTTATATAGAGTGGCTGCGGAAACTTTCCAAAAGGTGTTTCATATCTTCCGGCATCGCTGCTTCAAAGCGCATTAGCTCTTCTGTTGCGGGATGCGTGAAAGCGAGAAGCCATGCATGCAGCGCTTGGCGGTGGAAGCCGTGTACGGCATTCTTGAGCGGTTCTGGCAGCTTGTTGGCTTTGGTTTTATAGGCACTGCCATAGTCCATGTCGCCGACAAGCGGATGGCCGATATGGGCCATGTGAACACGGATCTGATGCGTGCGACCCGTTTCGAGACGGCACTCGACCAACGAAGCAAGCGAGGTTGCATCTTCCTGTGGTGCAAACTTCTCAATCGTCGAATAATGGGTGACCGCGTGGCGCGCATCTTCGCGCTCTTCTTTCACGACGGCCTGTTTGGTGCGATCGCGATGCGAGCGGCCAAGATGGGCATCAATCACACCTTGCGGGCGCTCAGTCATGCCCCAGACGAGTGCAAGATAAGCGCGTTCCAGATCGCCGGTGCGACCGTGATCGGCAAACTGTTCGCTCAAATGGCGATGGGAACGGTCATTCTTGGCAACAACCATAACGCCACTTGTATCCTTGTCCAGACGATGAACGATGCCGGGACGGCGGATTCCACCGATACCGGACAAGCTATCGCCACAATGATATATGAGGGCATTAACAAGCGTTCCCGTCCAATTGCCGTTCCCCGGATGGACAACAAGGCCTGCGGGCTTGTTGATGACGATGAGATCATCGTCTTCATAGAGAATATCCAGCGGGATGTTCTCGCCTTGCGGATCGGCAGGTTCAGGCTCAGGCAGCACGATGGCAATCTTCATGCCTTCGCGCAGCTTTTGCTTGGCACCGCTGGCGGGAATACCATCGAGGGTCACATGACCCTCAGCAATCAGGGACTGGACGCGACTGCGGGAGAGTTCCGGCCCCAATGCTGCGGCCAGCCACTGGTCTAATCTTTTGCCTGCAGCATCTAGGTCGGCAATTAGTTCTTTCAATTGTCTCTTCCCTTCGTTATCACGCGCCCACGCGGGTGCATGAACCGGAGTCATTTAATGCAGGATCCACACTATCCCAGATATCAGAATCAGCAGGATTCAGGATATCAGGACTATCAGCAGGGCTATTATCCGGAACAACAACAGCCGGAACCCCCGCTTGATCCAGCGATGGAGAAAGTCCGTCGCAAGATGATCCGTCTGCTTGCAGTTTCCATCGGTGTTATGTTGATAGGTCTTATGGCTGTGCTTGTCGCAGTTGTCTACAAGATCAATCGCGCGCCGGACGCAAGCGAAACAGAAGCTGCGCGCACAGACATTCCGGGACAGGCTGCAATTGCACCCTCGCTGCCTGAGCCAATCAAGCTGATTGAATCGCAGATTGAACTTGCGCCGGGTACGCGCCTGCTGTCGCAAAGCCTGTCTGGCCAGCAGCTTTCGCTGGAAACTTTGCTGCCAGACGGCGGCACTGAGATTATCGTTTACGATTATCGCGAGTCCCGTATCATTGGCCGCATCAAGCTCGGTAATGTCGAGTAATTCATGAGTTACAGGGCGGCAGTTTTGTCGCCCTTTTCAATATCAGCTGGCATTGCGCTTTGGGCTTGTCAGGTCTATATCAGCGGAAGCTACTTGGCTCTGCGCCCATCGTCTAGCGGTTAGGACGGCGCCCTCTCACGGCGCAAACAGGGGTTCGATTCCCCTTGGGCGTACCAAGATTTCAACACCTTCAATTAAAATGGCTCTTGCTCGCGAATTGACGTCTGTTCAATTTGGAGAGACGTTCGCGCGCTGACTGGTTGAAGCGGTAGCCTCTAGCATTGGACGCAAACGTTGCTTAAAGAGTTTGATGCACGGCATAAAGCCATTACAAGTCTACTCCTGATCACAGATATATCGACGACAGTTGAAGAGCTAAATACTGAGGGTGAAAATGCGTCATACGAAATACTCCGCTGTCTTCTGCGCCGCTTTAGGAATGTACGCATTCCCCCTTGTTCCAGCATTGGCCCAAGCAGGGTTTGACTGCGGAAAAGCTTCGACTGCAACGGAAAAGGCGATTTGTTCTAAGGAAGAGATTGCCGAGGCAGACCGTGCTATGTCGATTGCGTATTCTGCACTGATTGAAAGAGCCGATCCTGCATTGAAGGAAGCACTTCGTGTGGATCAGGGCGACTTCATTCGGTTGCGCACTCAGGCGTTTGAAAGCAATTTATCTAATCAAGAAAGCAAACTGCAAGGTTTGCTGGACCGGACAGAAATGCGCGCAGAGTTCCTCAACTGGATATCGGTCACCAGCAACTCATCCTTTGAAGGCAACTGGCGCAACGAATGGGGCCTCGTAGAGCTGGAAAAAAATACATCAGGCCAGCTGTCGGTGAAAATCAACGTTGCCGATCAGGCGAATGGGAGCTGGGTGTGCAACTTCGAGGGTGTGCTTGAGCAGAAAACACCGGGTGAGGCAGAGTTTAAGGGCGGGTCCGGACCCCTTGTGCTTCAGTTGGAAGGAGCAACCTTGAAAATTCCTACACAATTTTGCGATGAGTCTACTTCCGGTGGCTTTGGCACTGCGGCCGGCACCTATTTTCGCGTTGGTGCACCATAATCGGTGCACACCGCGCTGGTAATGGGGCCGACATCCTTGGTTGTATCAGAACCTTCGGCCAAGGTGCCTATTCTGCTCAGGGACTAATCGGAGAATCGGCTCTGTATGAACCAAGCGAAATCTATCAGGAAGCAGAACTGGTGCTTCTCGGCGATTATATCCCTGATCTTTGGCGCAATAACCGCATTCATTTTCTACTATCTTGTTTTCTTCGGCGTGGGTAACGACGGATATCTGGTGATATTCTGTGTCTACACGGCACCCGTGGGGATCATATCCGGTCTCTGGGGCCTATTTTACTGGCGCAGCTTTGTTGCCTTTATAGGCTTCATTCTGAGCCTCTCACCGCTTGCCTATTTGTGATCGCACGATGAAGAGCCCTCATTAGCAAGGGTGATCAGAAAATGGTCTGGGGAGATGTTTGCCATTCCAGTTGCAAAAATTTGCAACTGGAGCATTGCCGGTGCATAATCTCAGCATGAGTGAATCGTATAAGAAACCCGATTATGAGCAGGAGTTGAGGCAGGCTGGTGTCCGCATTACGCGGCCGCGCCGCATCATCCTGAACATATTGACTGAGACGGAAGATCACCCGGACGCGCTGGAGATTTTCCGGCGTGCGGTCGAGATCGACAATAGCATTTCGCTATCCACCGTTTACCGGACTATGAAACTGCTCGAAGAGCTAGGTGCGATCCACCGCCACGCCTTTGCTGGTGGACCGTCCCGGTTCGAACAGGCGAGTGGCGCACATCATGACCATATTATTGATATGGATAGTGGCGATGTGGTCGAATTCCGCTCTGACAAAATCGAAAAATTGCAGGAAGAGATTGCGCGTTCGCTCGGATATGAGATCGTTCATCACCGTCTCGAACTTTATTGCAAAAAAATAAAATCCTGAGGGAACCAAATCCCTCAACTGGCGTTTTTGCTATGAGGACTGCAACCCGCCCCGCAAGCAGTCTTCATCGTTCACTTCAATCTCCCCGTATGAAGTGGACAGCGAGAATGCCGCGCAGACGCCCCCGTTTATGCAGCTGGCGTTCCGCATATTCAGAGTAAAGCCGTTGTGGTGAGGACCATAACGGCTTTTCTTTTGTCGTGTGACTTGGATTGATGGGCCAATTGAGCGTGTCGCGCTATAGCGGTTCCAGTTAAGACTGAAACGTTAGAACCGCTGTAACTGTTTGTTTTTACGCATTATCCAACGCAAAATCACTTCGCACTTTTTGCTGGAAATGCTTTAATCGCACCCGTGGCACGTGCTCTAGGTTCATTTAATTGTTGCATGTTCGCGGGAGCTCAAATGAATCCATTTGAGCGCGGCATTCTTCAGAGCCCATGCAGCCTTTCGGCGGCCCAAAGCAGGTTCTAACTTACTGGCTCTACGCATCGTGCTTTCCCAAAATCGATTCCGATTTTAGGGCCGATGCGCTGGTCTTTCTAAGAATCGAATTGTTCTGCCGGAACCGTAAGAGAATAGACAGCGCCTGCGCCATCCACGCGGTATTCAGCATGTCCACCCACAGCTGAGGGAACAATGCGTTGTAGAACGGCGCTGCCAAAGCGCGGATCGTGTTGATAGACTTCGGGCATAGACGGGTTGGTTTCTTCCCAATGAAAAACCAGCTCCTCGTCACCTTTTTCCGTACGGTGGATTTTTGCGGAGATGATAACGCGTCCATAAGGGATCGAAAGCCCGCCAAAAGATGTCGCGTTGATAATCAGCTCATGCAGAGCAAGGCCGACATGCAATGCAGCACCTGGGAAAAGATAAGGATTGTCGCTTTCGATGATCAGGCGCTCATCGTTAATGTCGATATATTTTTCAATCTGTGAGCGGACGAGATCGAGAAACAATGCGCCGTGCCAATTGGAATCGGTCACCAGATCCTGAGAATAGGAGAGGGACTGGATACGACCGCGAAATTTTAGAAGAAAGTCATCGACAGAATCAGTGAAGCGAGCCGTTTGGCTGGCAATGCTCTGAACAATGGCGAGCAAATTCTTTGAGCGGTGGCTGACCTCGCGCAACAATGTTTTCAACACTTGTTCGCGGCGTTTCAGCTCGCTGATTTCAAGAGCCGTGGTGACCAGCCCCAATACGGTTCCATCGGAATCGCGATCGCAATCAATGTGAAACTCTATCCAGCGAAGTTTATCGCCGTCGTTGATAGCCAACTCGACATTCTGTGCCGTGCCAGTTTCGAGTGCTGTCTGTTTTGCATGATCAAGCCGCGACATGGATGTGGAGAAGATAAAATCGCAATCCTTGCCGCCCGCTTTCCATTTTTCCTGCCAGTAAGTGGGGATGTTTTCGCCCCATGAGTAAAGGAGGTCGGGTGTTTGATAGAGAACGCAAACATTGCTGTTCCGCACGGCTCGCAACAATGCGCGCAAACGTGAAGCATCCGGCTCTGTTTCTTTGAGAGTTGGGTTTGATGCTGTCATGAATGCCTCAACTGCCGTCCGTTGTAGAATGAAAATAGCTTGGTGATCGATAAAATTGTGTTTTGAAATAGAGAGTTTAAGAACGTCTGATTGTTTCGAAGACGAATGATCGCGCCGTTGGCTGGAGCCTTATCACGACGCGATCTATTTGTGGGCTGGGGGAGGGCTGAAATATGCCCTCTACCAGCAATATTCCTTCTATCGTTTAAGCCTTGCGGATAGCAGAAGCGATCAGCGATACGACGAGCAGCGCCAGGAATACGAAGAACAGAATCTGTGCGATACCGGCTGATGCGCCAGCGATACCACCAAAGCCCAAAGCACCTGCGACCAGAGCTACCACGAGAAAAACGAGAGCGTAATAAAGCATTTTGGTTCTCCTTTTCATTGATTGAAAGGGAAACGTTCTGTCTATGCTTTTGGTTCCTTGGAATAGACAATTTGCAGGTCCAGACCCAAAAAAATCACGCGTTTTCAAGCGGATGATTGTTTGCTGAAAGCTAATGCCCCTGAAAAGATTTTCTTTACAGGGGGCACTAACTTATGGGCTCTATCGTGTGTTTTTAGGCTGCGACTTGAGCGGCTTCCTCAAAAAACAGGGCTTGGCTGATAAGCGCCTTGACCATGTCGGGATTAAACGGCTTGGTCACAAGGAAGGTCGGCTCAGGCCGTTCGCCTGTGAGGAGGCGTTCCGGGAAAGCCGTGATGAAGATCACAGGAACAGTATCATCCTGCAGAATTTCATTGACCGCATCGATACCCGAGCTTCCATCCGCAAGCTGAATATCCGCAAGCACCATGCGTGGCTTTTCGCGCTTATACAGCGCAAGCGCTTCATCCTTAGTGCGCGCAATACCAACCACTTCATGACCCAGACTTTCGACCATCTGTTCGATGTCCATGGCAATCAGCGGTTCGTCTTCGATGATCATGATGCGGGTCGCGACCTGCTTCGAGATTTCGGTGGAAGCGGCTGCCAGAATCCGACCAAATTCACTTTCTTCCAGTTCGAGAATTTCGGCTGCCTCACGATCATTGAAGCCCTCGACTGCAACGAGCAAAAATGCCTGTCGCGGCAAGGGAGCGATATGAGACAGGTTCCTTGCTGCCTGCTTTTCCCATGCAAATTCAGACGCAGGTTCCGGTATCTGGACGGACGCCGTCTTGTAGAGACTGCAGAACAGTCGATAAAGAGCAATTCGATCAGCAGATGAAGGCGGGAAGATACTGATATCTGCGATCAAAGCTTCCAATGTTGCTGCAACATAGGCATCACCCGATGCCTGCGAGCCTGTCAGGGCGCGCGAAAAACGACGAAGATAAGGAAGGTGCGGCGCAATACGCGTCGATAACGTCATGGTTCATAGACTCCTCAGTGCCGCTATTCTTGTTTTTTAACACTCACGGTCAGGCCTGAAAGCCTTTGGAGAATGTTATAGAGCGCGGCATTATGATACGAAAACGTCACGGCTTGAAAATAGTTCCACGAGAAAGTGACAATTCCGGGAACTTTTTGAGAGTGGGTGCATTTAGCCTGTGAATGCTGGGGCTTGGTAATATCGAAACAGGGCTTAATGCCTAGAATGAACAAGAGATGACGAACAAGAAAAACTTTCATGCGAACGGGGTCGGGGTACGGCTAAACGGGCGCGTCCGGAAGGACATTTTGGGGCCAAACTGCGAAGTAGGCCTCAAACTAAAAGCGCTTTATACTTCGATACAGGATGAGACAATTCCGGATCGTTTTCTCGATCTTTTGGAAAAACTCGATCAGGCTGAACAGGAGAGTACGCGTGAGCAGAGCACTGGTTCCGTCGGCTGAGGAGATGGCGCAATTCAAGCGTGAACTCCTGGCATCGTTGCCGAGTCTGCGTGCGTTTGCCATATCGTTGATCGGTCAGCATGACCGCGCTGACGATCTCGTTCAGGACACAATAATGAAAGCCTGGGCCAAGCAGGAATCCTTTGAGTTGGGTACCAACATGAAGGCTTGGCTCTTTACGATCCTTCGTAATGAATTTTACACGCAAATGCGCAAGCGCGGTCGTGAAGTGCAGGACACTGATGGCGTGTTCAGCGAGCAGCTTGCAGTGCATCCTTCGCAGTATGGAATGCTGGATTTGCAGGACTTCAAAGCAGCTCTCGACCAATTGCCTGATGATCAGCGTGAAGCAATCATTCTGATCGGTGCATCAGGCTTTGCCTATGAGGAAGCTGCCGAAATCTGTGGGTGTGCTGTGGGCACGATCAAAAGTCGTGTCAGCCGGGCTCGTACGCGTCTGCAGGAGATATTGCAGATTGAAGGCGATGCAGACTATGGACCTGATGCGAACTCCTCCCGCGTGACTTTGAGAAGCTTTGCCTAGAACACGACCCGAAAAACGGGAACCGGTGTTCTGACCAAGATATGCGTAAAAACAAAAAGATAGAGCGTCGTGCGCCCTCTCGGGCGCTATACAACGATGCTCTAAACTTTCGTATCAACGCAGTGTGCCTTCCAAAAATCGATACCGATTTCTGGGCCGATGCCGTTGTGGTTTTTAAGCATTAGCTACTTGAAGATTTCGCTCTACTAATATTTGCTTGCGAAACCAGCGCCGGTGACCCGTAATGGTCATCGGCGCTGGTTGCGGCTTCAAAACGTTGCAGCGCCGTCTATTTCAGGCGCTTTCGCGCGTGAGGCTTAAGCTTAATAATTCTATCGTGGATTGACCTTTGGTATCAGCCTTTTCAACTCGTCTTTTAAAACCTTCCGTTCGGCCGATAGCATTCATCGTGTCGCTTAGCTTAGTTCTGTTGTCGGCGCTGATAACACTGTTCCTTTCCTATGGTGTTAACAGCCAGGTCGTTGATATCTCCAAGAATTTCGAACTGCGTGAGCAGGTCGGCCGGGTCACGCGCATTGCCTATAATATCGAGATGAGCCGTCGCGGCTATCTTCTGACTTTGGATGACGCCTATCTCGAGCTTTACCAGCGCTCAATCGTCAATATCGATCAGACGCTCTCCGATCTTGCTTTGTTGACGGAAGGCAATCCGCAACAGGATGCCCGGGTCAAAAAGATCAAGGCGCTGGTCGAGCGTGCACATGATGATGTGCGAACCACAGTCAATCTCGCCAAGGCGGGCAAGGTTCAGGAAGCCATTGAAAAAGTGCGCGGTGATGAGGGCAGGCTCCTGATGGATCAGCTCTCCGAAACTGTCTCTCAGTTTATTGCCACCGAAGAACAGGAACTTGCCGAGCGTAACGCCCATATTCATCAGATGCGTTACTGGCTGACAGCGACTTCGATTGTTGCGCTTGCCTCCGCTTTCGTGCTGGGCTTTTTGCTCTTCTCGCGTGTTCAACGCGCGGCACGCGTTCTTTTTGAAGGTCAGTCGGCCTTGCTGTCGGAAAAAGAGCTTCTTGAAAAGCGTGTGGGTGAACGGACAGCTGAATTGGAGAAAGAACGCGCCATCGCTGAACGGGAGCGTCAGCGCGTCGAGATTCTTTTGCAGGATTCCAACCATCGTATCGGTAATTCTCTTGCGACTGTTTCGTCGTTGCTTGGGCTGCAGCTGCGACAGACGCGCAGTGAAGAAGCGCGCGCCGCCCTTTCTGCCGCCCGCGATCGTGTGCAGACCGTTTCCACTGCCCACCGCAGGCTTCGCCTGGGTGAAGATATGGAATCGACGCGTATCGACGAGTTTCTGGAAACCGTTATCGAGGATATTCGCAACGCTATCGGCGAAGACCGCAAGATCAGCTTTCAGACCGATTTTGCGCCGCTTGATCTCAAAGCACGCGATGTCACCACCGTCGGGATCATTTTGGGCGAACTCATCACCAACGCCGTCAAGCACGCCTTTAAGGGGCGGCAAGAGGGGCAGATCGCAGTGAGTTTCAAATTTGATGATGAAACCGGAATACCTGCTCTGATCGTTGAAGATAACGGTGTTGGTTGGCAGAGGGACGAGACTGAGAACGCCAAGGAACAGACCGGGCTTGGAACGCTGGTCGTCGAGCAGCTTTGTATGCAGTTCGGTGAAAAGCCCGTCTACGAAACGGCTGAGAGCGGTTCCGGCACACGTGTCATTGTGCGTCTTTCATCCCTTGCGAGCACAAAAGAAGATCCGGAAACTGAAGCCGCCGGATAAAAGGCACTGATAACAAAAGGCATCTCCCCGTGATCAGAGCCATTTCCAACTTTTTCTGGAAATGCGCGGATCACGGGGAGATGCTTTTTTGACTACAGCATAATTCCTTAAAGTTGAATCAGTTTAAGGAATTATGCTGTAAATATAAAGTATTAGAGCGACCTTTGTGCGCCCAAGAGGGCGCACGGCGCTCTAGGCTCCAAACCCAATTAAACATTTGATCAAATTACTTCTTCATGATTCACTCTCCTGATAACGGGAGTTTTGGAGCATGGCAGGAGAATTCTGGCTTGATGATCGGCAATGGGCAGTGATCGCTCCTTTGCTTCCAACGAACCAACCCGGCGCGCATCGAACTGACGACCGCCGGGTGATTAGCGGCATCATCCATGTGCTGCGCACTGGCTGTCGGTGGCAGGATTGCCCCGCTGTCTACGGTCCCTCGACAACCATCTACAATCGTTTCCATCGTTGGTCTGCCAAAGGCATATGGCGGCAACTATTCGAAGCACTGGTGCAGACGACCAATCGCGACATTCACATGATCGACAGCACCACCGCAAAGGCGCACCGATCTGCTGCTGGCGGAAAAGGGGGGCGGAAGCTCAAGCCATCGGTCGATCGCGAGGCGGCAGATCGACAAAAATACATGCTGTTGTCGATGGTTGTGGCCGCCCAGTCGCACTGAGAATAACCCCTGGGCAGCGCGGTGACGCTCCCATTGCCATCCCACTGCTTGAGCCACTGCCGCCAAGCAACCTGTGCGCTGCCGATACGGCTTACGATAGCAACGCGTTACGCGATTTTCTCAAAGCTCGCGGCACTGAACCGGTCATTCCAAATAATCCGACCCGTAAGCGGATCAAACCTTTCAACCCAATTGCCTACCGCCGCCGAAACATCATCGAACGCACCTTTTGCCGCCTCAAGGACTGGAGGAGGGTCGCGACACGATATGACAAGCTCATGCTGAACTTTACAGCCACATGCTATATCGCTGCCATCGTCACATGGTGGCTCAATTGAGTCTGGACCCTAGCGCTTCTTCTTGTCTGAAAGCATGCTGACAAGTGCAATGCCGACCAGCGGCAACGCGACGGCCAGTATCGGACGTTTCAGTATAGATGGCACCGTGGCAATTGCAGCCGTGGCCATCAGGGCCGATTTGTCCGCCTCAATGCGCTGCTTGCGTTTTTTCTCTTCTGCAGCCGCCTGAATTTTCAGAACAGCGAGAATCAGCAGAGCGAGGATCAGCGACAGACCCGCAAGAATCAGCGCTGCAATCGGTCCGCCGTAGTTTTCCGCTAGAGCCAAAAAGGCCGCGACGCAAAGAAACACAACAGCGATAAGGCCGAAGACAGCAATTGCCGCCCCAAAAATGGCGGCACGCTTGGCTCGTCCAGTGAGGAGCTTCAGCTCTTCACCGGCAAGGGATGCCACGACTGGCGCCAAAAGTTTCAGCATGGCGCGGATCAGCGACGCGAGAGGAGGGCGAGCAGATAACCGACGCCGACAGCTGTCGCGAGCGACGCAATCGGCCGGGCGCGGATCGTCTCGGTCAGCTGAGCTTCGACGTCTTGCGCCTTGTTCTTGAGGTCGCCAACCACGTCTTCGCTTTGCACATAGGCACTTTTATAGGTTTCTTTGGCAGTGCGCTTCGCATCGCGGACGGTCTGCAAGCCGAGATTAGCCAAGGTAGCAGCAATGGCTGCAATATCTTCCTTGAGTTGTTCGACCTGTGACTGAAGGTCTTCGGTTGTCGAATCCGTCAGTGCTTCTTCGAGCTTTTCCTCGATTTTCCGCGTATTTGTTGTTCCGCGCGCCATGTCAGGCCTCCTGTTCGATCTCTGGTCTGCAACACATGTTGTTCAGCCAAGATAACGCTATTCAGGCCCAATGGTTGCATGCAAAGCCGCAGGTCAGCAACTCAATGCATGACCTACTGCAAGTCATGGTAAACATCGGCGGGAGCCGCAGATGGGCTGTTGTTCTTCTCGCCTCAGGCGAAAAGCAAATATGCGGCACCAAGCAGGGTTATGAAAGCCAGACCGTAATGGGATGGCTTCAACAGCGGCTGCTGCACAGGCAATGGGTCTTCATTGCCGGCCATGGCCGTGCGTGCCGCATTTTCGAGGGTCTGAATGTCCTTGAACATCATTGGCATGTCCTCCACAGGCCTCAACCAGGTCCGTGCACTTATGAGAAATGTCGGTCCTGACTGTCTTGTCTATATCACGTCTGATTTGAAGTTTTTATGCAATAGGTATTTCTTCCGCGGTTCAGTTCATTTTGCGGACCTCTAACGTGGGAAAATATAACTAAATTCAAAACATGACTTGCATCATCAGGTTAATGGGAGTTAAGAAAAGGCCGACAAGCGGCGCGACGGTCTGCATGAACGATCAGTCATAAGCGCTCGGACCTGAACAATCAAAAGGCGATCAAGATGACTGGTTTCTGGCGAAAAGGCTTCACGGCTGCGGCGATGGGCGTGGGGCTGCTGGCATTTGCGGGTTCTGCACTTGCGCAAGGCGCGTCCGAGCCTGCCACCAATAATCCGGCCGCAACAAGTCCAGCGCCGACAACGCCAGCGCCAAGCACACCTGCTGCAAGCGAGCCGACAGCTCCGGCACCTGCAAGCCCAGCACCTGCAAACTCGGCGCCAACTGCTGAACAGCCAGCGACCGCACCTTCAGCGACGCCATCAAACGAGCCTGCTGCAACCCAACAGACCGCGCCTGAAGTATCACAGCCTGTGACAACCGCAGAGGCGGCACCCACATTCGTATTACCACATGATCTTTCGCCTTGGGGCATGTTCATGGCCGCCGACTGGGTGGTCAAGTCGGTCATGATCGGCCTTGCCCTGGCATCGCTTGCAACCTGGACCGTTTGGGTTGCCAAATCCCTTGAACTTGCTGGTGCACGCAGCCGCGCCAAGCGTGCCATGAAGGTGATCGGCCATTCGGCGACGCTTTCTGAGGCTGTACGGTCTCTGGACGGTGCGAAAGGCCCTGCTGCAATTCTGGTACGTGCTGCCGAAGATGAAGTTCGCCTCTCTGGTCCGGCACTGGCCCGTGCAGGCGGTGAAGGTCTTAAAGAACGCGTTTCTTCGCGCCTGTCGCGTATCGAAGCGAAGGCTGGTCGTCGTCTTTCCAAAGGTACGGGCATTCTCGCAACCATTGGTTCAGTTGCACCTTTTGTGGGTCTGTTCGGTACTGTCTGGGGCATCATGAACTCGTTCATCGGCATCAGTCAGGCACAGACGACCAACCTCGCTGTCGTCGCCCCCGGTATTGCAGAAGCATTGCTTGCAACGGCTATCGGCCTTGTGGCGGCTATCCCGGCGGTTGTGATCTACAACGTCTTTGCTCGTGCGATCACAGGTTATCGTCAGCTTCTGGCAGATGCGTCTGCCGGTGTTGAGCGTCTGGTGAGCCGCGATCTCGACTTCAAGACTGCAGGTGTGCCTGAGGGCAAGCTGCACGCTGCGGAGTAACGTTTATGGCTGGCAAAATTCGCGAAAGCGACGGCGACGATCTGGAGCTGAACCACGAGATTAACGTGACGCCGTTCATCGACGTTATGCTTGTTCTTCTGATCATCTTCATGGTTGCGGCGCCGTTGGCAACGGTCGACATCAATGTCGACCTTCCCGCATCAAGCGCAACACCTGCGCCACGCCCGGACAAGCCGATTTATGTGACACTGAAGGAAGATCTGACGGTCAGCGTTGGCAATGACACGGTGGTTCGTGAAGGTCTCGGGCCCAAGCTCGACATCGTGTCGGAAAAGAACAAGGAAGCCCGTGTCTTCCTGCGTGCTGACAAGAATGTTGGCTATGGCGAGCTGATGCGTGTGATGAACCTGCTGCGTGAAGCAGGCTATCTCAAGATTGCACTCGTTGGACTTGAGACCATTGGTGCTGCTACGCCTGATGGCTCTGCAGCAGCAGCCCCAGATCAAGCTCCGACCCAAGCTCCAGCTATTCAGGGAGCTCAGTAAATGGACAGACTCCCGCCCGAACATCCCCCTATAAAGAATGTGGCGTCGACCGATAGCCATCATCATTCCTTCTGGCATGATGCAGGGCGCTGGATCGGTGCGGGTATTATCGTTCTTAGTGTTCATGCCGCCGGTGCTTATGCTGTGCATCTGACGAAAGAGGAAGATCAACCGGATGGCGCGCAGGTCGCAGCCATGGTGATCGAACTTGCGCCTGAACCTGAAGCTCCGATGGAAGAGGTGGCCTCTGAGGCTCCACAGCAGGAAACAGCTGCAGAGCCTGAAGAACAGGTTGAGCCTGAACCGGTGCCGGAAGAAATCAAGGAACCAGAGCCAGAGCCTGAACCGGAACCTGTAAAGGAACCGGAAGAAGTGATTCCGGATGTGGTTGAAGCGCCGAAGCCGGAAGTGGCTGTGCCGCTGCCGATTGAAAAGCCTGAGCCAAAGCCGGAAAAGAAGGTTGAAAAGCCGAAGCCTGAGAAGCCGAAACCGGTGCAGAAGGTCGAAAAGCCAAAGCCCAAGAAGGCGGAGCCTGCCAAGGAAACACGTCAGGCCAGTGCACCGCGCATGGATGTTGATGCAGGTGCAAAAGCTGTAGCCAATCGCCGGGGCGACAACAATGCTTCTGCCGGTGTCAGTTCCAACAAGTGGCAGGCCAAGCTCTATTCGCATTTGTTGCGCCGTACACGTTCTTTGCAACGTAAGGCCGGAAGCGGCGTAAAGGGTACGGCCCAGGTCGCTTTCGTTGTTGATCCATCCGGAAATATTCTTTCCGTAAGGTTGGTTGGATCATCAGGCAATCCAACTGTCGATCAGCTGGCAGTTGAAGCAACGCGTAATTCGTCGCCTGTGCCTGCTCCTCCAGCGGCAATTGCTAAGCCGAGAATGCCGATTACGGTGCCAATTCAGTTCAAATAAGCTTTTGGAATTTCTTCATTAGAGCGCGTTTCGATCTGATTGACTCGGATCGGCGCTCTAACTCATTTTACTTTAAGCATAGTCTTATCGATCCTCGTTTCACTCCGATAGGACTATGCTCTAAACAAAAAGCCCGGCTTTCATGCCGGGCTTTTTGCTTCTGTTCTGGCAGTTGCGTAACTTATTCCGATGAGAGCGCTACCGCTGGCAAAAGCCGCGAGGCTTTACGTGCGGGCAGAAAGCCAAACACAAGACCTGTTGCAAAGGCGCAGGCAAAGGCGAGAAGCACAGGACCTGCGCTGAAACCAACAGGCACACCTGCCCAGGATAGGGCCGCTGCCGTGCCGACGCCGAGAATAACACCAACAGCACCACCAATTGCCGAGACTGTCAGCGCTTCGGTGATGAACTGAAGAAGAATGTCGCGTCGTCGTGCGCCTGTTGCCATGCGAACACCGATTTCACGCGTTCGCTCAGTGACGCTGACCAACATAATGTTCATGACGCCGATGCCGCCGACCAGAAGCGAGATTGCGGCAACAGATCCCAGAAACAGCGTCAGGGTCGATCCCATCGCTGCCGCGTCATCGCGAATCGAGGACATGTTTGTGATCATGGTGTCACGCTGCTTGTGGCGGTGGTCCAGCAATTCCTGAATTTGATCCTGTGTCGTATCGATCAGATCCGAGTCTTTCACCTGAACCGTAATTGTGCGGACAAATTTCTGGCCAAACAGTCGGAGATTTCCGGTCGAAAGCGGTACGATCACCACGTCGTCCTGATCCGACCCACCAAAGCCAGCTCCTTTGGGTTCCAAAGTACCTATCACCTGAAAAGGTATTTTCTGGATCAGGATGTATTGACCAATGGGATTTGAGCCATCCGGGAAAAGTGTTTTGACCACCGTAGCGCCCAGCACTGCAACGGGCGCATAGGTTTCCATATCATGATCGGCGATGAAATCGCCTGTTGCGACCTTCCAGGATTTCGCTTCCGTGAATGCCGCAACGGTGCCGTTAGCCTGCGATTGATAATCGACATTGCCGCGCCGGAGCGTAACGCTGCCAGTCACTTCTGGAACAGCCGTTTTTATGTTGGGCAGCTGCAGGATAGCGTCGGCATCTTCCGGCACCAGCGTTGCCACTGAGCCAGAGCCACGAAAACCCGGCATGGATGGTCGAATGAGCACCAGATCGGTGCCCATTGCGTTGATACGGTCAAGAATAGAATTCTGCGCGCCTGTGCCGATGGCAAGCATGGTGACGACCGAACTCACACCGATGACGATGCCGAGCAAGGTGAGGATTGTGCGGAAAATATTGGCGCGCAGCGCACGCATTGCCATTTTCACCGCTTCCGAAATATCGGCAATATGTGCGGCGCCACTTGCTGTCATTTGCTGCAAGGTTTGTGGTGCATCGCTAATCGGCATTTCACGATTGGTTGTGTCGGACAGGATCTGTCCATCGCGGATTTCGATCAGCCGGTCTGCCCGTTCCGCAACTTCACGGGCGTGGGTGATCACGATAATCGTATGACCCTGTTCATGCATGGAGCGAAGCAGCGCCATGACATCTTCGCCACTCTGACTGTCGAGCGCGCCTGTCGGTTCATCCGCAAGAATAATGCGTCCGCCATTCATAAGCGCACGCGCGATGGAAACGCGCTGCTGCTGACCACCGGAAAGCTGATTGGGGCGATGGTCCAAGCGGTCGCCGAGTTTCAGTGAGTTGAGAAGTTCGGCCGCGCGTTCATGGCGTTCGGTGGCCGGCATGCCTGCATAGATCGCCGGAACCTCGACGTTTTCTTGCGCGGTCGATGTTGCAATGAGGTTGTAGCTCTGGAACACAAAGCCGAAGGTGCGGCGGCGCAATGCGGCCAATTCGTCTGCATCAAGGGTTGATACATCTTCGCCATCGAGCAGATATTCACCGCCGCTGGGACTGTCGAGACAGCCCAGAATATTCATAAGCGTCGATTTACCCGAGCCTGATGCGCCCATGATAGCCACGAACTCACCGGCGCGTATATCAAGCTTAATGCCATGCAGAACCTCAACGGCGAGATCGCCATTGTGATAGGTCTTGCTGATATTGTTCAGTCTGATGAGGGGCGCGTCGTTCATGGATGCTCCCATCAGAAGAACATGCCGCCGGGCCTGCGACCGCGCTGGGTTGAGCCTGCCGTTGCCGAGGCGGAGGTGACAACCACCTTGTCGCCTTCTTCAAGCCCGCTCTTGATTTCCGCCTGTACGCGGTTACGAACGCCCACCTCTACGGTGCGCTCCGTGGTGGAGCCGCTTTTATCGACGACCTGAACCGTTGCTTGTGGTTTGCCTTGGCCTTCGCGCTTGGAATTGAGCGCTGCGGTCGGAACGATCAGCACATTGTCGGCGTGATCGAGAACGAAATAGACCTGTGCGCTCATATTGATCATGAGTTCGCCAGTTGGGTTGGGAACGTCGAACAATGCATAATAGAGAACGACATTGTTGTCGGTCTGTGGCGTTGGCTTGATCTGACGCAGTGTGCCGGTAAACCGTTTGTCAGGCTGGCCGAGCAAGGTGAAATAAACCGGCATATTGGGCTTAAGTTTGCTGATATCGGCTTCAGAGACCTGTGCCTCGACCGTCATCACCTTGAGATCCGCAACCGTGACGACCGTCGGCGCACTTTGCACGGCGTTCAGTGTTTCGCCTTCCTTGGCGGCTTGGTCGACGACGGTGCCAGCCATCGGGCTGTAAATCTTGGTGTAGCCGAGATCGACCTTATCGCTGGCAAGCTGCGCTTCCTGCTGGCGGATTTGCGCGCTTAAAGCTTTCACGTCAGCGTCAGCCATGGCGAGATCAGCATCAGCCTGATCGATAGTCGACTGGGAAGCATTGCGGCTTGCGAGCAAGGAGCGCTGACGGGCAGCATTCGACTTTTTCAGCGTTAGTTGCGCTTGCTTGCTTAAAAGCTGGGCTTTGAGATTGTCGAGCTGCGCACTGGCGATTTCAACTTTTTTCTCAAACGGCGAGGGGTCAATCTCGGCAATCAGGTCCCCCTGTTTGACCTCGTTGCCAACTTCGACCTTGACGCTTTTAAGCTGTCCGGAAACCTGAGCGCCGACATTGATACTGCGCAGGGCGCTGAGCGTGCCGACGGCGGTGATCGAATTTTCGATATTTCCGCGTTCCACTGTTTCGGCCAGATAGGTGCTTTTCTGGCTACCGCTTTCGCGTGCGCTCAGGAAATACCAACCCGCGCCCAAAGCGATAGCGGCGATTGGTAACCAGACCCACAAACGGCGTCGATTACGCGGTGCACGCTTGGCTGATGCGGTCTTTTTCTGACCTGCCGGAAGTGAATCGGTGGATCTAAGCACCCTGTACCCTCTGAGAATTCAATATAAAGTAGCTGTATTAATCAGATATCTATGCTCACCCACTCAAGAATTCATCTTAATTATTTGTCATGCGCGGAATGGTCCTAGAGCTTAGATTCGCGAAAAATCTGCTGAGAAAAGTGATCTAAAGAGTGCAAATAAAAAAGCCGGAACGAGGTTCCGGCTTTTCATAATGCTTGCTTGGTAATTTATTCAGGCCGTTCCGGTCGAACCAAAACCGCCCGCACCACGGGCGGTTTCGCTGATTTCGGAACGTTCTTCGATCTTTGGCTGAACGACAGGTGAGAAGACAGCTTGAGCAATGCGCATGCCGCGTTCGATGCGGAAGTCGTCGTCGCTCAGATTGATCAGAAGGACCTTCACTTCGCCCCGATAGTCCGAATCGATTGTGCCCGGTGTGTTGAGGCAGGTGATGCCGTTCTTGAATGCGAGGCCCGAGCGAGGGCGGATCTGAACTTCGTAGCCTTCCGGGATTTCAAAGATGAGGCCAGTTGGCACCAAGGTCCGGCGGCCCGGCAGAAGTACGATCTGGCGGTCTTCGGCAACAGCCGCACGGAGATCCATGCCAGCAGAGCCGGAAGTTTCGTAAGCGGGGAGTTCAAGGCCGTCCGCATGTTCGAGGCGGATGATGCCGAGCGTTGGTGCTAGAGCGGATGCTGCGGTCATGAGGGAGCCTTTCCTGCGAAAATTCAAATTGGCGACGCTCATACGTGAAATTGCACCAAAGGTGTACAGTCTATTTGACGTTTTGCAATGATACTGCGGCACAGGATCATGCTTTTACACCATGAGCTGCGATGTCTGAGCCAATTCAATCCCGTTCCAGCGGTACGGACGTGGTTTCCTTGATCTCTTCCATCACGAAAGAGGCTGACACATCTGACAGGGGGACGCTGGCAATCAGGCGCTGATAGAGCCGGTCGTAGGCTTTGACGTCGGAAACACGCGCTTTCAGCACATAGTCGAGATCGCCCGTCATGCGATAGACGCCAACGATTTCAGGAAAGCGCGCCATGGCCGAGCGAAACTTGCCCAGCCAATCAGGATCGTGGCTCGATGTGCGAACCAGAATGAAGACCGAAAGGCCGCAACCAGCCATCTCGGCATCGACAAGAGCGACACGCGCCTTGATGAAGCCTTCATCTTCCATGCGCTTGACGCGCCGCCAGCAGGCATTGCGCGAAAGATGCACACGCTCTGAGAGAGAATCAACGGACAAGGTTCCGTCAATTTGCAGTTCACCCAATATTTTGCGATCAATTTCATCCAATGAAGGTTTCATATTGGGATATTTGTCTCAAAGAATCGTATTTATCAAGGACAAATTGAGATTTCATCTCGTTTGCTTTTGCTAAAATGATTTTCTAGACAAGGTGCAATCTGTGCCGCGTAACGGGAACAAATTACTCATTGACGGGAGTATTTCCAATGACAACACGTATTACCCGCCTCTTTACCGAGCATCCGGAATCTGTTGACGAAACCTATTTTCAGCATATGGCCTTTGCCGGTCGTTTTTCATTCAAGCTTTTTTGCGCAGCGTTCGCAGCGCTTATCCATGCAATTTTGCCATTTTTATTCGAGAAGACGGCAAGCACGATCGTCCGCCAACTTTATGAGCGGACACACAACCGGGGCCGGTAATTTCCGGATCAAACATGTGCCGTTGGGCCGCCTATCTCGGACCTGAGACTTATCTGGAAGACATTATTTCGTCTCCCTGCCATTCGCTCGTGGCCCAAAGCCACGATGCGCATGAAGCCAAAACACGTACAAATGGCGACGGTTTCGGGGTTGCCTGGTACGGAAATCGCGATGAACCGGGGCTTTATCGGGATATTCTGCCCGCTTGGTCTGATCAAAACTTGCGGAGCCTGGCGCGGCAAATTCAGTCGCGCCTTTTTCTTGCGCATGTCCGAGCATCAACGGGCGGACTAACCAGCCGCTCCAATTGCCATCCATTTGTGTCGGGCCGCTGGAGCTTCATGCATAACGGCCAGATTGGCGACTTCGACCGGTTGCGGCGCAGGCTTGAAGGCCACTTGAGCGACGACGTCTATCGTCAGAAACACGGTGCAACTGATTCAGAGCTGATCTTTCTGCTGATGCTGGAGTTTGGGCTTGATGGCGATCCTGCACTGGCCATGAAACGTATGGTCGCAACGATTGTTGAAGAGGCTGTGCGCGCCGGAGTTCCACCTTTTTTGCGGCTGACTGCGGCTTTTTCCGATGGGAACCAGCTTTATGCGATCCGCTATGCCACCGATGCTTTTGCGCCAACACTTTATACGGCGACACTGGGCAGTGCGTCTGGTATTTGCGTGGTTTCTGAGCCGCTTGATGGCGATAAGGCAAACTGGATGGCGGTGCCGGCAAACAGCTTTGTCACTGTTTCCCGGCAGGGGCGTATTGCGATTGATGTCTTTGAAGGACCGATCTCTCAGCCCCGCGACGCAGTTAAGGCTTAGGCGCTGCCGATCAAAATGCCTGCGGCCAGAACCAAAGCGCCGCCGAACACCACTTGCAACGCCGCGCGGAAGAACGGCGTTTCCATATAGCGGTTCTGGATAAAGGCGATTGCCCAGAGCTCGAAGAACACCAGAATCGCTGCAATCGTTGTTGCGGTCCAGAAATCGCTGATCAGGTACGGCAGAGTATGGCCAAGGCCACCCAGTGTCGTCATGATACCGCAGGAGAGCCCGCGTTTGATGGGTGAGCCTCGACCAGACAACTTGCCATCATCATGTACGGCTTCGGTGAAGCCCATGGAAATCCCCGCACCGACCGATGCCGAAAGGCCAATCAGAAATGTCTGCCATGTATCCTGCGTAGCAAAGGCTGCAGCGAAAATCGGCGCAAGGGTCGAGACTGATCCATCCATGAGACCCGCCAGACCCGGCTGCACATAGGTCAGGATGAACCGTTTGCGCTCGAGCGCGCGCTCCTCATCTTGCACCGTATGTGGTGTCAGTTCGTGCTCCAGCGCCTCGGCTGTCACCTCATGCTTTTTTTCCTGCTGGGCCAGATCCCCAAGAAGCTTACGCGTGCCAGCATCAGTTACACGCTTCGCGGCCTCGATATAAAAGCGGTAAGCTTGTTCTTCCATCTGAGTTGCGGCGTCGCGCACCTTGTCGATGCCAAGTGGGCGCACCAGCCAGTCGGGCTTGCGCTCAAAATAGCCGCTGACATGTTCGCGACGGATCAACGGGATGCGTTCACCGAAGCGCGCGCGATGCCGTTCAATCAGCGCATCACGGTGCTCATGTTCTTCTGCCGCCATTTGTTCGAATATTTTTGCCGACTGCGGAAACTCGTCACGCAGACCATCGGCATAAGAGAGGTAAATACGTGCATCATCCTCTTCAGAGGATATGGCCAGCGCCAATATTTCCTGTTCGGAGAGCGAATCAAAAGGTCGGCGACCATTGCGAAAGAATCGGCTGAGCATTTCAAAATTCCACAGTTTAGAATAATTCTAAAATATGTTTTATCGTGTAGAAGTCAAGCTTTGCAGCGCCCGCAACTGGAGCATTAGAGCGCCGATCTGATAAAATCATATCAGCGCATCTCAAAGTTTGCTTTCACGTACATCTTGTCCGAAAACCGTTTCACACTTTTCGGGATGCGCGTTAAAACCCACTCCAAAATACAACGACCAGAAAAGAATTGGATCGATGGCACCGACAAACTCTCATGCAAGCAACAATCCCCGACCATTAAACCGGCAGGATTTTCGTACCCTAGGCCTCTCGGCTCTTGGCGGCGCGCTGGAGTTTTATGATTTCATCATCTTCGTCTTTTTTGCGAGCGTGGTCGGCCATTTGTTTTTCCCGCCCGACATGCCCGATTGGCTGGTGCTGATCCAGACTTTTGGTATTTTCGCGGCAGGTTACCTGGTGCGCCCGATTGGTGGCATCGTGCTGGCGCATTTTGGCGACAAGTTCGGCCGTAAGCGCGTATTTGCTTTCTCGGTTTTCCTGATGTCGATTTCGACATTGGCCATGGCCTGTTTGCCAACCTATGCAACGCTGGGTGTTGGTGCGCCAATCCTGTTGATTATCTTCCGCATGTTGCAGGGTGCTGCCATTGGCGGTGAAGTGCCTGGCGCATGGACCTTCGTGGCCGAGCATGTACCGGCCAATCGTGTTGGCATGGCGTGTGGTTTCCTTTGCTCGGGTCTGACGCTTGGCATTATGATCGGCTCGCTGATTGCAACCGCCATCAATTGGATTTTCACCCCGGAAGAGCTTGCTGCCTATGCTTGGCGCATTCCGTTCTTCATCGGTGGTATTTTCGGTCTGTTTGCCGTTTATCTGCGCCGCTGGCTGGCTGAAACGCCGATCTTCACCGAGATGAAGAACAGCCATTTGCTCAAGGACAAGCTGCCGCTTGGCACGGTTCTGCGCAACCACATGCATGGTGTTGTCATTTCCGTGTTGCTGACATGGATTCTGTCGGCAGGCATTGTCGTCACGACGCTGATGACCGCCACATTCCTGCAGAAGCTTTACGGCTATACGCCGCTGGAATCGCTGGCTGCGACGAGCTTTGGTACGCTGTTTCTGATGTTTGGGACCGTGACTGCTGGCGCGATTGTCGATCGTATCGGCAGCGGAAGATTCTTCGCGGTCGCTGGTGTCTTTTTCGGTGTTGCAACCTTCGCGTTCTACACCTATGCGGCGGTTTCCCTGCCTGTTCTGTTCGCGCTGTATGCGGTGATGGGACTTTCTGTCGGTATGGTTGGCGCTGTTCCTTATGTGATGGTGCGCGCTTTCCCAGCGCCTGTCCGCTTCTCTGGCCTGTCGTTTTCCTACAATATTTCCTATGCGATTTTTGGTGGTCTGACGCCAGTTGTTGTAACATCGTTGCTCGCGGTCAATCCGATGGCACATGCGTGGTATCTGGTGTTCATCGCCGTTCTGACTTCCGTGCTCGGCCTTTACCTGATGGCGCGCAGCGATCAGGTTGAAGGCGAGATTGGTCTTGACGAGCTGCCAGTTGGGGACGTTGTTACACAGACGAACTAAACAAAAAGGCCGCGAAAGCGGCCTTTTTGTTGCTGATCAGAGAATCTTTTGCATGAAAGTCAGATCGAGCCAGCGTCCGAATTTCTGGCCGACTTGTTTCAGCGTTCCGCAATCTTCAAAGCCTTGCGATTTATGGAGCGCAATGGAGGCTGCATTTCCTGATTCAATGCCCGCCACGAGTACATGGACCTTGCGTTCACGGGCTTCTTCGACAAGCTCGGCGAGAAGGGTGCGCCCAATACCGCCGCCGCGGGCGTCGCTTGCAACATAGACAGAGAGTTCGGATGAGTGGCGGAAACCCTCGAAAGGGCGGAAAGGGCCATAACTCGCATAGCCGACAACTTGCCCTTCACGTTCGGCAACAAGCACCGGAAAGCCGTCGCGATTGCGGGCTTTGAGCCATTCACGGCGGTTTTCCAGATCGACAAGTGTGTCGTTCCAGATGGCGAGGGTGTTCTCCACCGCGTCATTGTAGATTGCGAGCAGGGCAGGGAGGTCAGCTTCGTTGGCAAAGCGGATAGTCAGGGTCATTTCAGAGGCCTTTATAGAAAAGTGTGGTCGCACAGGGGCTTCCGTCAGGATAAAGCGCATAGTTCGGGATCACGCCGACCCGTTCCCAGCCAAGATGGGTATAGATTGCTTCCGCATGACTGCCGGTCGCGGTGTCAAGGCAGATGAGTGTCTTGCGATGGTTGCGAGCACTTTCTTCGGCTGCTTCCATCAGTTTGCGCGCAATGCCAAGGCCGCGCGCTTTTGTATGGATGAGCAGCTTTTTGAGGTCGGCGCGATGCGGCTGATTTGGCATTTGCGACAGGCCAAGCTGTACCGTGCCGACGATCTCGCCCTGATGTTCGGCAATCAGAAGCGCGGTCTCGCCAGCATCGACTTCATTGGCGACACGGTTCCAGTAGGGGATGAAATCATGCGTTTCGCATGGTGCCATGAAGCCGACCGATGCGCCGCCATTCACGCAATCCGTAATGATTTCGGCAAGTGCCGGGATGGCGGCTCTGGCTTCTTCGAAATTGAGAACGCGAATCATGCTTATTGCTTTCAAAGACTGCTGCGGCGTTCAAGTACGATTGTATAGCGTGCGGTCGACATGCCGGGATTATGAAAGGTGATGCCCTCGACGAGTGGCATGTAAAGACAGTCGCCGGCTTGGAGCCGATATGCGGTTTCACCAACCGTGATTTCCATTTCGCCCTTCAGGAGCCACAAATGCTGTGTGATGCCTGCATTGGCTGTTTGTGGAGCGAAGGCGACCTTTGCCCCTGCGGGAAACTCGACCTCGATCATGTCGATGCTCGATCCCGTTCCTGGTGGCGAAACAGACCGCCGGATATAGCCTGTATCCGGATCACGCCAGACTGGCTGGCGATCATGCGTGAGCAAGGGAGAAGCAGGGGCTTCCGCATCAGCAAAGAAGGCTGAGAGCGATGTGCCGAGAGCTGCACAAATGCGCGCCAGAAGCTGTGCGGTCGGGCTGGTTTCGCCACGCTCGATCCGCGAGATCATGGCGCGGCTGACACCTGACGCATCCCCAAGCGCATCCAGCGTCATGCCTTGCGCAAGGCGCAGGCGGCGCAGATTGTCGCCGATGGCGTTATCGAGCCGATCTATTACGTTTTCCATTATGATAGAATTAATATCTATTATAATGGAGTCAAGCGTTATTCAGGATAGCAGACAAAAGAATGCGGCGGGATTTCTCCCGCCGCAGCCAAACTATTTCTACAATATTGGTATCAGCCCTGCGCCTTCAGTTCCAAACGGCGGCGATGCAGAACAGGCTCAGTATAGCCATTCGGCTGTTCGCGGCCCTTGAAAACCAGATCGCAGGCAGCCTGGAAGGCAATTGACTTGTCGAAGTTTGCGGCCATCGGGCGATAAAGCGCGTCGCCTTCATTCTGCTTGTCAACGACCGCGGCCATCCGCTTCATGGTTTCCATGACCTGCGCTTCTGAAACCACACCGTGATAGAGCCAGTTTGCGATGTGCTGAGCGGAAATGCGCAGCGTTGCGCGGTCTTCCATCAGGCCGACATTGTTGATGTCCGGCACTTTCGAGCAGCCGACGCCCTGATCAACCCAGCGCACGACATAGCCGAGAATGCCCTGCGCGTTGTTGTCGATTTCCTTCTGAATATCTTCCGGCGTCCAGTTTGGACGGCTGGCAACAGGCACTAACAGGATATCATCGAGCTTGGCGCGTGGGCGGCTCTTGAGTTTGTCCTGAACGGCAGCCACATCAACCTGATGATAGTGTGTTGCGTGCAATGTTGCAGCGGTTGGCGATGGCACCCAGGCGGTGTTCGCACCAGCCTTCGGATGAGCGATTTTCTGTTCCAGCATCGCAGCCATCAGGTCCGGCATGGCCCACATGCCCTTGCCGATCTGCGCATGGCCGGACAGGCCACACTCAAGACCGATATCGACATTCCACTGCTCATAAGCGCCAATCCATGCGGCCTGCTTCATGTCGCCCTTGCGGATCATCGGGCCAGCTTCCATCGACGTATGGATTTCGTCGCCGGTGCGGTCGAGGAAGCCAGTATTGATGAAGACCACACGTTCTTTTGCTGCGCGGATTGCTTCCTTGAGGTTGACCGTGGTGCGGCGCTCCTCATCCATGATGCCGATCTTCAGCGTATTCGGCTTCATGCCGAGTAACTCTTCGGTGCGGGTGAAGATTTCATTGGCGAATGCCACTTCTTCCGGGCCGTGCATCTTCGGCTTGACGATATAGACCGAGCCTTCCCGTGAATTCAGGTGGCGACCATTCGGGCCGATGTCGTGCAGTGCAATCAGGCTGGTGAAGGCCGCATCCATAATGCCTTCCGGCACTTCATGGCCTTCTGCATCGATGATCGCCGGGTTGGTCATCAGGTGACCAACGTTACGAACCAGCATCAGCGAACGACCCTTGAGGGTAAGTTCGGAACCATCGGCAGCCTTATAGCTACGGTCGCCATTGAGGCGACGCGTCATCTGCTTGCCGTTCTTCTCGAAGGTGTCTTCGAGCTTGCCGCTCATGAGACCGAGCCAGTTACGATAAACGGCAACCTTGTCTTCGGCGTCAACAGCAGCGATCGAATCTTCGCAATCCTGAATCGTACTGATGGCCGATTCCAGAACCATGTCTGCGATATGTGCCGGGTCGGTCTTGCCGATCGGGCTGTCCGCATTGATTACGATATCAACATGCATGTCGTTTTTGGCCAGCAGCACATTGGTCGGTGCCGCTGCATCGCCATTATATCCCTTGAACTGGCTGCCGTCCTTCAAGGCGGTGCTCGAACCGTCGGCAAGCGATACAGCGAGTTTGCCGTCCGTGACGGAAAGGCCTGAGACGTCGGCCCACTTGCCCGCATTGAGCGGTGCGCTTTCGTCGAGGAAATTCTTGGCCCATGCGATGACTTTTTCACCGCGCTTCGGGTTGTAGCCTTTGCCCTTTTCTGCGCCATCATCTTCAGAGATAGCATCGGTGCCGTAAAGCGCGTCATAGAGCGATCCCCAGCGTGCATTGGCAGCGTTGAGCGCGTAGCGTGCATTCATGACCGGAACGACAAGCTGCGGACCGGCGATATGCATGATTTCCGGATCGACATTGGCGGTTGAAACCTTGAACTCTCCGCCTTCCGGCAGGAGATAGCCGATGTCCTTCAAGAACTGCTGATAATCAGCTTGCGAATAATCCTTGTCGCGATTTTCTTTGTACCAGGCATCGATCTTGGCTTGCAGATCGTCGCGTTTTTTGAGGAGTGCGCGGTTCTTCGGCGCGAGGTCGCGGATGATGGCTGCGAAGCCCTTCCAGAATGTTTCTGGTTCCACGCCCGTTCCCGGTGCGGCTTCCTTGGCCAGAAATTCCACCAGTTCGGGGGCAACACGCAAGCCTTCAATCTCAACGTAATTATTTGTTGTTACGTTACCCATGGCTCCGCCTCCTTCAATATAAAACAATACCGCCAGTGTCTTTCAACGCCAGCTTCATGCATCCTTGAACCGCTTTAGCGCGCTTACGTCAATCGGCCCGCGGGCACATCATCTGTGACGCTGCGGCGAAAATGGTCTTTAAAGTGATAGTCTTGCGCGTATATCGTCAGGCGTAAAGCCCTGTTCGCGCAAAGATGCAAGTGCGGTGTCCTTGCGGCTTTTGGAGAGTTTCAACCCATCATCGCCCAGCACCAGATCGTGATGATGATAATGCGGTTCCGGCAGACTGAGTAGGGTCTGCAACAGCCGGTGTACGGATGTTGCATGAAAAAGATCGCGTCCGCGGACAATATGAGTGATGCCTTGAAGGGCATCGTCCACCACGACTGACAGATGATAGCTGGTGGGTGTATCTTTGCGCGCAATCACCACGTCGCCCCATTGTGTGGGGTCCGCGGGTAGGCGACCAGTCTCGCCATCTGGGCCTTTGCCGCTTTCGTTCCAGAAGAGTGTTTTGCCTGTGGTTGCAAGCGCCTTTTCCATATTGAGCCGCCATGCATAGGGTGCACCAGAAACAATGCGCTCCATTTGTTCTTTTTCACTGAGGTTACGTTCGCCCTGGGGATAGAGCGGCGTACCGTCGGGATCGGACGGCCATTCTTTGCCTTTGGCGTGCGCTTCGCCGATTTGTTCGCGCACTTCTGTGCGACTCAAAAAGGCGGGATAGACGAGACCTTTGTCGGCAAGCTTGGTCAATGCGTTGCGATATTCGCCAAAATGCTCCGACTGGCGACGCACCGGCTGTTCCCATTTTAGCCCAAGCCAATGGAGATCATCATAGATGCCCTGTTCGAGTTGAGGCGTGCAACGGGCGGTGTCGATGTCTTCCATACGCAGAAGAAAACGACCATCGCAGTCGTTCGCCATGCTTGCGTTGAGAAGGGCGGAATAGGCATGGCCAAGGTGCAGTTGGCCATTGGGGCTAGGGGCAAAGCGGAAAACAGATTTTGTCATGATCATGTCAGTTGATTGTCATTTGACGGTATTGGTACTTTGCAAGTTAATGAAATGAAAGGCCATCTTATGCTGCGGATCGATACATTGAGCGATATTGAGGCCGGGCTTGAGGCACTGGTGCTGGTCGATGCCCGACTGGTCGATATACGCAGCCGTTCTCATCAAGTGCCGCTTCGCCGATCCGAGCCGGGGTTTGAAAGCCTTGCTTCAATTATTGTCGCACAACAGGTCTCAACCGCGAGTGCGGCTGCGATCTGGGCACGGTTCAAGCAGGTGGTCGATCCTATGACGCCGGAGGGATACATTGCGGGCGGCGAAGAAGCGTGGCGATTTGCCGGGCTTTCGCGTCCGAAGCAAAGAACGCTTTTTGCGCTGAGTGCAGCTTTGGCAGAAGGTGCGATTGACCTGCATGGACTTTGCGAACTGCCTGCGGAGGAAGCGATCAAGACATTGACAGCGATCAAGGGTATCGGCCCCTGGACCGCTGAGGTTTACCTGCTTTTTGCAGCCGGTCATCCAGATGTATTTCCGGCAGGCGACGTCGCCTTGCAAACTGCGGTCGGTCACGCTTTTGCGCATGAAACACGGCCGGATGCCGCAGCTCTTCGTCTGCTTGCGGAAGATTGGGCGCCATGGCGTGGCGTGGCAGCGCGTTTGTTTTGGGCATATTACGCTGCAATCAAAGGCCGCGAGGCGGCGCCGCTTCTGTAAATCTTGCGTGTTTCCGGGGACATAAATGCGTTTCCGCTTCACAATCCTGTCACGTCGGGATTACATTATTCGCATCAGGTGATGACGGCATTTCGATTCGCAGAAGCTTGATATCCTGCCTATCGCACTTGCCGCTTTCACAAGATCGGAGCGTCGTAGGTTGCGCCCAGAATGGACGCGCGGCGCTTCGATGAAGAACGCAATTCCGCATGGAAAGCCATTCGCACTTTTCCTTTCGGAGTTGCTCTGAAGGAGGTGCGCCCTTGAATGTAGCCGTCTCTCCCCGGACCGTGTCGAGCAGTGGATTACCCGCGCTGGTCCTCAATGCGGATTATCGTCCGCTCAGCTATTACCCTTTGTCGCTCTGGTCCTGGCAAGACGCGATCAAAGCGGTGTTTCTCGAGCGCGTGCATATTGTGGCGGAATACGACCAGATCGTATCATCCCCCTCATTCTCTATGCGCGTTCCCAGCGTGATTTGCTTGAAGGATTATGTGAAGCCACCGCGCTATCCGGCGTTTACGCGCTTCAATTTGTTTCTACGTGATCGTTTCGAATGCCAGTATTGCGGCTCTCTGCACGATCTGACTTTCGACCACGTCACCCCGCGTTGCCATGGCGGCGAGACGACGTGGGAAAATGTGGTCGCCGCATGTTCTCCGTGCAATTTGCGCAAAGGCGGCTTGATGCCGGCTCAGGCGCATATGTGGCCGCGCCAGAAGCCGGTCACGCCCACTGTGCAGGATCTGCACAATAATGGGCGCCTTTTCCCACCCAACCATCTCCACGACAGCTGGCTCGACTTTCTGTATTGGGATGTTGAACTAGAGCCTTAGTGTCTGTTCCAAAAGTCGCCAAGCCGGTCTGCAAATTGCAATTTGTCTGCGTTCCGATGCTCATGTACCCAAAAGTACACTCCGCTTCGGTACTCGAAAATCACCATTTTCGCCACGGCCTGCCGCTTTTTGATTTAGACACTATTCTGAGACATGCTGTAGAAAGAACAATTCCCTCAGAAATCGCTCTTACTTCCCAGCTTTTGCAAAAGCGCCGTAGTAGCCGATCGCTGCAAAGAGCAGGCTTGCGACGACGTTCCATCCGGCAAAAGACAGGCCAAGGAAAAAGCCTGGTGCACTGTCACATGCTGGTGGGCGGGTCGCGTTGAGATCGCCGAGCAGATTGCCTGCATCTAGCGTCACTTTCATGGTCGCTGCACTGCAATCAGCCGGACCCGGCCAATATTTTAGCTCGACGCCTGTGTGATAGATGGCGAGCGCCAGACCAAAGGTCATCAGCAGCGCGCCGATCAGGATCAGGCCGCGCGTCAGGATTGGAGGCCATTTCAAGCGATAGGAAACCAAGGCCGCAACAAGAACGGGAACGCCGATATAATATGGCGTACGCTCTTCAAGGCAGAGCTTGCAGGGCATGAACCCAGCCAGATGCTCGAAGCCGAGAGCGGTTCCAACGGTTGCGGCCAATCCGACTGTCATGATGCCAGCGGACCAAGCCTGAATTTTGCCGACCGGTTTGTTGAGTGCAAATGCCATATGAAATTCCCTGAAGCGGCTCTCAGTATTTATCCTCACGCAAAAAGCTCACGCACTTTTGCTGGAAATGCTCTTTGGTCCAGATAAGCTAAATTGCTGCTTTGTCTCCAATCAGTTTATTTTGACCGACTTGAGGCAAAATCAGGCGTGGAGATATTTAACCGCCAGGAACATCGCGATCAGCACCACGGCAACCAGCCCAGCCAGAAGGCCGAGGCGCTTTTCGATAAAACCACGGATCGGTTCACCGTAGCGCTTCAACAGCCATGCAAGGAAGAAGAAGCGTGCGCCGCGAGCCACGATTGCCGATGCAATAAACAGCCAGATGTTGATGCCAGCGGCTCCCGATAGGATCGTCACCACCTTGATAGGCGGCAAATGGGCCAGTCCTGATGTGATGAGCATCAGAAGTATCATGTCAGCGCTGGTCGTGCCGCGCATTTGCTCAAATGTGTCGAGCTTGCCATACATTTCTAATACGGGTTTAGCGACCTGCTCATAGGCATGGTAGCCGAGATACCAGCCTGCGATGCCGCCAAGAACGGAAAATATGGTTGCAACCAAAGCATAGCGATAGGCCCGCTCGGGGCGGGCGAGCGCCATCGGCAGATACAGCACATCAGCTGGGACGAGAAAAACTGAGCTTTCTACAAAAGCAATGAAAGCGAGCCAATATTCGGCAGACTTTCGGGCAGCAAGCGAGATCGTCCAGTCATAAAGTCGGCGCAGCATGAAGTTTTCCGGATTTTTGCGGGCAAACACCCAAGGATTGTTTGCGTCGTCTATAAATAAAAAAAGTGGCGCGAACAATGCGCGCCACTTTTTTGAATCTGCTTTCTACGGAAGCGAGAGCAGTTCTGGTTTAAAAATAAATGTCAGAACGGCTCTCGTTTTTGTCTTTACGCACTATCCCGCGCAAAGCCGCTTCGCACTTTTGCTGGAAGTGCTCCATCGAAAGAGAGCGATTTTTAACGCTTGTAAGCGCTGCAGATGTATTTGGTTTCGAGATATTCCTCGATGCCGTATTTCGAACCTTCGCGCCCAAGACCCGACTGCTTCACGCCGCCGAAAGGTGCGACTTCATTCGAGATCAGTCCAGTGTTGTGGCCCACCATGCCATATTCCAGACCTTCGCTGACCCGGATCGCGCGGCTGAAGTTCTCTGTATAGAAGTAGGCAGCCAGACCGAAGATCGTATCATTGGCCATGGCAATGACTTCTTCTTCCGTGTCGAAGGCGAAGAGCGGTGCAAGCGGGCCGAAGGTTTCTTCCTTGGCGACAATCATGTCGGAAGTCACGCCGGTCAGAATGCCCGGTTCAAAAAACAGACCGCCCAGTTCCTTGCCGCCTGTGATGAGCTTCGCACCCTTGGAAACAGCGTCTTCGATGTGCGCTTTGACCTTGGTGATGGCTTTTTCTTCAATCATCGGTCCGATGACGACACCCGGTTCGGTGCCATTGCCGACCTTCAGCTCTTTCACTTTGGCTGCCAGCTTTTCAGCAAACTTGTCGTAGATGCCGCGTTGAACATAGATGCGGTTGGCGCAAACGCAGGTCTGGCCAGCGTTGCGGTATTTCGAAATCATTGCGCCATCAACAGCAGCATCGATATCCGCATCATCGAACACGATGAAGGGTGCGTTGCCGCCAAGCTCCAGTGAAATACGCTTGATGGTCGGTGCGCACTGCGCCATCAAAAGACGGCCGACTTCGGTCGAGCCCGTGAAGGACAGTTTGCGCACAATCTCGTTGCTGGTGAGTTCAGCACCAATTTCGCGTGCTTTGCCAGTCACGATCTGCAGAACGCCTGCTGGAATTCCGGCCTTTTCCGCCAATACACCAAGGGCGAGAGCCGTCAGCGGAGTGAGATCGGCGGGACGGACAATCATTGTGCAGCCAGCGGCTAGGGCAGGTGCTGCCTTACGAGTAATCATTGCCGCTGGAAAATTCCATGGGGTGATTGCAGCGGTCACGCCGACTGGCTGGCGGATAACAGTGAGACGTTGCCCATTTTGCGGGGCAGGGATCGTGTCACCATAGACGCGTTTGGCTTCCTCGGCGAACCACTCGATGAAGGAAGCGGCATAAATAACTTCACCGCGCGCTTCGGCGAGTGGCTTGCCCTGTTCCGATGTCATTATAAGAGCAATATCATCGGCGTTGGCGACGATCAGATCGAACCATTTGCGCAAGATACCTGCGCGTTCCTTAGCGGTCTTGCCGGCCCATGAAGGAAGCGCCTTGTTCGAAGCGTTGATTGCTTCTTTAATAGTATCGACCGACAGGGAGGGAACAGTGCCAACAAGGGAGCCGTCCGCAGGGTTGGTCACATCAATGGTTTTGCCATCGGCGGCGTCAATCCAGCGGCCGTCCACAAGGCATTGCGATTTGAGCAGCGATTTATCTTTCAAGGCAATCATATCTGATGTTCCATCCCGGTGTTGCGTCAAAGAGCGGTTCAATATATTGAACGCTATACGATATACTGAATAAATCAGCCGACAGAGCTAAAGTCAATTCATCTGTCGGTTGGCTGAAGAGGGCAAATGGACAAAACTGTACTCGATGATGAAAGTTCCTTGAAGCTGGTTCCAGCAGTGGTGAGGGCGACGCAGATTCTCGATTGTGTTGCCGGGAGCCGTGATGGGCTCAAACTTTCGGATATCGTTCGTCAAACCAAATTACCCAAAAGCAGCGTTCATGGGCTTTGCCAGACACTGACCCATCTGAAGCTGTTGAAGCTCAACAGTGATGGAAGCTATACAATGGGGCCGCAATCGGTGCGTTGGGCCAATGTCTTTCTGGCCGACAGCGATATTGTCGATGCTTTTCATGATGTGGTGGCAGAAGCCGAAGGGCTTGGCGCTTATACATTGACGCTCTCGCATCTGGAGGGTCCGGAAGTCATCTATCTGTCCTGCCGCAACTCGACGGCGCCTCTCGGCATCACATTCCGCATCGGGAT